>PEAC01000032.1 GCA_002753305.1 Nitrospirae bacterium MYbin6
CCAGGCGCCGGTATATTTTGCCTTTTTCTCCGACTTTCTGAGCATTGCCGAATCGCGCCCAAGCCCACGGTTCAGAATCGTCGCCCCGGTGGGTACGGGGTCGTTTACCACAACCCAGGTCATGTCGGCCTGTGCCTCCAGCTTTAGCTCCACCGTGTAGACATCGCCCTTTGTCCACTTGCCCTTAGTCTTTTGCGAGACGGGGGTGATTATTTTTTCGATTTTATAGCCGCTGCTCAGGGGTTTAGTTAGCGGTATAGCCACAAGGCTTTGAATGGTTGCCCAGGGCTTCCCAGTGCCTTTGTGTGAGACGTTGAGCTGCGACTTCTTGTCTTGTGGCCAGGGGAGTCCGCCGGTGCTGCCCTTTGGGGATTTCTCCCAGTCGGTGTTAAACGTGTTTTTATCCAACTGTGCCGTGCTTATGCCCGTTACCGGTACGGATTCGTATCTTTTGGAGAAGCGATTCGGCAATGCTCAGAAAGTCGGAGAAAAAGGCAAAATATACCGGCGCCTGGGAGGCCTATAAGGAGTTTACCTTTGAGGGTGTAAAGATATATTACGAATACGTACCCAAGGGCAGCTGGTCTGTCTCCTACACGGTAAGGCTGAATAACGACGGCGTATTTCAGATGCCCACGACAAGGGTAGAGGCCCTATATAACCCGGAGATGTTTGGCGAGATACCCAACAACAAGTTAGAAGTGCTTAAATGAAAAATGTCTAATCTCGCCGCTTTTCTGATAGGGGAGCGAGAAATGTTTTGTGGGAAAAACCTTTACATTGATTAAGGATTGTGGTAGGGTAGCATACTGCTGAACAATTACGTTTGGGTTGAGAAATGAAAAAAGGAGGAGAACACGGTTTCAGAGGGAACGGCCACCCCTTTTTGGGGTTGGGCTAAAGGCCTGTAACAAAATAACCATGACATTTGTTGTCATCCTTCGACAGGCTCAGGATGATTCCTAACCCTTCAGGCATCCTGAGCTTGTCGAGAGAATGTAAGGACTTGCTGAAACTTAAACATGGCAGTTTTTTGTCATGACAAGAGTGTACTTAAGGGATGCACTAAAAAGGAGGAAAAAATGCTTGTTAATAATTGGTACTCTCAAGTTAGTAAGAAATGTATATTTTTAGTTGTAATTAGTTGTGTGATGTTGGTTGGAGTTGCTACAGCTGATGAAATAGCTTCCACATTGTCTTATTCCACGAAAACTCAAGATAAAATAGTAGGTTCTACTTTTGGTTCCACAGTTGGCGGCATTGGTTCCACAGCTGGCGGCAGCGTCGATTGGTTTTTCTGTGGTGTTTCTAACCGTAAAGCCTGCGATAAACTTATCTCCATTGCGCACGAGCGATGGAATCCCGGAGAAAATCATCAGGTCCTGAGTAGTCCTGATGGATGTCTCGCCGGTTCCGAAATGCCCTGTGCCCCCTGTGGCAATGGCAACAATCTTAAAGGCAGTGAGCGAGTCATTTAGCGGGACGTTGACCGAGGCCTCGCCGTTTTCGTCGAGCTTCAGGGTTGCCTTCCAGAGGATAAGTGTGTCAAACAGCTCACGAGTGGTGTTCTTTCCGCCGCCACCGCCTTGTGGGAGCGATTTACGCCCAAAGTGCCGCTTCCCTATGACTACTGCCTGAGAGGTCGAGGTCTCAAGTTCATATGGCCGTTTCTTCATCATCGCCTCAAGGAGTTTCCAGCTCAGATTCGGTTTTAGCTCCAGCAGGCCCTCGTCAACGGCTGCGATGGTTACAGAGCTGCCCTTGGGTGGCATCTTGCCGTCGGCATCAAGCACCTTTACTTTGGCCTTTGCCTCCTGCCTTACCTTATACACCTGTTTGTCAGTCGTAACGGCGACTTTAAGCTCGTGCGGCCTCCAGCCGACGTCTATTCCCGCGATGCCCAGCTTAAAGGCAGGCTTGCCGGGGTCAAAGAGTGCGGTTGGTTTGGCGTCGTCCACACGGCCCCTTATGGCAAGGGCGGATACATAGACATTCGGCGCGTAGTTCTTCTTTATCGGTATCTCAATAACCGGTTTATCCCTGGTGACTGTCTTAACATATGTATCCATGACGCCTTCACGCCCTACTGTGACAAGTACCGTTGCCTCTTTAAAGGGCATTCTCAGCTGAAACTTTGCCGTGTCACCGGCTTCATAGCGCTTGGACTCAGGCAGCAGGTCGATGCGGTCATCGTTTCTGCCCTCGAACCATTCGTCCTCTTTGCCGGCGATAAAGACCTCGGTATTTGTAACAGCCGTCCTTCCACTTTCGTCCTTTACCTCCGGCTGGATGATTATCCTGCCAGTAGCCGGTGATGGGGCATCGCACAATAAAAGGCCCTTGTCGTCGGTCTTGCCTGAGCAGTGGCGTCCTGCCTTTTTTACCTCATCGATGTTTTCGTATGCGTAGAACCCGCCTGCAACGCGTTTTCTGTGGGAATATACCCTCTTTTTAAATATGTCGACATCAACGGCTATATTTGACCTGGGCTTTCCATCAATACCAAGCACTAAGACCTTATACTTGAGGGATTTCTTAGACTCTGCCCAATCCGACGGCTCTATGCCTACTAAGAGCGAGGATGGGTAGACCGGAATAGTCGACGGTACGGTTTGAATCTCGCCGTTAGGGTCTCTGAACTCGAATTCGGCCCTGATGTCGTGCGGGGTGGTTATTTCAGGGATATCCTTAAGCGTGGCCTTAGCTGTGCCGTTTTTGTCGAGATTTAGCTCAATGGCCTGAAGCTTGATTTGTTTGCTGCCATGTGGTGCGGCCTCAGTCTCGCCATCGTCATCGTCCTCTGCGGCGTTGTGACCATACTGGTTAACGTCGTGTGTCTCAATTCCCTCTTTTACGGCCTGTCCGGCGAAGGTAAACCCCTCTACACCGGGGATTGAGATAGTCTTAGGCTCAAGTTCGGCGCGCAGTTTGACCGGCAAATCTGCCGCGCCGCCACCGGAAAGGTATGAGACTGTTATGTCGAGGCCGGCCTCCTTTGGCCTGATGAGCGGTGCTGACGGTCCCTGGACTGCCGCCTTCATCATCACCACTCTGAAGTCTTCGATGTTGAAATCCCCGGATAACTGCCTCTTTTCGTAGGGTTTTGCTTTTGTATAAAGATATACTTCATAGTGGCCGTTTGTTACGTTTTCAGGGATTGTCCAGGTTGTCCCGGCAGTCCCGTCGTCGTTCCATTTCAGAGGGAATGGAAACTCCTTTCCAGAGCCAGCGTGGACAATAATTGCCTTTTCGGGCCTGTTACCCTCCGGGACGAACTCAAAGCCATTCATAGTATGTTTTCTTATGACGTGTTTCATGTGAAGGGTCTGCCCGGCGCGCAGCAATGTGCGGTCAAAGACCGTATGTACGATAGGCTCATTTCTGTTGTATTCATATCCATTGGCCAGTTTAAAGCGCCATGGTTCAATGCCCCTGTGCCACGAGGTATGGGTGAACGTGAGGTCGTCGTGTGTCCTGGCAAAGACAAACATTCCCGAAGTTATGTCCAGTACGTTTGAGTTTTCTGCCCAGTTCATTGTTTGGCGGCAGCTTGGAAGTTCGCTGGAAGACGGCAGGGATTTATTTATCTTTGCAAGGCCGTCCTCGGCGGTCTTCCCTTGCCATATGGCCTTGCCGGTACAGTCTCTCAGTGTGACATCCGCGTTTTTAACCGGCTCGCCCTTATCCAGTGTTGTCACCCACACAGACGAGGACTCTCTGCCCCAGACAAAATGCGTGGAGAGATTCGTCACCAACGCCGCAGCCTGCACATACATAGGCCGCTGGTTTGCAAGCAGATGGCTGCCCAATATGGCACTCTCAACCTCTACGACATAAAGCCCCGTACCGCTTAATGGGATGCCCATGACCTCGAAGGCCTTTGTGCCGCCCGGCTTGGGTAGTGTGAATGACTTCGCGCCGGTGGCCTGTTTAAGCAGCGGCTTTTCGCGCACTGAAGCGGCAGTTTTTTTCAGCCATCTTATGATCTCCTCCTCAGAGGAGGCGGGGACTTTCTGTATCTTGCCAGAAACGCTGCCCTTAGGGGTATCTTTTTCAGTTTCGGGTTTAGGTTCTGTTTTTGCCTCGTCTGCTCTTGCCTTTGCCTCCGGATTTAACAGAAAGAGTTTTATCTCCTGCTCGATGTTTCTAACGGTAATGGGTAAGAGGGCACCCGCCTTTTGTTCGATAATTCCAAAGCGTGAGGCGAACTTTGCCAGAGGCGGATAGGCGTCTGTCTTGATTTTTAACGGAAAATTACCGCGGTTGGAGAGCGTCCTGCCGGTCTCGTCCTTTAGGGCGTCGGGAAGCACTATGCTGAATGACGCGCTCTCGGGGAATGGCCCGTTAAAGACTAACCTTCTTATATATTCCGGGTCTTCCTCGTCTTCGATGTTGAGTTTGGGCCTCCAGAGCTTTGCGTCTTCGCCTTTTATAACGATTTGGCTTGCAGTTTTTTTATCTATGGGTGCGGAAAATATCAGTGTCATAGGGGCTATGGGGATGCAGGCAGAGGTGGCCCTCTCCTTAAGGCAGCGAAATTTGGCTGTAAATGGCTCCTGCGTCTTAAAATGAAGTACCTGGTCCGTGTCTAAGGCGATGCCGCTTTTGGATTTCACACCCTTTCCCCAGATGAGTTTAAACTCTTTTGCCGATGGGACAGTGCGGTTGCACTGGAGGACTACGAGGTTTTTAACCGGCACCTTTGGGGAGCCCGACGCGCTTTTATCATATAACTTATAGCCGCTTAACATCGGGGCCGCCGCCTGTATTATATCCTCCTTGACGTTGCCTTGAATCAACGTAACTCCTATGCGTTCCTTAATGCCGGCAACGGTGCAGTGGACATGCTCAGGGATTGAGGACTCATCGGGCACACCGTCAAGGTAGAGGACAAATGCCTGTTTTTCATCAATCCAGAGGCTTCCTTCCGGTGGTTCTGAGGCAAGTACATTTGGCCCTCCGGTTGAGAAGGTAAAGCTGTTCTTTCCTTCAATGGGGGTGCCTGAGAGGGTCTTAACCGATGGCTTAAGTGTGAATGTACATATGGCGCCAGAGGATAGGCCTTCGTCGAAATCGTATGCCCAGTTCTTAGAGTCTATCCACCTGGCAGAGCCTTTTTCGGGGCAGTCGACATCAAAGGGGGACTCAACACGCGGGTCGCCGAAGGAGACCATCTGCTCTGAAAATCGCGCTGTCACCTGCCTGACATCCTTGGCCGCGCCCTGAGGAGAGAAGTGCTCAACCACAGCGCGCTCCCCGGCATATACCACAGTGCCCGGCAGACTAATCGCCAATAGTATGAAGAATAAAGCCGTGTAGATTATCTTTCTTTTGCCTGTACTGTGTGCTCCCACTGCTGTCCCCATAAATACCCCCCCATTTAGTACCGATTGTCTTACCGCGTATAGCGGATTACACATCAGGTAGTATATCTGAATTTACGGGTTTATTGAAAGAAAGTTTTGAGTGAACAGCCACAAAAAAGGGAAGATGAAAACTCTCCATCATCTATGGAATGAGCTTTCCGCCGGATATTGATATAATCGTATTGACGAACTCCTTTAATTCATTGCAGGCATCAACTGCATCCATGAGGTTGTTTTTTTCGAGGATTTTCCTTGCATCACGCGGCTTCACATAGCTGCGGACGTTGCCAGTTCTGAAGATATCTTTTATCCGATGCGCGGGTGGATTGTTATGGTTTATCGTCTCAGGATTTCCAGCGGGAGCGGTCTGATTGTGCCTTGCCAGTTGTTGAATCGTCGGCCAGTATGGGAGCAGCCAGGCCTCAAAATCATATTGAGCGGCGTGTGGATGAAACCTTGGCTCATCGCCTACCCAACTGCGCATTTTATCTTTGGCGTCTTTGGCATTGTTAAAAATCGGAGGTTCGATGCCGGTATACACATCGGTTAATGCGATTACATGATCAACCGGATTTGATCCGCTCAGGAGATTGGTTACTATACGTTTCAGTTTATCTCCATGAGGTATCCTGCCATGTTGCGGCGCGGTGTTAATGTTTGGCATCTGACCGGACAGCCGGTTTTTCAAGAAATCCCGCAAGATGGGAATAAACACCTTCTCTGTTTCACCTTAGACGATTAAGGCAATCCTCATGACCTGCCCCCCATCTGTCCCATCTGCCACACTTCATCAAAGCTATATTCGTCTAGCCATTTGTCCAGGTCAAGTGTATCTGCCCGTGTTGCCGCCGCGCATCCGTCTTCGGCGATGTCCATTACAACTACCTCTTCCGGCCTCAAAAAACGAAGAAATCTGTCGGAATGCGTGGCAACAATCAATTGAGTTCTTTGAGATGCCTCACGCATGAGGCCAGCCAGAAGACTTAATAGTTCAGGGTGCAGGCTCACTTCCGGTTCATCTATCATGGTAATGGTCGAGGGTGGGGGGCTTTGAAGCAACGACACAAGCCACAGAAAACGCAGTGTACCCTCGGACAGTTCATGCATGTACATAGGTCTGGCAAAATTCCTGTCTTTCCAGGTCATAGTCAGAACGCCAGCCCCAACGGGGGGAAAATTCAGCTCCTGAAAGCCGGGAAAGGCAGCGTGCAGGGTATCTGTAATTACATCAAAACGATCCCTGTCGCTTTCCCTGAGAGTATAAAGGTATGGGATGATGTCTTCCCCTGCCGCCCCCGGCAATGTAGCGGGCTTCATTTGTTGAGGCAGTTTTATCGGTGCTCGCAACCCTACGTTAAGCTCATGATAATAAGTTGTGTTTGCCAGAATGCGCCGAAACTCCTCCGGTTGTCTGTACATCTTCGGTACCTGGGAAAGAGATGTTTCAAGTGGATTATGTTCCCATGACGGGCGAACTAATTTTCTCTCGTTAATTTCGTAGTAATAGATATCGTCGTTTGAGGATAAGATATGCGCTGATGCCACATCCCCATTTTGTGACAGAAGCTCATGTGAAATGGAGTATCCGGTGCCCATTGGTTTGAGAAGAAGTTCGTAATAGAGGGGTTTAAGTAGCGGTACCTCCATGTTAACGAAAAAACCAATTTCCTCAATCTTACCACGTGTCAATATATTTGCGATACCCCCAGAATCCGATAGGGTTTTATTCAACATTCCCGAAGCCGAAGCGGACAGCAGAGACAACGCGTCCAGAAAAGAGGTCTTGCCGACGCCATTGGCGCCTATAAAAACATTAAAAGGCTTCATTGGCAGATTGATTTTCTGCAATCTGCGGAATCCGCCTATACTTACTTGATTAATCTTATACATTTCTCTTCTCCGGCTGCCGTTCTTCTAAGAAAGTGTCTATTCGCCGCGGCCGCAGCATTTCTTAAACTTTCTGCCGCTTCCGCAGGTGCAGGGGTCGTTTCTGCCGGTCTTTCTACCTTTTCTTACCACCTGGACGCTTTCCGAGTCGCTCCGGTTGTAGAATATCTGCTGTTTTTTCGGAGCCGCCGCTGCCGTTGCGAGCGCTTGGTCTTCTGAATGTATCTGTATGTGGAACATGCGGCTTAGAAACTCCGACGTTATTCTGTAGGTCAGATCGGCAAACATGTCAAAGGCCTCTTTTTTGTATTCTACTAATGGGTCTTTTTGCCCGTATCCCCTCAGTCCGATGCCCTCTTTCAGGTGGTCCATCGCCAACAGGTGGTCTTTCCACTGTGTGTCAAGTATTTGCAGCAGCGTGACCTTCTCAAGGTAGCGTATTACGCCGGGGGCCGTGTTTCTTTCCTTCTCTTCATAGTGGTGCGCGGCCAGCTCAGATAACTTTTCCCTTATGACGTTTAAATTGGCGGCCTCGCCAAGGGTCTCCTTCAGGTAATTCCGGGGGATCTCAAATACCCCGTATGCCGAGTCCCAGAGGGCGTTCATATCCCATTCCTCCGCGTATGTGTCCTCGGGGCAGTGTGCCGCTATCAGGTCTTCCACTGTGTCCTTTATCATGTCCGTTACCTTGTTTTTCAGAGACTCCGCGCTCAGGATCTCCTTTCTGAAGGAGTATATCTCCGTTCGCTGCTTGTTCATCACGTCGTCATACTCAAGCAGGTGCTTTCTTATGTCAAAGTTGTGTGCCTCGACCTTCTTCTGGGCGTTGGCTATCGCCTTTGAGACCATTGAGTTTTCAATCGGCACGTCTTCTTCCATTCCCAGGCGGCTCATCAGCCCGGATATCTTGTCCGAACCGAATATCCTCATCAGGTCGTCCTCAAGCGATAAGTAAAACTTCGACGCGCCCGGGTCACCCTGCCTTCCTGAGCGTCCCCTCAACTGGTTGTCTATGCGTCTGGCCTCGTGGCGCTCAGTACCCAGGATATACAATCCTCCGGCCTCAATGACCTGGTACTTCTCCTCAGCGCAGAGCTGCTCAGCCCTGCCAAGCGCATCTTTGAACTGCTCAGGCGTGTAGTCCTTTATCTCTTTCAGCATATCATGGGCTATCCCCCTGGGGTTGCCGCCAAGGACTATGTCCGTACCACGCCCGGCCATGTTTGTGGCTATCGTAACGGCTCCTTTTCTGCCGGCCTGGGCGATTATCTCCGCCTCTTTCTCGTGATATTTTGCGTTTAACACGCTGTGAGGGATTTTTGCCTTTTTCAGCTCTCTTGAGAGCACCTCGGACTTCTCTATGGAAATAGTTCCTACCAGCACGGGTTGGCCATTCTGGTGGCAGTTGCTTATGTCGGCCGTTACGGCATTGAATTTGGCCTGCTCAGTCTTATATATTGAATCGGGCATATCCACTCTGGACATAGGTTTATTTGTCGGGATTACCATTACGTCGAGGTTGTAAATCTTTCCGAACTCCTCCGCCTCGGTATCGGCCGTACCTGTCATGCCGGCCAGTTTGTTGTACATCCTGAAGTAGTTCTGAAAGGTTATCGTAGCAAGTGTCTGGTTTTCGCTCTCAATCTTTACGCCCTCCTTTGCCTCAATCGCCTGATGGAGGCCGTCAGACCAGCGCCGCCCGGGCATCAGACGCCCGGTGAATTCATCTACAATCAACACCTCACCATCCTGAATGACATAATCCACATCCCTTTTGTATAGATGGTGCGCCTTCAGGCCCTGCAGGACATGATGCACAAGTTCTATATTAACAGGGTCAAAGAGGTTGTCAACCCCGAGCAGACGCTCCGCGTGCACGCCGCCCTCCTCGGTGAGGATTGCGTTTTTCGTCTTTTCATCTATCGTAAAATCCGTGTCTCTAACCAGCTTGGGGATTATCCTGTTTATATTGTAGTACTTGTCCGTGGAATCCTCTGAAGGGCCGGAGATTATCAGAGGCGTTCGGGCCTCGTCCACCAGAATGCTGTCAACCTCGTCGACGATGGCGTAGTTCAGCTCACGCTGGACATAGTCCTGAAGCTCATACTTCATGTTGTCCCTTAAATAGTCAAAGCCGAATTCGTTGTTTGTCCCATATGTTATGTCGGCATGGTAGGCCTCCTGGCGCGAACACGGCCTGAGATAATCGTTTTTTTCATACTCGGACTTATATGCCGGGTCGTAAAGAAACGAATCATCGTGCTGAATTACCCCTACCGAGAGGCCGAGGAAATGGTATATCGGCCCCATCCACTGGGTGTCCCTTCGGGCAAGGTAATCATTTACCGTCACAACGTGCACGCCACGGCCGTCAAGGGCATTGAGATATACGGGCAGTGTGCCGACGAGGGTCTTGCCCTCTCCGGTCTTCATCTCGGCAATCGTCCCGTGGTGGAGCACCATGCCTCCGATAAGCTGCACGTCGAAGTGTCTCATGCCGACGGTGCGCATTGAGACCTCTCTGACCACGGCGAATGCCTCGTTGAGCATCTCATCCAGTGTCTCGCCTTTTTCCAGGCGGCCCTTAAACTCTGCTGTCTTCGCCCTTAGTTCGTCGTCCGTCTTTGAGGCAATCTCCGCCTCAAGGGCGTTGATTTCATCCACCAGGGGGAACAGCTTTTTCAGCTCCCGCTCGTTCTTTGTACCGAATATCTTGTTTAATATCATGTTTATCATTTATTTTTCCTCTTCATTTTATAGAAATCCCCTGATTATATCATAATTCACCGTCTTTGAGACGGCTGCTAACGTATTATAATTTATTGCCTCAAGAAAAGGCACGGCTGCGATTACCGGCACACCGGTTAATTGCCTTATCAGCTCAATATTTGTGTCTACCGATATGTCATCTCTGCCGATGTTATTATTGTTAAAGATTATGCCTGCCGCTTCGATGCCGTTGTGTTTCATATACTCAAGCGAGAGCAGTGTGTGGTTGATAGTGCCAAGTTTATTCGATGAGACAAGTATAGCGGGAAGGGCAAGTCTCTTTATCAGATCGGCTGCAAAGAAGTCTTTCGTAATCGGGACGAGCAGCCCCCCTATACCCTCAACTATGGCAATTGAGGTGTTACTGATGCCGTCGAAAGCCCTGATTATTTCGTCGATGTCTATCGCCTTGTTCTCAAGTTGGGCCGCCGCCAGAGGGGCAAGCGGATGCGTAAAACGTATGGGCGTTATTACGTCAAGGCCGTCGGGCGTGCCTGTAATATTTTTTAAGAAAAGGCCGTCGCAGGGGGTATTGCTGCCAGTCTCAATGGGCTTTCTTACCGCCACGCTAAAACCGTTTTCAATGAGCAGGACAGCAACTAGGGCACTCACTACGGTCTTTCCCACGCCGGTGTCCGTGCCGGTGATGAAAAATCCCTTCATATCAGCCTGCTATCCAGCGTAAAGACCTGCCCCGTAACGGTCTTTGTACTAAGTATAAATAAGACCAGCCCGGCGGCCTCCTCCGCGTCAGACAACGTATCAAGCACGCTGTCTGATTTGGCACGCTCAAGTGCCCTTGGGTTAGCCAGCCCCATAGTTGTCCCAATATAGCCCGGCATCACGGCATTCACCCTTATATTGTGTGGCGACAACTCCTTTGCCAGCGAATATGTAAGGCCAAGCAGCGCGCTCTTCGATGCGCTATAGGCACACTGCCCCGGTGTACCCTTAACTGCCGAGAGTGAGGATATTGTTATTATATGCCCCCCGTTTGCCTTGATTAATAAGGGCAGCATTGCCCTGATAACCCTGAAGCAGCCGCTCAGATTTATGTCTATTACTTCGTCCCATGTGCTCTCAGGGTAGTTGATTATTAAGCCATCGGCGGCGGCCCCGGCGGCGCTAATGACATGGTCGACATAGCCGCAGCGGGTTTCTACCAGTTTTGATAGTTGTTCTATTTCAGCATTATTTCTCAAATCTGCCTTTACGGGGAATACGCTCGCGGTGTGTCCGGCGAAATCGCCGATGAATCTTACGTCGGCAGAGTTATAGTGGGCGATGACGTTATGGCCGTCTTGCAGGAGCCTTAGGCAGATGGCCCTGCCAATGCCACCCGATGCACCGGTAACCAGAGACACCGGCACCTATACGGACTCAGAGAGCGTATTTACGAGGCGCTCGATGTCCTCTTTTTTATGGGCAGCTGAAATGGAAATCCTGATTCGCGGCGTTTTCACCGTCGGCGGCCTTACGGCTGGGGCATATATGCCATTTTCAATCAGACATTGGGATATGTGTAAGACCTCTTTGGCCGAGCTGAAAACGATGGGGATAACCGGCGTCTCATCCAGAGTTACCGGGAATCCTTTAGCTATAAGCATTCGCCGGCAGGCCATAATGTTTTCACGGAGCCTGGTAAGCGCCTCAGGGTGTGCCCCGATATAATCAATTGCCGCAACGGACGCCGCAGCTGCCGAGGCGGGCAGTGCTGTCGAATACATAAGAGTCCTCGCGGTATTAAATAAATAATCGACGACTGAGGCTGAGGCGGCAGCAAAACCTCCAACTGAGCCAAGGGCCTTTGAGTATGTCCCCATTTGAATTATATTGTTTGTTTGCACCACGTTAAAATGCGCAACTGAGCCTCTGCCATTGCCTAAGACCCCGGTTGCGTGTGCGTCGTCTATATAGAGGGCCGCGCCGTATTTGTCGCACAAGACAACCAGATTATAAATATCGGCAATGTCGCCGTCCATACTGAATACGGATTCGGTTATGACGAGTTTATATGCGCTGCGGGATTTACTCAATAGCGGCTCAAGGTGGTTAAGGTCGTTGTGTTTATAGATACACTTTTTTGCGGGACTGAGCCTGCAGCCGTCGACAATGCTGGCGTGGTTGAGTTCGTCGCTGAAGATGGCGAAGCGCCCATCGGCCAGAGCGGGGATTGCCCCGGTGTTTGCGGCGTAGCCGGAGTTAAACAGTACCGCTTTTTCCGTGCCTTTGAATGAGGTGGTCTTCTCTTCCAAAAGTGCGTGTATAGAGGAGCCTCCGCTAAGGAGCCTTGAGGCCCCTGCGCCGTGGCCAAAACTATCAAGGGCCTTTTTTGCCGCCTCAATTAATCCAGCGTTTGAGGCAAGGCCCAAGTAGTCGTTTGAGGAGAAATTGAGGAGCCTGCTCCCTCCGGTTATAATTGTCCTCTCTACGGGGCAGTCCCTGTCTCTGACAATCCGAAGGAGGTTTTCCCTCTTTAGCGCTTCTATTTCAGAGTCATAGTTCAACTGAAACAATAAGAACTCTCACCGGATGACTTGGCCTTGTACATGGCCTTGTCGGCCTTTTGAATCAATGTGTCGGCATCGGATGAGTCCACGGGGAACATGCTGATGCCGATACTAACGCCGATTGAACACTTGATTGTGTCTATGTAAAAAGGTACCGCCAGTGCGTCTATTATTTTTCCCGCCACTGATTGGACATCCTGCCGCTCGTTTACTCTTGACAGGATAATGTTGAACTCGTCTCCGCCCATTCGGGCAACCGTATCGGCATGGCGTACACAGCTGGAGAGCCTTTTGGCGGTTTCTTTGAGGAGGGCGTCTCCGGCGTGATGCCCAAGTGTGTCATTTACCGATTTAAACCGGTTCAGGTCTAAAAACAACAGGGCAACCTTGTGGTTATAGCGTTTGGCCTGTTCTATGGCCTGGTTGATACGGTCAAAGAACAGAAATCTGTTGGGCAGGTCGGTCAACAAATCAAAGTGCGCGATATGCTGAAGCTGTTCCTCTGCCTCCTTTCTTTCCGAGATGCCGACGCATGAGCCGATAAATCCTGCAAACATACCATCCGGCGTGAATCGGGGTGTCCCCGTATCCAGCACCCAACGGTAAACACCGTCCTTGCGCCTCAGCCGGTAGTCCAGCTTAAACGGTTGTTGTATGCCGATTGCCATGGCGTAAGACTCTCGAAAGCCTTCGACATCATCGGGGTGAATGTTAAGCATCCACTTGTCGTCTTTCTCCTCTTCTACGGTCTTGCCTGTGTAGTCAAGCCATACTTTATTAAAAAACCAGCGCGTACCGCCGGTGTCTGACATCCAGATGAATACGGGGGCGGAGTCTGCCATTATATGAAACCTGACCTCGCTCTCTCTGAGGCTGGCCTCGCAGTTGACGCACTTTTGGAGGGATTCCTCCAGGGCGGAGTTCCTGCGCCTCAGCACTCGGAGTTCGTCGATTAAATCGGCCTTCGTCCTTGATTCATCTGTCATTTGGCGTCCTCTTTGATTATATTGGGGCAGGGTGGCGGGGCTGCCATTGCCTCGGTAGTTTTGTTATTTTCCTGCTTAATGCCGGCATTTGGCTTTTCAATCTCATCATTGGAGTAGAGGGCGATAGCCGTTGCGATTGCCTCCTGCAGGTTTATTCTTCTTTTGGCCATAGTCGTTTAATTATAACCTATATATGCCTTATAAAGCATCTTTTATGTTCTTAAGAAAGGACTTGATATGGGTCTCAATTATGTCTGTGTCGGGATCGGTTTTCCACAGGGAAAGTGTGTCTTGCCTGAACTTTTTTGCCCTGGCGTAGGCAGTGCCGCGGGCGTATTCTATGGATTGCCAATTGCCAGTTGCGGAGAATTCCTCGTAAGCGGGTGTGATTTCGGGGAAAAGCTCTATTCTTGCATTATCTAAGAGGGCCACGTAAAAGGCCAGCATGGCCTTGTCCTGTGTATCTATAATATGTCTGAGCGGACCGGCCTGCGACGTATCGGCAAGGAGGTCTTTCATCGCCCTGATGTAAATTTCGACAAATCTGCTCTTTGAGCCGTCAAGAATCTCAATCCATGTATTCGCTGCAGCGTCTTCGACATACTCGGCTGCCTCGTGGGCGATCAATATCTTAGAGACATCGGCGGCCAGAGCAGTGAAGCGCGCGGGAAAATCATCTGTAACAGGCGCTTTGGGGTCAAGGCCGAGGCCGCGGAATGCGTCAGCGAGAATGGGGTTGGGTTTTCGTCCCTGAAGCTCGGCAAATTTCTCATAAAGAATGGAGTAAAGGGGGCGCAGCCGGACGTAGATTGAACTGCCCTGGAGCATTGCCGGGGAGGCAAAGAGGTCTCTTACAAACTCCTCGCCGGTGATGTAAACGGTGCAGTTATTGATTGTGGATATATTTAATAATCTTCCAAGAAAGAATGTAGGCTTATGGTGAAGGCCAAGTCCGGCCCCATAGAGGATGCCGTGGGGATTGAGCCTTGCGTTAACGCCTTCAACATCGAACGGTGTAAATTGGACTCCGTCTATCTGGATATTTCCGAATTGTTCATCTTCCATGCGATCCCACTTGGCCTCTTGTTCGGAGATCCAGGGCAGGATAAGTTCGTTTGAGACAGTGTCCCAGGGCATAAGGGCATGTTCGTGCATATACAACTGGCGAATCCTCATAAGCATCCCGCAAATGGAGTAAAACCCCCAGAACCTGGCATCCGACACATCGCAATTGTGCTTAATCTGCCTTCTTAACTTGTCGATATCCACATGTATAGAATAAATATATACAGGACGAAAAGGCAAATGTTCGTGTTCTCATCGCATGGGAAGCGCACTATGGTAATGATACTCAGTCCACACGGAAAGAAGGTACAATAAGCATTGTGTCGCCGGAATTCGCAAGATTCGGCCATCTGATAAAACGGTCGCTGTCCATATTTTACTCCTGCTGCTATTATACTCCTGCGCTGCAACGGCACTCTTCTAAGCTTGCCGCCAAACCGGAGCTGTGGATGCCGCGAAGTTACAAAAAATACTTTGCTGAGCATGGATGAAGAGCTTATTAACCTGAAAAATATTTTTCTTACGCACCGCAGCCGAAAGGACACGGAATTTGGCTGTCCCTAAGTGCGAGTGACGAAAACCTCTTTCGGCGGAACAGACCTGTCCCTCGTTAAAACCCCGCTTGCGTTCCCATAGCACACCACAGGGCTAACCCCCCGCCTATACCATGACGGGGTTCAAAATTCACAACGTATAAATAAATCTGTCCCTGGTCCTTATATTTATCTCCAGCTTATCCCTGAAGATACCCAACTGGTACCAGTATAGTAATAAATATACCCATCTGTCCATGCTATGATTGCCCTGCCATTGGTAAACCATTGGATAAAGTATGTGCCCCCTGTATCCGTCCCCTTAATTATTTCGCCTGATCTTGTGCCAAAGTACGAGGCATATTGATTATACGACTCGGCTATCTTTGCACCTGCAGTATGTGATTCGCTGAGGGTTGTGCTCCAGATTACCCCTGTGGGTATGTAGTTTGTGAGATCATAGGCATATATATATCCATCATACCAGGCATATATTAACGCTCCAGATTCGTACTCCTGGACATAGTATGTTCCGTATTGTGTTTGATATGTTAAGATACCTCCTTTTTTAGCGCCAAATGACTTGCCTACTGTACTGTAAATAAAATCAATCCCGGCAGAGGCAGCATCATAGTGACTCGAAAATGTCACCGTTACGTATATATCCGATGACATTACAACATAACACATAGTTCCTATTGGCGAATAACACCCGCTAAAGGATGACGTATAGCCGGAATTCGCAGTTGCGGTAAGATAGAATGATGTGTCTTCCTTGTAGGACGCTGTGCCTGTGTTGCCGCTCCATGATATTGTCCCCACAGTGGATGATACAGTGCCTGAACCCGCGCCGGATTTGGTTACTGTTAAAGTGAAATCTCTTAAAACCGAAAATGTCGCCGTTACGGATTTAGCCGATGACATTGCAACGGTGCAGGTAGTTCCACTTGTCGAATCACACCCGCTCCAGCTTGAAAGCTTAGAGTTGGAATCCGCATTTGCGGTAAGGATTACTTGTGTGTTTTCCTCGTAGTACGCTGTGCCAGTGTTGCCGCTCCATGTTATTGTCCCCGAATCTGCCGTTATAGTGCCTGAACCCGCGCCGGATTTGGTTACTGTTAATGGTAAAAAGTTTATTTTCGAAAATGTCGCCGTTACAGGCTTATCCGCAGGCATTGCAACAGAACAGGCAGCTCCGTTTGTCGTATCACAGCCTGTCCAGCTTGAAAAAGTAAAACCATAATCGGCAGTTGCTGTAAGCGTTACTTGGGTGCCGGAAGCATAAGTCATAGAGCATGTAGACCCACAACTTATTCCCGATGGAGAGCTTGTTATTGTACCGTTTCCGGTTTTTGTCACACTCAGGGTAGGTAAAAGCTGGAACTTTGTTATAAAAGCATTATTACTACTTATCGTAGTCTGAAATGCGCCGGACGTAATAGGAAAATCTCTCGAGCCTGTACTTCCGGTCACATAAGCATTGCCTGAGGAATCTACCGATATACTATAGCCAAAATCACCAACACTGTAACCGTAATCGGCACCGCCAAGAAACGTAGAATAAACGAGGGCAGTGCCGGTGGGGTTTAGTATTGTTATAAAAACATTATAGGTAGCACCTTTCATCGTAGTCTGAAATGCGCCGGACGTAATAGGAAAATCTGTCGAGCCTGTACTTCCGATCACATAAGCATTGCCTGAGGAATCTACCGATATGCTCGCGCCTTGTTCATATTGATCGCTTTGACCGCTACCGCCAAGAAACGTAGAATAAACAAGGGCAGTGCCGGTGGGGTTTAGTTTTGTTATAAAAGCATTAGAGGTATCACCTTTATTCTTAGTCTGAAATGCGCCGGATGTAATAGGAAAATCTGTCGAGCTTGTACTTCCGGTCACATAAGCATTGCCTGAGGAATCTACCGATATGCTATAGCCAGTATCACCACGGTAACCGTTACCGCCAAGAAACGTAGAATAAACAAGCGTAGGGTCAATAACCAATTCTTTATCCTTATCATATCCAGCCACGTTGAAACTTACCTGATTGCCTTTGCCTATCTCATACTTACCGTTGATTCCCTTTTTTACGCCATCGATTTCCTGATAAACAAGCGGTTTGTGCATGAGCATTTTACCGCACTTGGAGGCGATTACCAAGTTACCGTCTTTATCGACACTCAGTTTTTTGGCCCCCTCGACTTTAAGTGCTATCTGATTTATAATCGGCATGAGGCTCTACAACGAAATCGTATTCTATTTGCCGTTGGTTGCCGTAAACGACCAGGTCAACACCAGGATATATATTTTCGTATTTCACTTTTTCGTATGTCGGCACATTAGTACGCCATTTCTTATGGTCATTTCCGATGAAATAGTTAGATGTTCCTGGCAGCTCATCGACGCCTGTTATCGTTTTAACATCTGAGGCGGCTTTGTTCTGATTAACAAATTTTATCCGAATGGCGTCAGATTTGATTTTCCCCTTACTCAGAACCGCTTTTGAAGAGTGAAGCTTGTCTTTCGAGAGCTTCTTATCAGGAGTTGTCATAGATATCACAGACTCTTGCGGCGTCACAAAGAGGGTATAACCCTGTCCTCTGGCAAAATATTTGACTCTCTGGTCAGTCTGCCCTTCATTGGCTTCAAAGGCAATGGGAAGTTTCCCGTATGACTCTGCAAGTTGAATCTTATCCTTAGATGGTGTGTCCGCAGATACATTTGCAGACGCTAAATTGCTGACAGGTAAAAGTATACAGTACACCAAAACACAGTACAGCATGATATTTCCTCGTATGTTAGGGTAAGTGTATATGTTATTTTATGATGTTGATATTTGGATAAGGATGCAACAGCCCGTCAATTCCTAGGGCATAAATAGCCCGTGCATTAGCTTGGAGCGTTGCATCTATCTAAAACGAACCCGAACGGTTGTCTGGGGATAGTACCCCGAATCTGCGAGGATGGGAGGTTATAGAAAATGGACGAATGTTTTGCAGGTATCGACATATCTAAAGCCACACTGGATGTTGTCAAACGTCCGTCTAATGAGCACTGGACGGTAAGTAACAATGAGGAAGGATTTGCTGAAATTATTGGACACCTGAAAGGCGTAAAGTTAGTGGTGTTAGAGGCAACAGGGGGATTGCAAGTGGCTGTGACTGCTGCTTTACTGAATGCCGAAATACCGGTTGTTGCTGTGAACCCACGCCAGATACGTGATTTCGCAAAGTCTATAGGAATACTGGCAAAGACAGACCATGTCGATGCAAAGGTTATTGCCCGTTTCGCTGAAACTATAAGGCCACAGGTGCGTTTACTAAAGGATGAGGAAATGCTGCAACTGGAGGCAATTGTGGTGAGACGAAGGCAGCTTGTCAGTATGCTGACAGAAGAAAAGAATCGTCTGCATATGGCGCCAAAGAAGATAAAGAAAGATATCGAGGAACATATAGACTGGCTGCAAAAGAGATTACACGAAATCGACAAGGAAATGGACGGATTCATAAAAAACAGCCCGGCGTGGAGAGAAAAAGAAAAAATCTTAAGGAGCGTACCAGGCGTAGGACCTATATTAACGGCGACATTGCTTTGTGAACTGCCTGAGCTTGGAACATTGGACAGGAAAAAGATCGCTGCACTTGTGGGGGTTGCACCGTTTAATCGGGATAGCGGCAAGTTCAAGGGCACACGTTGCGTCTGGGGTGGCAGAGCCGCTGTTAGAGCCGTTCTATATATGAGCACTCTCTCGGCTCTGCGGTTTAACCCGGCAATTAAAGATTTTTACCAACGGTTACGCTCATCAGGTAAAAAACCAAAACAGGCTATCACTGCTTGCATGCGCAAGCTCTTAACTATTCTTAACTGCATCGTCAAAACGGGGGAGACATGGCAATTTAACTTTTCTTAAAAAATACTTGACATCACGGTTGCTAATGCGTTTGCCCTGCTGAATAAAGTTATTGACATTACCATGCAAAAACGTTTATTTTATACTGTGGAGCAAGAATTATAGTGCTTAAAACGAATATAACATCACCACACCGGGGCAGAGGCCCACAGCAGGGCAACCCGTATAGAGGTAATGGGAATGTTTGAGAAATTTACGGAAAGAGGAAGAAAGATAATAATATATGCCAAGGAGGAGGCCGAAAACAGGCAGAACGACTACCTTGGGACAGAACACGTACTCCTGGCCATCCTCAGGGACAAGGACGGCCTGCCCGTAGCCATCTTAAGGAAGATGGGGCTTTCTACCGAGCACATAAGAATCGAGGTAGAGCGTAATCTGCCCGCGGGGACAAACCTCCTGACCTTTGGAGACATACCCTTTACGCCGCGCGCAAAGAAAGTCCTTGAACTATCCGTCGAGGAGGCGAGGCTTCTGGGACATAACTACATCGGCAGTGAACACCTGCTCCTCGGACTGATAAGGGAAGACGAGGGGATAGGCGGCAAGATATTGAGAAACCTGGGGGCCAATTTGCTGGGCGCCAGGCAGCTTACCATAAATCTCTCAATGCGAACGCAGCCGTTTCAGAAGATGAAGAAAAACGCGACCCCCGCCCTTAACGAGTTTGGCAGAGACCTGACTACAATGGCACACGAGGGCATCCTTGACCCGGTCATAGGCAGAGAGGACGAGGTTGAGAGAATATTGCAGATACTTGGACGCAGAATAAAGAATAATCCGGCGATAATCGGAGAGCCTGGCGTGGGGAAGACCGCAATCATAGAGGGCTTGGCACAAAAGATATCATCCGGCGACGTACCGGAAAACCTCATAGGCAAGAGAATCATAGCCCTCGACCTCGGCGCCCTCATAGCCGGCACAAAGTACAGGGGACAGTTTGAGGAGCGCCTGAAGATTATTATGAAAGAGATAAAGCAATCTGACAACGTCATATTGTTCATAGACGAACTGCATACGTTAATCGGTGCCGGGGCTGCCGAGGGATCGGTGGATGCCTCAAGCATGTTAAAGCCGGCGCTATCAAGGGGTGAGATACAGTGTATCGGGGCCACAACGTCGTCGGAGTTCAGAAAATATATCGAAAAAGACGGCGCGCTGGAGCGTAGATTTCAGCCCCTTTATGTCGAGCCGCCTTCGGTAGAGGATACAGTAAAGATACTCAACGGCCTCAGGAACAGATACGAGGCCCACCACGGCGTGAGGCTTGCCGATGACGCGCTAACCTCGGCTGCGCGGCTTTCCGACCTGTACATATCGGACAGAAACCTCCCTGACAAGGCAATAGACGTAATTGACGAGACAGGCTCAAGGATTAAACTTAAGAGGTTCACGCCACCAATGGAGTTAAAGGACATAGAGAAAGACCTCGGCAAGCTCAACAAGGAAAAGACCCTCTACCTCCGCCTCAATGACATGGAGAAGGCGGCCTCAATAAGGGGTGAAGAGGAAAAACTAAAACGCATCTACGACTCGATTCAGAGGAAATGGCAGGAGAATCTCAGCAACGAAGTCCCTGTGATTATCGAGGAGGACGTAACGTATACGGTGTCTAAGATGACCGGCATACCGCTGTCCAGATTAGAGGAGAAGGAGACCGAGCGCCTCCTGCACATGGAAGCGGAGTTGCACAAAAGAGTAATCTCACAAGACGAGGCCATAGCGGCGGCAAGCAGGGCTATAAGGCGCTCGCGTGCCGGCATAAAGAGCAGAAAGAAACCCATCGGGTCGTTCTTCTTCTTAGGCCCCACAGGGGTAGGCAAGACAGAGCTGGCCAAGGCCCTCGCCGAGTTTCTCTTTAACGACGAGAAGGCCCTGATTAAGATAGATATGTCCGAGTACATGGAGAGGTTTAACGTATCAAAGCTCACCGGCGCACCTCCCGGATATATCGGTTACGACGAAGGCGGGCAGCTTACAGAGAAGGTCAGAAAGAAGCCCTACTCGGTGCTGCTCTTCGATGAGATAGAAAAGGCACACCACGATGTCTTTAACGTCCTCCTTCAGATCCTTGACGAAGGGGTGATTACCGATAACTACGGCAGAAAGGTGGACTTTAAGAATACGGTAATAATAATGACCTCAAACCTGGGTGCCAGGATTATCGAGAAATCCACACCGCTTGGGTTCCAGAGAAAATCCAAATCGGACGTCTACACCAAGATAAAGGACAACGTCATGGACGAGCTGAAAAAGACCTTTAACCCTGAGTTTATCAACAGAGTGGACGACATCATCGTGTTTCACCCGCTTGACAAGCCCGACCTCTACGCAATCATAGACATGCTGATAGAGGAGACGAACCTGCAGCTTATAGACCAGGACATTGCCATTGAGCTATCAGACGAGGTCAAAGAGTGGATAGTAGATAAGTACTATCAGCCCGCCTACGGGGCAAGGCCGATGAGGCGCGCCATTCAGAAGGAAATAGACGACCCGCTGTCGGAGGAGATCTTAAAGGGCAGATTTAAGGATGTCCATACAATAAATATAGTCCTCAGAGACAATGCCCCCGTGTTCATCGGGGTAGAGGAAATGGAGTTCATCCCCGCAGGGGTTAATCCAGCAGGGGTTAATTAGGATGTTTATAAATATATGAAGACAAAGGCGGCCATAATAATCCTGATTTTTATTGCGGCAATGCTGGTAATACAGGCAGGCAGGCACGAGGGGAAGCGCGGTTTCAAACGCGCCGTAGTGGGACAGGAGGCGCCGAACTTCAAGTTTGGTGCGATTGATGATAAGGTAATCACGGGGACCGATTACAGGGGCAAGGTGGTTATTGTTCATTTCTGGGCGTCGTGGTGTACTTCGTGTATAGGGGAGATGCCCTCTTTTCAGAGGTTTTATGAGAGCAACAAGTCCAATCCTTCCCTTGAGATAATCACCGTGTTATATAAGGACAGCTATGACGAAGCAATGAAGCTTATGAAGAAATACAAGTACAGCCTGCCCGTATATCTTGATGAAAAGAGCGCTAACGCGCGCGCCTTTGGCCTGACGGGTGTGCCTGAGACCTTTTTCATAGACAAACAGGGCATACTGTTTAAGAAGATACTTGGCCCAATTGAATGGGAATCTAACGCAATAAAAGACCTCATAAACGAACTCGTCTCCAAGAGTTAACCGATGCCCACCGGGGCAAGCACCAAACGCGCGGACTCAGAAGATACGCTCCTCTTTGCCGGAGTCCTCTACGCAGAGGGCCGCCCATACGAAACGCTGAGGCAACGGCTGGTCGAGCTGTTTTGTCCAATCAAACTGGAGTCACCCCAAGTGCCCTGGGACTACTCCGAATACTATACCAAAGAACTGGGCACCCCAATAATAAGGCGATTTGTAATATTCGACACGCTGATTCGCTCGGAGACCCTGCCCGACATAAAACTCAGGACAAACGAGCTTGAGCAGCGGCTCTCACAAAACGGCAACCGCGTGTACAACATAGACCCCGGCTACATCACCTTGTCAAAGATAGTCCTTGCCACTACGAAAAACTACTCCCACCGGATTCACCTGCGCGGCGGCATATATGCCGAGGTTACTATGCTCTTCAGGGGACGCGAGTATGTGCCCAATTGTTTTACATACCATGACTATAGCCGGCCGGAGAGTGTGGAGTTCTTTAAGAAGGGCAGAGAGCTGATTCACAAGTCTATAGTATCGTCATATTGTCTCTGTGGATGACCTCGTCAGAGTACTTGTAGCCGAGAATGCCTTCGATTTGAGACGTTTTCCTGCCGATAATTTTCAGTAATTCTACGTTGCCGTAGTTAACGAGGCCTTTGGCGATTTGCCTGCCGCCCGGGGCAATGCAGTAGACAGCGTCTCCACGGTCAAATAGGCCGTGAATGGCCTTAATTCCTGAGGGCAGGAGGCTCTTTCCACCGTCAATAATGGCCTTTGCGGCGCCATCGTCAAGAGTGAGCCTGCCCTTTGAGCGGACACCAAAGGCAATCCATCCCTTTCGCGCACCGTGTTTCTTTGCCGACGGTTCAAAGCGTGTGCCTATCGGGCTGCCGTCAAAGAGTTTAATTAAACCATAATCCAGTTTGCCGTTTATTATATTGACGGTAATACCCTCGCTTGTTGCCATTTTTGCAGCGATGAGCTTCGATGACATCCCACCTGTACCGCATATGCTTGCAGTACCGCATGCGGCTTTTTCATGTTCAGGTGTGATTTCTCTTATGAGTTGAAGGAGCTTTGCAGTCTTAGTTTTTCCCGGGTCGGCATCATAGAGTCCGTCCACATCTGAGAGGATAACAAGCCTGTCGGCGCTGAGGAGTGAGGCTACAAGGGCGGCAAGGCGGTCGTTGTCGCCGAATTTCAACTCATCGACAGATACGGTGTCGTTTTCGTTTATAATTGGGATGATATGAAAATCAAGCAAGGTTCTCAGTGTGTTTCTGGCGTTCAGGTAGCGCCGCCTAACGGAGAACACGTCTCTGGTGAGCAGCACCTGGGCAACCTTCTTGTTGTGTGTGCCGAAGGCCTTTTCGTATGCCCATATCAGGGAACTCTGCCCGGCGGCTGCGGCGGCCTGTTTAACGTTAATGTCGAGAATTTGGCCCTCAATGCCTAGTTTGCCTCTGCCGGCGGCCACGGCCCCGGAGGATACGACGACTGTCTGATGGCCGGCGTCTCGCAGCGCGGATATATCGCGGGCCAGGCGATTAATAACGCCTTCGTTGAGCCCTTCCGGGGTGGTAATGATACTGCTTCCGATTTTGATTACAACGGTTTCCATTTATCAGGTCTTTCAGAGGCATTATAACATAATCTGCCGTCTTTTCTTAAACCTGGCCGGTCAGTCTTTTAATACATCCATCCACATGCGAACTGCCGCAAAGGTTATCACTACCGCGAGGGCCTTCCTGAGGGCCGCGGCAGGGATTCTTTTTGTAAACCTCGCACCAAATCTTGCCGCCGGTATGGCGCCGATTACCACGGCGGCAGTCATTATATATGGAACCTGTCCGGTTATAAGTTTTCCTATCGCCCCGGAAATAGACGCAACAAATGTTATCCCCAATGTGCTTCCGATTGCGACCTTCGTCGGAATTTTCAGAAAATAAATCATCAAAGGCGTAAATATATACGCCCCGGGCGCTCCAACCATTCCTCCAATAAACCCTATGCCGGATGAAATCATGGCGGCTTTTGGTTTGCTGAACTTTATTTCCTCAAGAATAATGTCTTCGTCCGATTCCTTCTTAGGCATTACCATAACGACCGCAGCAAAGGCTGCCATACAGGCAAATATTAAAAGAAGCATCTTGCTTGACGTATGCTTTGAGTATACAGCGCCAAAAAATGCGGCAACCACGGCAGTAACTCCCATTAAGACAACCAAATTCTTCAAGACAAGACGATTCTTATTCTGCACTGGCAACCCCGCAAGAGACGATGCAAACACAACTATAATTGTAATCCCCGCCACTTCTTTCATATCGAGCACTCCCACCCCAATCAACGGTGGAACATATAAAAGCATCGGTACAAGGACTATCGCCCCTCCCAATCCCAAAAGCCCTGAGAGAAACGCCCCGGTTGCCCCAATTAATAAAAGCGTTGCCAGCATACTAAACGCAACCATCTTGGCCCCCTGCCTGTCTTTTTTGAATCTCATGCTCCAACTCGGCAGTGGATGCGTCCCTGCCTTCAAACACCACTTCGCCGTTTATTTCAACCGCCGGGAACTGTAATGAAGGCAGGTTGTTCAGTTTGACGAGGTCCGGTTTTTTTATGACCTCAACAGTGAGGGCATATTTTTCTCTCAGTTGCTCAATGTTGGTATGGATGAGCGTACATCTCCTGCCTGGTGGGTCATTCAAATAAAGCCTGACAATCATTCGCAGCCTCCTGGTTATGTAATAGTTGTTCGCATGCTTATATTAGCATGTTATTATATGTATGTCAAGTGAATTTTATCTCCATGCCAATTTAGTTTCTATATACTAAAACGGCCGTTTTTTGATAGACTACAAGTAGAACATGAAAACGCTGGGACAAAAAATCGAGTTGCTGCGTGCTATCGCGCATCCGGTGAGAATCAGCATATTGGAAGAACTCACAAAGGGTGTGAAATGTGTGAGTGATTTCGAGAAGTTTTTGGAAATAAGCCAGCCAAACGTATCACAACACCTCACTTTACTCAGAAACCACCGCGTGATAGATTTCTACATGGATGGAAAGTTGAGGTGCTATTTTTTAGTTGACCCCATAATTCTTGACATACTTGCCGTATTGAATAAAAGTTATACGGAAGTGCTTCCCGCGCCTGTTTGTTGTCCTTCATCACGTGTGAAAAATAAAGATAAAATGCACATGTGATGAATTCAGAAGTATCGGGTTATTTTATGAAAATTCCCGACTTAATGGCCTCACGGGCAAGCTCATCACAGCGCTCGTTCTCCGGGTGTCCGCTGTGCCCGCGTATCCAGTTAAATGTTACTATGTGCCGTTTACAGAGGTCTATCAGTTGTTCCCACAGGTCTATGTTTTTTACTTCGGACTTGGCGGTGGTTATCCAGTTATTGGCCTGCCATTTTTCAATCCACCCCTTAGTCATGGCGTTTACAATCAGCTGGGAGTCAGTATAGACTGCTACCTCGCATCTGGCCTTTAACGCACTCAGGCCGGCTATTATTGCCATGAGTTCCATGCGGTTGTTGGTGGTAGCACGAAAGGCGGCGGAGAGTTCCTTTGATCGCGAGGGGTTGCTAACCCCCTCCTTTGATCGCGAGGGGTTGCCAACCCCATCCTTTGTCTTTGTGGCGGTTTTCATAACGACGCCATAGCCTCCGGGGCCGGGGTTGCCGCTACAGGCACCGTCTGTATACATGAGCACCTTATGGAGTGGCGCAGTCAATTGCGCACCGCCATTATATCTATCATAGCGCATGAGAGGGCCTCCGGGCCAACAATGGCGAGTTGCCCGCCTAAACCTTCGCAGATGAGCCTGTTATAGGCAACCGTGTTTGAATTGGCCTCATAATCCGGCGGCTGAATGAGGAGAATCTTTGTCTTTATACGCAAAGGCCGGAGTTTTGAGGCCGTCTTCAGCGTAATCGACAGATACCCGGCATCGTCGATTCCAGAGCGCTGCGGGTAACCGTCTGTGATTATGTATAGCTCAGGATTTTCTCTGGCCTGGGATGAGAAATAGCGAAATACGAAGTCAAGAAGCTCGGCCGTATGGGTCATCCCGCCGGGTTTCAGGGTGAGCACATCCAGGGGTGCAATTTTTTCAACCCTCTCGTTAAACGATATAAACTCCAGCCTTGCGTCCCTCAGGCGGCTGTCCTGGTAGTAATGAAACGACAGGCAGGCCTTCCTGGCGAACTCCAGTTTGCCGCCCTGCTCCATTGACGTGCTTGAGTCTATGGCCACGACAATATCTGCCCTTTGCGTGGAGCGCCGCTTGAGACATACAATGTCCTCATCGCGGACAAGTGTGCCATCAAGGTGGACTTTTCGCCTTATAATGCCACGTCGCGTGGTCTCGGGGATGTGAATATTGGCCTTTGATTCAGAGTTTTTCCTCTCCATAAGAAATGATTTATCTCTGCGTTTGTTAAGTTGTGGTTTTATCCCTCTTGCCGCCCGGGTCGTCTCAAAATAGTAGCTTTTTCCGGCATAGTGGAGGAGCTCCTTCTTTTTTATCTTTATCCTGCCGCCGGACTTGTACGAAAACCTCGCTTAAACGTCTTTAAAATAGCCATCCAGCTCATCGTCCGAGAGGCCTTTGAGATATTTCAGGTCAATTATGTCGCCGGCACAGTTCTCAACCAGATAAAACGGGTCCTCGAAATCCTTATTGTCAAACGGAAACACCGGGGGATTAAACGGCACATACATGTTTTTTGGTGTGGGGTCGATTTTCTCCTTAGCCTTGGCGATAAACTCCTCTACCGAGTTGATGTCCTCATCCAAAAGTGTGCTGAGAATTGCCGGTGGCAGGGGGAAACTCCTATCATATTCAAATTCACTTGTACACCACTCCCTTATATCCAACGGCTGCGCCATCATATTCCACACGCAACGGCATAGGCGTCAAGATAGGCCTTTATGGCCTCTACACTGCGGCCATTATCTGCAATGGCCGCAGTGATGTCATCTATCAGCCGATTGTCCATATTTAAAAAGGCCGTCTCGGCATCGCCAAAGTTATCGATAAAGGCAAAGGCATTTTCCATAATCGGCACCCGCTGCTTTAGAAAATCTACAATCGAAGGAAAGTCCTTCGACAACATCTCGTTTATCTCGTCAAAGGTCTCATCGCTGCCCTGGCCGGTTATCTCCGTGAATAAGCCCTCTTTGACATCGCAATATGACACCATTTCACGTCCATCAAGCAGGGCGGAGGCACAGGCTATCCCGGCGGCACGAATTGAGGAGCGCGGCCCCAGATATATGGCGATGTTATTTAACGCCCTTACGGCGGACACTATAAACTCGACAAACAGTTCGGGAAATCCCACGTCTAAACCCTTTTGGGCAATCTCTTTTTTTACAATCAGGTATTCGTCCCCGGCTTCTGCCCTGGCAATGGGGATACCAACGAGACGGTTTGCCACGGCCTTGTGAATCCTGAAATCGTTTGTGTTGTTTGTAGTAGAGATAAACAGCAAATCGACGGGGAATGTCATCCTGCTGTTGGCCGGCGTAAATTGCCTCTCCTGAAGGGCCTGAATAAGGGCATACTGGGCCTCGTTGTTCATGAGTCCTAGTTCATCTACGAAGAGAACGCCGCCCGAAGCCTGTGCAAGTTTGCCGGCCTCAAGCACCCGTGGGTCAAAGGGGTCGCCTATATCGGCAAATCTGAGCAGGTTGTACATGCCGAGGATTATCTGCGGCTCGATGTCTTCGTTACCCTGAAGTCGGGCAAATCCGCTGCCCTCCGTTATGTAGACCCTTTCTATGGGGATAGACGTGGCAGCGCTTGCCGCGTACTTATGCCTGCACACGGGGCAGACGTTGCCAATGGAGGCCTGGTCTTTGTTTACGATATAATTATACAGATGGATAGAGTTTTCCCTGACCGGGCAACCCATGTTCGTATAGACAGGATGCCTCTGATAGTAACCCTGTAAGACGGAGAACACCGCGTTACTCAGATGGGTTTTTCCGACGCCAAAATCTCCCTTCATAAGGACACCGCTGCCTGTTGCCAACACCTCGATGAGGCGGCGCTTGACGTGTCCTATGCCGAATATGGATGGAAATATCTCCTCGCCTTCGCTAACCATCTCCCTGATGCGATGAATAAAACGCCCGCTAACGCCCATAGTACAAGGCGGTGTCTTATATAAATCTATCAGATGAGTTGATTCGTTATTTGTGTGCATAACAGGTGGGTATTATAACATTGCCGTCAGGAAATTGCCATTACGCCGATTTACAAGGCATATGTACTAATGTTACAATAGACAATCGTAATTGAGGAGGTTTGTATGGCAGACAAGAAATTCGTATTTATCATCACTCATTCGTTTGACAATCCCGACATCGCGGCTGGGGCATTGCAGCTTGCCGTAAACATGAAGGCATTTGACACGCAGGTGGACTTTTTTCTTATGGATAAGGGCGTCCTGTTGGCGAAGAAAGGCTTTGCCGAGACCCTTATCTGGCAGCATAAAGACCAGTTTTCACCAGTAGCAAATCTGTTAAAGACGCTCACCGAAGACCTGGATGCGAAATTCTACATCTGCGCCTCATGCGTCAAGCACTACGAGCTTGACAAGGCTGAGTTAATCCCAAACTCCGAGATTAAGCCAGGGACGTTCCTCGGTGAAATGCTTCTTGAGCGGCAGGGATTGACATTTTAGCGGCGAATAAAGACACATAAGCCTCTTGCACACCACACTGCCTCTACTCTAAAGAGGCAACATAATCTATATTGGGGGTACAGTTATGAAAGTAAAGGGATTTTATTATGTTTCAACAGGGGTAAAGAAGGCAGCCGTTACGATTGCGGTAATCCTTGCCATTATGAGCATGCCGCTTTCGCAGGCAATCGCCGCAAGCTGCTCAACGGGCAATGTTACCACAACACAAGGAACTGTTTGCGGCATTAGCAACGCAAGCGGCACGTCTGCATATGCATATCTGGGAATACCATTTGGTGAATCTACGGCCGGAAATAACAGATGGGCGGCTCCCATAGCAAAACAACCCTGGAGCAGCACTTTCCAGGCAACGAGTTATGGTCCAATGTGTCCTCAATCGGACAATATCTCAAACCTGACCAACAGCGAAGATTGTCTCTCAATCAACGTATGGACGCCGGTAAACCCCGGTAAAAGCGGCTCACTGCC
>PEAC01000033.1 GCA_002753305.1 Nitrospirae bacterium MYbin6
TAAACTATTATTAAAGTGATACTTCACCTTACCTTTACATATGGTTATAACTGGCATCCCGCTGAGACGCCAACCATTGAATGGTGTATTTTTTCCTTTAGATACAAACTGTTCAGGGTCAACTATAAAGTCTTTGTTTAAATCTGCTATAACAATATCAGCCTCAGCGCCTTCTTTTAAACTGCCCTTATTAAGTCCCAATATCTGTGCTGGCCTTATGGTCATCTTTTCGATTAATTGGTTCAACGTCAGAAGCCCCCCTTTAACCAGCGCAAGGCTCAGAGAAAATGCAGTCTCAAACCCGGATATTCCAAATGCCGCCCTGTCGAACTCGCAAAGTTTATCATCCCTGTGGTGAGGCGCATGGTCTGTAGCGATGACATCTATGGTGCCGTCTATGAGACCCTCTCTAACGGCCTCTACGTCTTTTTTGGTTCTCAGCGGTGGATTCACCTTCGCGGCAGTATTATACCCGCCGGTCTCTGCCTCAGTTAAATGAAAATAATGCGGGCATGTCTCTGCCGTAACAGAAATACCATCTCTTTTTGCCTCTCTTATAGCCCTGAGTCCGCCTGCTGTTGAGCAATGGGCAATGTGCAGCCGACCGCCTGTCAGCGCGGCAAGCTCAATATCCCTTTTTATAGCTATTACCTCCGATGCCGCCGGTATTCCCCTCAGGCCAAGCGTTGTCGATAGATACCCCTCGTTCATAACACCGTTGTTTGAAAGTGATAAATCCTCGGCATGTGATATTATCGGCGATGAGAACACCTTCGAGTACTCAAGCGCACGGCGCATCAACAACGAATCAGTTACCGGTCTGCCGTCATCTGAAAATGCTACGCAGCCAGCGTCTTTCATCATGCCCATCTCGGCAAGCTCCACGCCTTCCTGTCTCTTTGTTATCGCCCCTATTGGAAACACGTTACAAAAACCCTCGGACAGCGCCTTCTTCACTATGAACTCTGCCACTGTCTCGTTGTCGTTTACCGGCTTTGTGTTGGGCATACAACAGACGCTTGTAAAGCCGCCCTTAACGGCAGCCGATGTGCCGCTTTTTATGGTTTCCTTGTACTCAAACCCCGGCTCCCGTAAGTGCGCGTGCATGTCAACAAGCCCTGGGAAGACGTAAAGACCGGAGGCGTCTAATACCCTTGTGATCCCCGGCTCGACTGTCGTGCCGGTATTCTCTATTTTCACTATCAAACCGTTTTCAATATATATGCTGCCTATGAAGTCTATACCCTGCGAAGGATCAACGATATGGCCTCTTCTAATAATTAAATCCATTGGTTATACCTCATATCTCAAGTGTCTGTTTAGACTTGTCATTTGCGTGGTCTCGCACTGTCCAAAAGATACAGGACTGCCATTCTGACGGCAAGGCCGTTAGTAACCTGTGTGTTGATTACTGAGTGCCTGCTGTCGGCTACTTCAGAGGCTATCTCCACGCCGCGATTCATCGGGCCGGGGTGCATGACGATTACATCAGGTCTGGCCTTGCCAAGCCTTTTGAGTGTCAGCCCCCAGAACTTAAAGTACTCATCGGTTGATGAGAAAAAGCCGCCCGACTGTCTCTCCTGTTGTATTCGCAGCGTCATGATCACGTCTATGTCGGCAATCCCTGATTCGATGTCATGGTAAATCTCTGTCACATCGTTTTCTATACCGGTTGGGATTAGTGTATGCGGCGCGATTAATCTTATATCTGCCCCAAGTTTTTTCAGGCAGTATATATTGGACTTTGCCACCCTGCTGTGTGAAATATCCCCTACGATTGCTATTTTAAGCCCTGCAATAGTTCCCTTTTGTTCTTTAATCGTGAAGGCATCAAGCAACGCCTGTGTAGGGTGTTCGTTTATGCCGTCTCCGGCATTGATTACGGAGGCCTTTGAAATACGCGATATAAAATGTGGTACGCCTGAAAACTGGTGTCTGATGATTATAAAATCTATGCCATAGGACTCGATAGTCTTAATCGTATCGTAAAGTGTCTCACCTTTAGCAACAGAACTCGACGGCACTACAAAGTTGATCACATCGGTACTCAGTCTTTTTTCTGCCAGCTCGAAAGATGTCTTTGTCCTCGTAGACGGCTCAAAAAACAGGTTCACCGCCGTCTTGCCCCGAAGAGTGGGGACTTTCTTAATATCCCTTGATAAGACATCCTTAAACGATGAGGCCGTATTGAGTATCAGCTCAATATCAGCCGTAGCAGCACTTTTAATATCTAACAGGTCTTTATCCATGAATCCTTAAAGCTGACTCTTAGACATCATGGTCATCTCGGATGACTAAGACCATGTCGTGGTCTGCATCTTCTTTAAGCAACACTTTAATATTTTCTGACCTTGATGTAGGAATATTTTTTCCTACATAGAGAGCCCGAATCGGTAGTTCCCTGTGTCCCCTATCTATAAGCACGGCAAGTTGTATCTGTGCAGGCCGTCCAAAGTCATTCAGGGCGTCCATGGCAGCCCTTATTGTCCTGCCGGTGTAGAGGACATCGTCAACAAGGATAATTTTTTTATCGTTTATATCTATCGGCATCTCAGTCTTTCTTACGATAGGATGATTTTTCCTGCGGTTGAGGTCGTCCCTGTAAAATGAAATATCGAGGGAGGCAACTGCAATTGTGACACCCTCTATGAGCCGTATTTTCTCAGACAACCGCCGTGCAATATAGACCCCTGCACGGTGAATCCCTACAATACAGACATTCTCACACCCCTCGTTCCTCTCAATTATTTCGTGTGCCATACGGGAGAGCATTCGGGCAATGTCGCTTTCGTTGAGGAGTTCTCTTGTTAACACTGTTTAGTTCCCAGCCGCATAGAGCGATGTTTAATTTCCAACAGGACACAAGCGCTAATGTCCAAACAAGCGGCTCTCACAGTGATTACAGCGGCAGACAGTTTCACATTATTCTCCTTACAGTCTCACCGGACTGCCATTAAAGGTAATCTATTTAACCATAACTCCAAAATGCTTGTCAAATCTCTCTGTATAATTTTTGGGCATAATTTTTGGCACATACTATAGCATCAGGGCAAATATAAAAAATTTTCTGACATATATTAAATTACGATATAAATATGTTAGTATATGCAGCGTCGAATAAATTGTATCGTAAAGGAGTGTGTGCTATGCCAATATACGAATACACTTGTATGGACTGTAAAAAGCAGTTTACACTCTTACAGAAAATGGGTACCAGTGAAGCTGCCTGCCCATGGTGTAATTCAGCAAACACAGCGAAGCTATTGTCAAAGTTTAGCTGTACGCCAGCCCACGATAGCTCGACGGCTGGTTCCGGTCACTTTGGCGGTACGTGAGGTGTTTCGTCTTGTTGAACCGTGGGTTCAACAGTTACAGGAATAGGACAGTTAGTTCAACAGTTGCAGGATAATAGAAGAGTCTCTTGATTATTTGTATAAATGTGAATAAAATATATATAAAGAGGTAAGAAATGCCTAAGAGACTATTATTAGCGGACGACAGTATCACGATACAAAAGGTGGTGGAGCTGATCCTATCGGAAGAAGACTTCCAGATCATTTCCGTCAACGACGGTCAGGAGGCACTTGACAAAATAAACAAATTCAATCCTTCCATAGTGCTTGCCGACATTGAGATGCCGAAAGTAAACGGTTACGAGCTATGCAAACAGATTAAAGCGAACGAAAAAACAAAACATATCCCTGTTATACTCCTAGTCGGGGCATTTGAGCCGTTAAACGAACGCAGCTTTAAGGACTGCGGTGCGTCGGACCATTTAATTAAGCCATTTGAGTCTCAGGAATTTTTAAATAAAATCAATGCCGTCCTGGGCCCATCTGCCGAAGACGGCGACGTTACCACTTTTGACATGCCAGAGGAGAAAGAGAAGGATGAGGAACCGCTGGAGCTTGGCGAATCGTCGATGATGGACAACGACGACATAGAAGATATGCTGGAGAAAAACATCATTGAGGAGACGGCCGTTTTCGAGGAAGGAAGCCCTATCGGAGAAGATAACGACGACTATCAGAACTTTTCGGACAGCGACCTGACCACAAAAGAACTCAAAGATGTTCTTGAGAGTTTATCAGGAGATTCTGGTGGCAACGATGGCATCGGCTCAGTAAAGAAAGAGCCTCCAGTTAAAAAAGAGTCCTCTGTTATGGACGACGACGATATAGAGGCATTGCTTGCAGGCACTATGGCCGAGGAACCTTCCGGCACAGAAGATAACGACTCACAGAAAACCGTCCTTATAGCAGAAGACGCGCCCGAAGAATTAGATGTTTTGGAGGATATGGAGACACAGATAGAGGCTCATCCAGACTTAACCGTCACAGCGCAGATGGATTTCGATGAGAACTCCTTTAAAAATGATGATGTCTTATTGGGTTCATCCGAAGATCTTGAGGATAGACTTGTTAGTGTCGAAGAAGAAAAACCGCCGCCACTACCGCCGCCACCGCCCGTAAAGCCACAAGCGCCTCCGGCTGCGCAGCCCAGGGCAAAGGCACCTCAATATACCGAACCGCCGCCACCGCCGCCGTCCCAGGTGCCGCCTCACGCCGAACCCCCGCGAGAGCTATTCACGCTGCCTTCACACACTGGAGGCAACGTACTGTTGACCACAGGGGATGTTACCTATATTTTGCAACAGAGCCTCAGTCAAAAAGTCTCTCAAATCCTGGATGAAGGCAGTATTCTGTCCATATTTAAGGAATCAGTCGACGGCTACATTGTCAATACCTTTGAAGATGTCTCTGTTGGACTAAACGAGATGGTATCTGAGGCGATAAATAAAAAGATTAACGAAGTAATCGGCATGATAAACCTTGAGGTAATTGTCAACCAGGTAATTTCTTCGACAATAAAAGGGATATTGGCATCCCTGCCGGCCGAGATATTTAAAATGACCCGGGATGTTACAGAAAGGGTCATTCAAGGGGTGCTGGAGGAGAATCTTCCGGCACTAAAAACGGACGTCGAGAAGGTCATCTGGGAGACCGTCCCGGGTGTTGCCGAACGTCTTATTAATAACGAGATAGAGCAAATCAAAGCGGAGTTTATGTAGGCGATTCTTCCAAAGGATTGATGATGAATATATCGGTAAAAGAAATAGCAAAGTCTTACGAACCAGGGGAAGTTGAGCAGAAGTGGTATACATTCTGGATGGAAAACGGCTTTTTCATACCATCCGGCGACGAAACGAAACCGGCTTACTCCATAGTCATTCCCCCTCCAAACGTTACCGGCTCACTCCACATGGGGCACGCCCTCAACGTTACCCTCCAGGATATACTATCAAGATGGAAGCGGATGAAGGGCTTTCGCGTACTTTGGGTTCCGGGAACAGACCACGCCGGAATCGCCACGCAAAATGTCGTAGAAAAACAGTTGGCCACAGAAAAGCTTGACCGTGAAACCCTGGGAAGGGCCGCATTCACAGAGAGGGTCTGGCAGTGGAAGGCCAAAAACGGCGGACAAATCATCCACCAACTGAAGAAACTTGGCGCCTCATGTGATTGGTCGCGCGAGCGGTTCACGCTCGATGAGGGGCTGTCAAGGGCAGTTCGCGAGGTATTTGTATCCTTGTTTGACGAGGGCCTCGTCTATCGCTCAACGAGGTTGATAAACTGGTGTCCGAGATGCTCAACCGCCCTTTCAGACCTTGAGGCGGAACACGACGAGTACGAGGGTAAATTAACATACATTCGCTACCCGCTCCTTGACGAGCATGGCTACGTTATTGTAGCCACAACGCGGCCAGAGACAATGCTCGGAGACACCGCCGTGGCCGTTAACCCCGAGGACGAAAGATACAAGGGCCTCATAGGAAAACTCCTGAGGCTGCCGCTAGCTCAGCGTACAATCCCAATAGTTGCCGACAAAGAAGTCGACCCGGCCTTTGGCACCGGGGCGGTTAAGGTTACGCCTGCCCACGACTTTAACGACGAGGCCATAGCAAAGCGCCAGTCCCCACACCTTCCCTTTATCTCAGTAATCGGGCAGGACGGCAAAATGACAGAAAACGCCGGAAGTAAATACGCGGGCCTTGACCGGTATGACTGCCGGAAGGCCGTCGTCCAAGACCTGAAGGAAAAGGACCTGATAGTAAAAGAAGATAAACACATCCACTCAATAGCCCATTGTTACAGGTGCAGGACAGTAATCGAACCCCTGCCCACGGCCCAATGGTATGTCGATATAGAGTCCATGGCAAAGGATGCAATTGAGTTGGTCAGAGACGGTAGTATTAATATAATTCCTGATGGATGGAAAAACAGCTATTTCTCATGGATGGAAAATATCAAAGACTGGTGCGTCTCCAGGCAGATTTGGTGGGGGCACAGAATCCCCATCTGGTACTGCGGTGAGTGCGTAACGGACTTGGGCATTTCACAGGGACGATACATTCACGTGGCTCTCTCAGAAGAGAGAAACGGTATCATAGAAGGCACATACGAAGAGCTGCGGGGCTCCGGCATGAGCCATTCCGATATAGTCTCAAACACAAAGGCCGTCACTATAGGTATTCAGGTAAAACCGTTTTCGGGCCGCCAAGACCCGACGGCATGCCCACAGTGCGGCAGCGCCGCCATAGTCAAAGACCCCGACGTACTGGATACGTGGTTTTCATCGGCCCTGTGGCCCTTCAGCACGCTTGGATGGCCGGATGAGACACAAGACCTCAAGACATTTTATCCGACGAGCGTACTGGTAACCGGGTTTGACATATTGTTTTTCTGGGTAGCCAGGATGATTATGATGGGACAGAAGTTTATGCGCAGCGTCCCGTTTCGCGACGTATACATTCATGCCCTGGTCAGGGACGAAAAGGGCCAGAAGATGAGCAAATCCAAGGGCAACGTAGTTGACCCTCTGACGATTATAGAGAAATACGGTACGGATTCGTTCAGATTTTCCCTTGCCGCCTTTGCCGCTCAGGGCAGGGACATACGCTTTGCCGAGGAGCGCGTTGAGGGCTACCGCCACTTCGCCAATAAGCTCTGGAATGTATCAAGATTTATCAAACTTAACATAGACAAAATCATGCCGGATGGGATTGAGACTATAGATGTAATTAACAAAGAAATAGAAAATCTAAGCAGGAACTCTCTTACATTGCCGGATAGATGGATAATTTGTAGGCTTGGAGAAACCGCAATTGCCATAAACGAAGCGCTCACTGGTTACCGCTTTAATGACGCCTCAAGCGCTATCTACCAGTTTGTTTGGCACGAACTCTGTGACTGGTATATCGAGCTTGCCAAGACTTCATTTGAGAGAAATTATCCCAACAGAGTGTTGACCTTAAAGTGTCTCATCTCTGTATTTGACAATTCTCTGAGGCTCGTTCATCCCTTTATGCCGTTTATTACTGAAGAACTATGGAAATCCTTTCCACACAATGGAAATACCATATCACTTGAGCCCTACCCTGACCTCTATACATTAATTCCTAGCCCTCCCGTTACTGATGCATGCATAGACATGTCCATAGTAACAGACGCCATAAGTGGAATAAGAAGTATTCGCGGCGAACTCAACATCTCTCCATCGAAAAGGCTGAACGTTGCAATTAAGACATTCTCAGACGACGCGCAGAAGATACATGCCGAAAAAGTACTCAAAGATAATGTTGACTTTATCGTTGATTTAGCAAAACTCGAAACTCTCGACATAGGCGGCAACATCGAGAAAAAACCTGCCACAATGACATCAGTCCAGACCGGCATGGAGATATACGTGTCATTAAGCGGCCTCTTCGACGTACAGGCCGAGCTTCAGCGCCTCAGCAAGGAGTTGAAGAAACTTGACACTACAATAATGAACCTTGAGGTGAAACTCTCCAACATGGACTACACGGCCCGCGCCCCAAAGGCAGTCGTAGAGAAAGACAAGTTAAAATACTCAGAGCTGGTAGAAAAAAGAGACCGCATTCAGAACAATATAAATAAGATAAAAAAGCTGGACAAATGAACCCTGCCTTGATTCCACCCTTTGTAATGGATTCGATAAGAAACGCCCTTATAGAGGACATAGGCCACGGCGACATAACCACCACACTTACTATAGATGAGGTGTCACGCTCCGAGGCCGAGCTGATTGCCAAAGAAGAACTGGTGCTTGCAGGGCTTCCCTTTTTTGAGGCCGTGTTCTATATAGTCGACCCCGACGTAGAGATAAAGAGGCTGAAAGACGACGGGCAGCTCATCCATAAAGGCAGCCGAATCGTGTCATTAAGAGGCAGTACGCGCTCTATACTGATGGCCGAGCGCGTTGCCCTTAATATATTACAGCGCCTCAGCGGCATAGCCACGCTAACACGGCAGTTTGTGGAGACCGTCTCAGGCCTTCCCGTTAGGATAGTGGATACGAGAAAGACCACACCCAATATGAGACACATGGAGAAATACGCGGTAAGGGCCGGTGGCGGCGGCAACCACCGCTTTGGATTATACGACGGAGTTTTAATCAAAGACAATCACATCGCCGCTTGCGGCGGAATTACAAAGGCAGTTGAGAGGGTGGCGCGGGCGCCGCTGCTTACAAAAATCGAGGTCGAGGTAAAAAACATAGAGGAACTCAAAGAGGCCCTCGCCACAAGGGCCGACGTAATAATGCTCGACAACATGGAGCCGGAGGCAATGAGACAGGCAGTGGCCCTGGCAAAAACGCTTAAAAGCGGTGTACTCATAGAGGCCTCGGGCAACGTTACGATTCAAAACATCAGAGAAATCGCCGCAACCGGCGTCGATATAATCTCAACCGGTTATATTACCCATTCGGCAAAGGCAGCTGACATCAGTTTAAAAATCCTCTAATCTCGTCCTTGACGGTGTCTGCCCAGATTATCAGCCCGCGGTCGAATTCAGGGGACACCTCACTATACCGGCTAACATATTTATACATATTTATTTAAGTGTCAACGTCTGTGTTTTGAGGCCAGCAATATTGGTCATGCGACTGTCATTGGTAAGCAATACGGCCCCCCAGTCAATGGCAGTGGCTGCTATTACAGCGTCCGGCAACTTTAAACCGTTTCTTCTTCTCAGGACAATCGTGCCGTCGCGTACAATATCGCTCAACGGCAACCGTTCTATAGAATCTATTAAGGTGCGGATGGCTTTTTCCTCATCAATAGTGAGTGCTGAAAACGACAGTAATTCTATTTCAGTAATGACAGATAAGCCGTATTCTCCGTCCGGCAATGAATTGGTTGCCAAACTACCACCTGTCAAGTAGATGGCAGCATTGGTATCAAGCAAAAATCTTATGGCCATTCATCTCTGAGTGAGCGCTGATATTTTACGCCATCAACACCTGAGAATGTTGGCACTGCCCCTGAGAATTTCATCAGCTTTTCAGCGTCGGAAATGATATCCTCCTCATGTCCTGTTTTGTCTACAACCAGTACCAGTTCATGTTGCCCTGGTTTTACCTGATCTGGAAGTTTCAGGGTAATTGTCCGATCAGGCGGTACATTGCACTGAATCCTCAATGTAAGCATTGGCTCCTCCCGCTGAAACTTTACTTATCATGTAATATCATACTACATTCTTATAACCTCAGCCTATCTGTGCTTAGAACAAATTTATCCTGCCTATAGCCTATCTGTGTCCTTATGCTACAGTGTAAATTCTGACTTCAGGTGCAGCCTGGAGGTATGGCTTTAGCGCTTCTACTACATCCTTAGTAAATAAATCACTGGTAAGGTATGCCTTAGCCGATTCCGCAGAGTCAAATCCGTGAAGCACTTGTACATCCTCATCACGTATGAGCAACTCTTTAGATTTCGCGCCTGCAATGCCACTTAAAAACGGTTGTTTATATTTTGTATACACGCCTGCCGCGGTTGGTCTGTCCGAATTGTTAATTTTCAGCGATATCTCAAGGTATGCACTCATGGGATCTCCTTCACTACATAGAATATAAGACAGCAATGCCGCCTTCCCCAGCTATCCTGGTTTATTGATCATGCTACCGTTTATAAATCACTATCAACGCCTGAAATTATATAAATGCCACATACTACTATTTTTACAATACTAACTAATTAACAATAGCATTTCTCGTACAAATATGCAAGTGGATTATCATTCCCAAGCTCCGGGGAGTTTACACCTTAGGAGGTAATAATCTCAATCCTGTGCAATTATCAATAGAAAGGTGTTAAAATATTCATATGCCCTCAGGCTCCTGAGTGCACGTTATTATAATACTATTGGAGGTTCGATGAAACGCACTAAGATAGTCTTAGAAGACAAAGACATTCCTGCTAAATGGTATAACATTATGGCCGATATGCCAAACCTTCCCAAGCCGCCCCTCCATCCGGGAACGAGAAAGCCGGTCGGGCCGGATGACCTGTCCACGATTTTCCCGATGGCCCTTATTGAGCAGGAGGTCTCTCAGGAGCGCTGGATAACTATCCCCGATGAGGTGCTTGATTGCTATGCCCTCTGGCGCCCATCCCCGCTTTACCGCGCACACAGGCTTGAGAAGGCCCTCGCAACTCCGGCCAGGATTTACTACAAATATGAAGGCGTCAGCCCTGCCGGAAGCCACAAGGCCAATACCTCCATACCGCAGGCTTACTACAACAAACAGGCCGGTGTCCGGCGCATAGCCACGGAAACCGGCGCCGGGCAGTGGGGCGCTGCCATCTCCCTGGCCGGTGTGTTTTTCGGCCTTGAGATCACCGTCTATATGGTTAGAGTAAGCTATAACCAGAAACCCTACAGGCGCATCTCAATGGAGACATGGGGCGCTACCGTTCATCCAAGCCCAAGCAATCTGACCAACGCCGGCAGGGCCATTCTTGACAAAGACCCTGATAGCCACGGAAGCCTCGGCATCGCCATCAGCGAGGCCGTTGAGGATGCCGCCACCCATAAAGACACCAACTATGCCCTCGGCTCGGTGCTTAACCATGTGGTGCTTCATCAAACAGTTATAGGGCTTGAGTTAAAGAAACAGTTTGAGATTGCCGGGGACTATCCCGATATCGTAATAGCCTGTTGCGGCGGGGGAAGCAACCTTGGTGGACTGAGCTTTCCATTTCTCTATGACAAGATCCACGGCAAGGAGCTAAGGGTGATAGCCGTAGAGCCGGACTCCTGCCCTACCCTTACCAAGGGACAGTTCCGCTATGATTTTGGCGACACTGCCGGGCTTACCCCGCTTCTTATGATGTACACGCTTGGGCATAGCTTCGTCCCGCCTGGAATTCACGCCGGTGGCCTCAGGTATCATGCCGATTCCCCACTCGTTTCGCAGCTTACCCATGACGGCCTTATCGAGGCGCGCAGCTATCCCCAGACGGAGGTATTTAACTCGGCCATATTGTTTGCCAAGACCGAAGGAATTATCCCCGCCCCGGAGAGTTCGCACGCCATCAAATGTGCCATTGACGAGGCCATGCGTTGCAGGGAGGAAGGAAAAGAAAAGGCAATCGTCTTTAACCTGAGCGGCCACGGTTATCTGGATTTGGCCGCATACGCGGACTTCCTCGACGGTAAGATAATCGACTCCGTTTATCCAGCGGACAAGATTAATGAGGCCCTGCGCTGCCTTCCAATCATAGACTGACTATGCGATACGTTATATTAGGAACCGCAGGGCACATCGACCACGGCAAGAGTTCCCTTGTCATGGCACTTACGGGCATAGACCCGGACAGGCTGAAAGAGGAAAAACAACGCGGCATCACGATTGACCTCGGATTTGCCGACCTCAGGCTTGATGGGCTAACCATAGGCATTGTTGACGTCCCCGGGCATGAACGGCTGATTAAAAACATGCTTGCCGGGGCCGGAGGCATAGACATAGTCCTGTTTGTTATAGCCGCCGATGAGGGTGTCATGCCCCAGTCCAGAGAACACCTTGCCATCTGCAACCTCCTCGGCATAAAGGCCGGCATAGTTGCCGTTACAAAGTCTGACCTCGTCGACCAGGATATTGTGGAGGTAGTTGTGGAAGAAATCCGGGACTTCGTCAGGGGGACTTTCCTTGAGGGCGCACCCATTGTGCCGGTTTCCTCTAAAACCGGCCATAATCTTGATAAGTTAAAAATGCAACTCCAGGAAACTGCCATAGGGACAATGCAAAAATCCCCAAACGGTATATTCCGCCTCCCCATCGACAGGGTCTTTACGCTTAAGGGTTTTGGTACTGTGGTGACAGGAACTGCTGTCTCCGGCACTATCTCAGTGGATGACACGGTTGAGATTCTCCCCTCGGGGATAAAAACAAAGGTGCGTGGGCTTCACAGCCATAATCAGCAAGTAAAATCCGGCCTTGCCGGGCAGCGCCTTGCGGTAAACCTGCAAGGTGTTGGTAAAGACGATTTACAACGGGGCGACGTCCTTGTCCACTGCGATACGGTTGTCCCGACTGTCAGGCTGGACGCTGAAATTAAACTCCTTAAAACTGCTCAGCCCATTAAAAACAGATCCAGCGTCCACCTCCATGCCGGCACGTCTGAGACAACCGCCCGTGTTATCTTACACAAGCTGGAGAGGCTTATGCCCGGGGACTCTGCCTTTGCCCAACTGCGCCTGAAACACCCGATTATCGCAATGGCAGGCGATAGATTCATCATCAGGCGCCTCTCACCCGTTGATACCATAGGCGGCGGCATTGTCCTTGACCCCACGCCCCCAATAAGGAGAAAAAAAGACGACGATGCCTTTATAGGGATCTATTTAACCGGAGATCTTAAAGCAAAACTTGAGGAGAAAATCAAAGGCAACTCCCTCAGAGGGTTTAACAAACAAAACCTCTGCGGCTGGGCCTGCCAGGACATTATAACAATAGACAAGGCCATCGGGACATTGAAACAACAGGGGCTGGTTATGGAGATAAATGAGACGTTTTTTCACATGGCCCATATTAATGAAATACATAAGAATATAGTAGCTAACCTGCGGTCATATCATAATAAATATCCACTTCAGTCCGGCATGTCAAAGGAAGAACTCCGCGGCATGTTCAAACAGGTCGACACGAAGGCGTTTTTCAAGATAATAGGCTTATTCAACGAAATAGTAACCGAGAAGGAGCTGATACGCCTGGCGGATTTCAAGCCTTCTCTTTCACAAATCGACGAGGGGATTAAAACAAAGATCCTTGAGACGCTGAGGGCCTCAGAGTTTCAACCTCCGGCGAAACAAGAACTCGCCGCCACATTTTCAATAAAGGAAAGGCAGGCCGATGATATATTGAAACTGCTGGCAAAGGAGGGGCTTTTGGTGAGAATCAACGACTCCTTGTACATGGACAGAGGCGGTTATGAGAAAATGCTGGGGATTATCAGGGAATTTGCGAAGGGTAAAAAAGAGATAACCGTGTCCGAATTCAGGGAGATCCTTGGGACGACAAGAAAATACGCCCTACCCTTTTTGGAGCATCTTGACGGGAAAAAAATCACTATGCGAGTGGATTCTAAAAGAAAGATCTTAGTCGGGTAAACCCTTTACAAGGCTTGCGAAATAGCCGCTTATATCGACGACATCAGTACGAATCCTATCTAAGAGAGCCATGCCAAAATCATTGTACATCCTGCCCCAGCCCGTGTATTTGAGGATTAGCTCGCCGCTTTCGGAATCCACGAGGGACAAGACCATGATTATTCGACTCATACCTGAGCCGTATCCGGCCATAAAGCGCGCCCCATTGGGGTTTGTATAGACAACGGCCACATCCGGCCTGCAAATAAGATATTTAGAATTGGTGGCATCCTGAAGTTCGGATTTCTTTGTGGCAACAGTCTGAAATCTGTCCGTGCCGCGCAGGGATTGCTCCACGGCCGTGTTAACTATATCTTTAAGTTTAAGCAGGAAATCCGTTGTTTTTTCAGTCTTTTCAACGCTGGTATTAACGGCTGCGGGCTCAATTAACACTGCCTTGTACTGCCCAAGCTTTGCGGTTATTGACCTATAGGTACACATCTCCTTAGTGCCGCCAACGGGGACTGCGGCAGTGCTGTCTTTGGCGCCTGCACAGGTTGGGCTGCTAAAACCAATCGCGGCAACTATCACTGTGAGAATCATTGATAAGTAATAATTTACGGCCATAGTCCTCCCAAATTATTAAAATACCTTGACCTGGTTTTTGCCCGACTTCTTTGCTGTGTACAGGGCGCGGTCGGCCTCGGAAATCAGCCATTGAAGGGTTTTAGATTTATCCGGTACTGTTCCGGCAATCCCAACGCTTACGGTAATATTCTTTATCTTAGAAAAAACCAGCTCTATGTCGTTTACGTTTGTGCGCATAGTCTCGCCAATGATGGCAGCCCCGTCCAGTTGTGTATTAGGAAGGACGCTGACAAATTCCTCACCGCCATAACGGGCGATAAAATCCCCAGGACGTCTCAGTGCGTCGCTAAGCGCCCCGGCTGTCAACCTGAGGCATTCGTCTCCGGCCGTGTGGCCTTCAGTATCGTTTAACTGCTTAAAATTGTCTATGTCTATCATAATCACCGATATAAAGTTATGCCCCCTAAAGGCCTTCTTCCATTCCTGCTCAAAGTACTTATCGAAGTATCTCCGGTTGGCCACCCCCGTAAGTCCGTCTATGTATGACAAGTTGGTAAGGATTCTGTTGGCCTCCTTCAACTGGCGTGTCGATGCCTCCAGCTCTTTCTCGCGGGCCTTACGCTTGTCCATCTCCTGTTTCAGATTCAGCGCCGACCCTACGCGGGCGTTAAGCTCTATCAGCTTTACCGGTTTTGTGATATAGTCGATGGCCCCGGCCTTAAAGGCGTTCTCAAGCGATGTAAGGCTCGTGTCTGCCGTTACCATGATTATGGGTATGTCATTGTAGTGTTGGTTGGACTTTATCCTGCGGCACGCGCCAATGCCATCAAGCCCTGGCAGGCCTATATCCATAAGAATAAGCTCTATATCTTTGTTTATACTAATGTCGCCCTTATCCAGGCCTATTATGTCGATAGCCGCCTCGGCAGAGCTAGATAGTACAATATCCGTATGTCCCATTTTCACAAGGTACCGATTCATAAGCATGGAAATGTCCTCAGAGTCTTCCACTATTAATATTGCCAAGGCATCTCCCTATTCATAGACTATTTCCAGCCTGTCAATGTAATCACCGAGTGCTGCGATGTGTCTTATTATTTCCTCAGGGTTGTTGTCTTTAGCGGCAAGCTCGATGGCCTTCCCTGTATCGGAAATGAAATCAAATCCATACCCACCGCCAGAGCCTTTTAACTGATGCCCTGTTTTGCGTATTGCCTCGAAGTCACCGGAGTCCAGGGCAGCGTTCATCGATTCGATGTCTTTGCGTCTGTTGGCCAGATAGCCGGGGATTAGGCCGGCAAGGTCCGTTTCGATAGTTATAAATATCTTTCCTGTATCTTCTGCCATTGTGTGCCCTCTGCCATCAAGGCATTCTGTTTCAACATTGATTGCATATTGCGTTTATACGATCTGCGTGTATATTTTAACATAATCAATATAATATAAACAGGGTTACGTGATGGCCGCAATAAATTTATTCACCATCAAACGTCCCATGAAGTCATATCTGGTATTGACTTTGGTGGACAAAGTATGCTTGTATATGTGATGCGGTTGACTAAGGGAGCTGTTTTGGCAATGAAAGAGGGATTATTGTGTGAAACTCGCTACATAGGGGAATACTATAAAACCTGCCTTTAGATTGCAATAGCAATAGGAGAAAATCGTATGGATTCAAAACTGAATAAAGTTATAACTATGTTTTCCGTAACGGCAATGCTAATATCCATCTTTTTCGTATTTTATTTCTTTCTTCAGTTAAATTCTACAGTGTCTGTTTTTTCTGCAGGTGATATCACAGTATATTTACAGAGTTATTTTAACTTTTACAATGGCAGACCTTTTCAAAACACTACAGATACAGAATTTGCCGGTCAATTTATCAATAATTATCCGTATCTCAGCATCTTAGTGTGGCATTCTTATTTTTTAACGAGTGTTTTTATTTCTGCAATATATTATTTGTTTCCAGACATAAACACTATGTTTTTAATATATATTTTATTCGACTATGCAGGTATTGCTTATTTTACGTATAAAATATTAAAAAAACTATCTAATGTCGATTATAAATTAAAAGTGTTATTATCTATTTCTATATTTGCAATAAGTGGTTACCTGAGAATTGTGCTGGCGAATGGAACACCTTCACAAATTGTCGGACCATTTATTTTAGCAGCATATTATTATCTTATAGATAACAAAAAAATACCATTCATAATAACTACCATTTTAATATGCCTTATCCAGGATGATTTTACACTATTTATAATTACATTTGTTATATATATTATAATATTTGAAAAACCATACAGATCATATGTTTATTTTCCAATGATATTTGCAATTATTTATTTCGGAATATGGAACATAGTGCTTCAACCAGCCATCAGGAGTGATCTTGTTAACCTTTATTCCTCACAGTTATCGTCTCGGCTCAGTTCAATAAACATCGGGACTATAATCACAATATTAAAAACGCCGCTAAGGTTAACAGTTGCTATATTCGCCCCTGCTTTACTGTATGTCTTTACTATTTTCATATTGTATTTCAGTTTTGACCGATTGAAAAAAGTGAATTGGGTAAAAATGATCGGATTAGCGCTAATAGCGCCATGTATTCATTTGATGTATGGCATATATACATATGCAGACCGCCACCTTGCCATCGTGTTTACAATATATTATTTAATGTTGGTATTGATTATCGGCAATATAAATTTTAATTATAAGAAAACAACATATTTGCCTTTATATTTATATTTAACAGGTGTTTTGTTTGCATTCACTATCATTAATTTCTTATATCTGGGTGGATTGCCATACACAATGGAAAAGCATACTTATTGGGCTGATAAGATCGAAAATTATTTAAAAGGTTATGGTATTGTATTTCAAATCAAAAAAAGCAATATTGAAAAAGAAAGAGTGACTAATAAATATACAATAGCGGCTATAAATAATATTCCTTTACATAATAGTATCGTTTATTGGACCAACGACACAGTCGAAGGTTTTATTGTTAACAGAAATGATATCTGGCGCTTTCCCATGTATTATGATGTCGCAGATTATCTGATAATTCAAAAAGATTCAACTGCAAGTATCTATCCTGCTAAAACAAAAGATGACATCAATTATAAGAAACCCGGTGCCCAGGACAAACATGCAATCAACTTTGCAAGAGACTGGACTATTCCTAAGGCTTTGGTAGATGAGATCAAAGAAGACCTGGTTGTCAAACAAAAAACACATATTGTCAGATATGACGGAGAACATATATTGATAATAGAAAGACTTAACAAATACAAATTTTTCATGCCTCCGTCAAGTTTAGGTTTTGGATGGATAAAAAATATCAAGTTTTAATTTTTGAAATGTGGCGGCAGATGCAATCAGGGGACAGCAAACGGCGAACAGGATGGCACAGGAATTTTAAGTACAAACGTAAACCAAGTAAGCGAATGGACGCAACCTCAGTGCTGTGAAAGATGGCTGTAGCGCTAAGGGCGGAACAGCCTACTGGGGCAGACTACTGTATTTAACTTGTAGGATGTAGCATTTTTCGTAAATATTATGTTATCATTGGCCATATGGAATGATGATGAGAGCATCGGGACGCGAGACATGTATATTTTTGCTGGAGGAGGTGTTGTAAATTGAGAAGGAATATTCTGGTAACAGGTGGGTTTGGATTTATTGGTGGACATCTTATAGATTATCTGACAAAACATTATCCATCTGATAACATTCATGTGATTGACGCATTGTACTCAAATCCGATTCCACATGAAATTTTACTGAATGAATTAGGGGCAAGAAACAATTTAACCTATGAAATCTGTACAATAGAAGATTATAACAAAAAACAAAACAATACGAAGTGGGATCAAATTTATCATTTGGCTTCAGTTGTAGGCCCTGCAGGTGTATTGAAGTATGCAGGGGACATTATAAAAAGCATAGTCATGGATACATATATCTTAATGGATCTGGCTTTAAAGAACAATGCCAGATTACTGGATGTTTCTACGAGTGAGATATATGGTGGTGGGCAGGAGGGTTATTGCAGTGAAGAATTTGCAAAGATAATTCCTCCTATAACTACAATACGCCTCGAATATGCGATAGCGAAATTAGCTTCAGAGACAGCCCTGCTCAACAAGGCAAAGGTTTCTCCGCTTGATGTGGTAATTATAAGGCCGTTTAATATTGCAGGACCAAGGCAATCAGGTGTGGGAGGTTTTGTGCTGCCACGATTCGTTTTTCTGTCAATTTACAACAATCCTCTGACTGTTTTTGGAACAGGTAAGCAAATAAGGGCATTTACTCATGTTGAGGATATTGTAAAAGGTCTTGTATTAGCTATGAATAAGGGTAAAACAATGGAATCTTACAACATTGGTAATCCGGAGAATAAAATATCTATTGACGAACTTGCATCAAAAGTGATACAACTCACTGGTTCCAGTTCAAGTAAAATCTACATAGATCCAAAAGATTTATATGGCCATCTTTATGAAGAGGCAAACGATAAATATCCAAATGCAACCAAGGCAATCACAGAGCTGGACTGGACTCCCGAGTACACTATCGATAAGATTATAGAAGACACTTATAACTATATGAGAAACCTTGATGAACAAATGCTACACGATTTGGCTGGCGGCCATTTAAGTTAATCATTGTGTTTAATAATCAAAAAGTCTCTGTAGTAATGCCTGCTTATAACGAGAGAGAAGGGGTTGGCCAGACAGTCAGGGCATTCCTTAACCATCCATATGTGGATGAGGTTATAGTTGCAGATAACAATTCAACCGACGGTACATATGAGATTGCCCAGGAAGCGGGTGCCCGTGTTGTGAGAGAATCACGGCAAGGTTATGGATATGCATGCAGGACAGCTATCGAAACCGCTAAGGGTGACCTGATTATACTAACCGAATCTGATAATTCGTTCTACGCCGAAGACTTAAATTTACTTTTTGCCTATATCCCTTACTTTGATATGGTTAAAAGCGCCAGATCTAATCATCACCTTATCAGTGACGATGCCGATTGGACGATAAGCCTGATGTTAGGAAATTGGATAGTAGCAAAGTATATGCAGTTATTATATTTTGGATTTAAATTTACTCAAGATATGCACATGAGAGAAATGGGAGGTACATATCGGGTAATAAAAAGGGCCGCTTATGAATTAATAAAACCACATTTGACGGAAGGCCAGGGAGCCTTTTTAGCCGATATGACTAGTATTGCAATAAAAAAAAATCTGAAGGTTTTAGAAATACCCATAAGATATAGGGGAAGGTTAGGTGTCTCTAAAATTACAGGCAGCAGGTGGCGTGCAACACTACTTGGATTGCGAATGATTTGGATTATTACCAGAAACCGCTATAAAGTGTTAGAAGATTAATACCTATGATTTCACATATTTTCTATTCAATACAATGATAATGCAATCTTCGGCCTTATATTGGAGTTCGCGATAAGATGAAAAAATGTTTTTTTTGTAAAGGTGACACCTATATATTAAGAAAATCAGCAAATGGCATTCTATATAGATGTAACGGCTGTAAGTCAGAATATATAGATTCAGTATCCACTGATATTAATTATAATAAAGACTTTTTCATATCCCTGTCTGGTAGCCATTATGATAAAATAATCAGAGCTAAAACAAATAATTTCATTACACTTATTGTTAATAACTTTATAGATTTAAGAAATTCGATACTTTTAGATATCGGTTGTGGCATAGGTGTCCTGTTAAGCGCAGCTTCTTCCTTTGGCCCTTTAGAGCTTTACGGATTGGACGTTAGTGAATGGGCAATTAATGAAGCAAAACAAAGCTTACCAGATGCCAGATTATTCTGTGGTTCGATTGATGATGCGATTAACAGCAATTTTATAAAAAATGATTATTTCGATATTATCACCGTAACCGACGTAATCGAGCACATCAATGCTTCTGATATTAATAGATTTATTGCTAACTTGTTAAGGCTGTTAAAGGAAGACGGTAGACTGATTTTTACAACTCCTAATATTAATTCCCTTTCTCGTATTTTATTAGGCTCTCTATGGTTCCATTATCAAAACGAACATACAACTTTTATCAGCAACAAAGCTTTTAATCAATTATCTAAGGATTTAAATTTCAATATAGAGAAATATATTCCGTATAAAAAAACTCTTCCTATTGGATATATCTTCAGCATTCTGAAATATCATACAAAAGGTCCTATTCGCTGGTTAGGTATCATCTGTCTGTTTATATCAAAAGCTCTTCTTATGAACGAACTAACATTTTCTTTTCAGACTGGAGAACTATTATTGATTATTTCAAAAAAAAATTAATATCATGCAGAGCGGCAAATACCACGGGATATCTTAAATGTGAACACTTCACTGACACAGATCATGCTCAAAGGGGGGAGGCAGCTGTATGGCTACGGCAGGATAATCTGACCGTTGGGTATTATTTATTTGGCATGACAGCTTCACAGGGCTTCAAAAAACTATTACATACAGTGTATAATGAATCGTAACAGTAATTTACTTAAGTCTATAGATAGCTGTTTATTTAATGTAAGGGCGGTGGTTTGCAGAAAAAAATATCCATAAATCAGTTAGAACCTGGTATGTACATAGATGGAGTGGACAAGTCATGGCTTGAGACAGATCTATTCTCTCACCATTTCAAGGTCAAAGACGCTTCCCACATAGAGAAACTGAAGAGACTAGGTATCAAACATGTGGTCATTGATACCGTAAAAGGCAGAGATCTCCCTAAAGATAAAGGCATTACAAGGGACGTTTCAGCCGGTAAAGATAACAAGGAATCCGCAGCCGCAGCACCGGCAAAACCTGCAGAGTCCACCATAATAAAACCTGCCGAACCTAAAGTAGATCTTTATACTCCTGAGGAAATGAAGCGATACTGCGAGACCATTGACAGCTTCTCTCAAATTGAAAAAGAGGCCCTTATCAAGGGAAGCTTTATCAACTTTTCTATTTTCTTAAAAAAGCACTTAAATATCGCTATGTTAACAGAGTATAAGAACAAAGATATCGAGATAACCGACGATATCTTAAGCACTGACGGAGAGCTGCTTATTGACCGCAATGACACACACAAATATACGAGATATATAAAAGATCTGATATTCTCAAAAATACTCGATTCCGATGTCAACGTCAAGCACCTGAAGGGTCTGCTGATCAGGGAAAACTCAAAATTAATCGTCCGGGAACTCTTTGACGATCCAAGGAGCGGAGAGACTATCCACAAAACAAGAGGTTCCGTAGAAGAAATCGTGGGTTCTATCCAGGACAACAAACAAATCACCACGAGCCTCCTTACTATAAACAAGCACGACTACTATACATATACCCACTCGGTCAATGTCTGCGTCCTGTCCATAGGATTGGCGATTGCCCTGGAGATGTTCAATGAAAAAGAGATAAATAACATCGGCATTGGCAGCTTGCTCCATGATATAGGAAAAAGTGCCATTCCAATAGAAATCCTCAACAAACCAACGCTCCTTACAGAGAAAGAATTCTCGATTATGAAGCAGCATGTTACGTTTGGAAAGAAAATCCTCAGCTTCCACGACGCCATGCCCAAAGACGCCTACCACCCAATTCTTGAACACCATGAGAGGCTTACCGGGGACGGCTATCCATCAAGCCTTACCGGGCAGGAGCTGCACACCTCCGGGAAAATCGCAGCCATAGTCGACACCTACGACGCCCTCACCACAGCGCGCCCATATAAAGATGCCCTTTCCTCTTTCGAGTCACTTTCCATGATCAAAGGCCAGGTCAATAACTACGATAGTGAGATTGTCAAGAAATTTATTCTTATGCTAGGCTCGATAAGATAGTGCAAACCGGACATTAAAGAAGTCTAACTATGTCCAGTGTAAAGATGACTTCTCAGGTGGTCGACATGACCGGAACAGATGGTCGGTTTCGCCGGAATACGCAACCCTGGTTCGGCGAATTTCTCTATTATGGAATCCACAACATCGATACCGGTTATAGTGCCATCAAAGTCAATAGCCGTAAAATATCGCATCGCCTCAACCTGAAAATAGAGATATAGCCTTAGCGGCTCTTGGCCCTGACGTGTTTTATTCTTTTTAACTGGGATGCCTCATTTGGGGTAGTCCAATGAAGAGAGCCAGTCGTACACTTTGAGACGCAGGCGGGCCTAAGCCCCCTGTCAAGCCTGTCCATGCAGTGGTCACACTTTACCACAGTCCCGGTATCCTCGTTAAACTGAGGACTTCCCCACGGACATGCCTTAATACAGGCCTTACACCCCGTACACAGAGACTGCTCAACGAATACAATGCCGTCTTTTGCCCTCTTTTCCATCGCCTTCTCAGGACACGCCACAACACACGCGGGCTTCGCACACTGATAACACGACATGAACACAAAGTCCACCTTTGGAATCCCGCCCGATATCTTTGGCTTGGTGGGAATGATTCTACAGAGGCGCGGCCCCGCTGGAAGCGATTTTTCGGTCTTACAGTGTACCTCACAGGCATAGCACCCTATGCACCTGTCCATATCCTGATATATAAAATTATGTTTGCTCATTGGCTCTCCAGCCTTTTCACCTTAACAACCGTATCGAAATACGCAACACCTCCGCCAACGGAGTCAACCCTGTCGAGCATGCCGCGCTGAAGCTGCGAGGCCTTAACCCCCCTGCCAAAGGCCCGCGTCTTAATTGGTATCTCGTTTCCGAATCCATGGAGCATAAAGACGGCCTCAGGGTGGATAAACGGTGTGGCGTATGCGCAAATCGCCGCCGATGCGCCGTTTGACGAAACCTCAACCATATCGCCGGTCTTGATCCCATGGGCATTTTCATCATGTATCCAGAGGATGTTTTCCGGTTCGATTTCGTTAAGATAGAGATTGTTTTGTGATTGCCCCTGAGTGTGAACGGCGCTGCGCCCGGTAACGAGGCGGTATGTCCCAGCCTCCGGGTGGATGGGACTTACGTATGGTTTAAGCGATTCATGGCCCATCGCCTGAAGCTCCATTGATATAATCTCCACCTTGCCCGACTGGGTAATGAATTTTATCTCATCGCTATTGCACAGGACAGGCCCGTTTGACAATGTGACAATCCCGGTACTATCGAAGTCCTTGATGTTAATACCGGTTCCCCTGAGCTGGTACTCCCAAATATCTTCGATTGACTTAAATGGCAGAGGGCAACCCATCTTCTCTAATATCAGTGTGAAGATCTCCCATGCGGGTTTGCTGTCGTATAAAGGTGCAATGCCCTGTCGGCGCATCAGGAGGGCCGGTTGAATGCCCCTTTGGAGGGCGATGATATTACTCCTTTCAAGATACGTTGCCTCGGGCAGCACTACATCGGCATACCAGCCGGTATCACTCATGTTGACATCAATTGAGACGAGCAGGTCAAGATTATCAAGGATTGCGCGCTGCCTGTCCGGGTCGGGAAGCGACAGAATCGGGTCATAACGGTAGGCAAACCATGCCTTAACGGGATATGGTTTGCCGGTTGAAATGGCGTTATACAGGTTTACGAGATGCCCTGAGCCATAGCAGGTGGAGCCGGATGCGTCCAGTATTTCGCCAGCCGGTTCAGGGATTAAATTGGTGATAGAATTCAACTGTGCATAACCGCAGTCCTCTTCGCCCTTTGCGATAATCAGCCCCCCTTCCCTTTCGATGTTTCCCATAAGGGCATTGAGAATATAAATCGCCCTGGCCGAATAAAACGAATCGATGTATCTGGCGACCATCCAGCCAGCGTGAAATACAACTCGTGGGGCTGCGCTTGAGACCTCATGGGCAAGACGAACAATTTCCGGGGCGGCAATGCCGGTCTCCCGCTCCGCCCATTCAGGCGTATAAGGGGTGGTAAACTCTATGAGTTCCCGCAGTCCGGTTATCCACTTATCAGCGAATGCCTTGTCATAAAGCCGGGCGTTGAGGATTACGTTAATAAGGGCAAGGCTGAGGGCATAGTCCGTCCCCGGGCGGATTTTATAAAATCTGTTGGCCTTCGAGGCGGTTACGGTTGCCCGAATGTCGATATAGGTGAGCTTGGCCCCACGGCCAATAGCGTCAAGGATATCGTTAGCCTCTTTAACCTGGAGGGCCTCAAAGACATTCCTGCCGTAGAGGACAATGTGCCTGGCGTTGAGCATGTCATATTGCATATCCATGCGGGGATAGCCGAAGAGCGTCCTACAGGCGCCGTTAACGTTGGATGCTCAGGTGTCGTCGTGGTTGAAATAGTTTGGGGAACCAAGTGCCCGAATAAAGCCCTTAGTCAAATCGGTAAATGGGCCGCCGCGGTCAGAGATTGCAGTGGCACGCTGGCCATATTTATCCTTAATATTCATGAGTTTAAAGGTAATATATTCAAGTGCATCATCCCATGTTGCCCGCCTCCAATCGCCAGCTCCGCGTTTGCCACGGCGAATCATCGGATACTGGAGCCTCTCTGAATCGTATTCGAATGAGATACCGGCCCCACCCTTGGCACATAGCCTGCCGTTGATACCTGGGACGTTGGGGTTGCCTTCAATCCAGACGACCTTACTGTTGCCGGTCTCAACGCGGATAGGACATCTGACGGAGCACATGCCGCAGATACTGAAGACGGAGTTACTCACTTTGGGGGTTTACCTGCAAAGGATTTCAGAAGCTCTTTAACGGTATCGTTATTAGTGTCTTTGACCTTTCTGAAGACCAGTGGGTTGCCGTTAAACAGATGGCCGTGTTTTTTGATGAACCGCTGAAGCTGCCTTGGGTTAGAGGTAATGATGAACTCCTCGGAGTCTGCCGCCCCTTTATTCTCGAATTTTATCTCCTTATTAAACCTTTGAAGGTAGTCTTTTTCCAGCTTAAAGTCATAGAGGTACATGGTATTGGGGTCGATAAATTCGATTTTTAAGATATTATGGACCTTCATGCCTTTATGTTCGGCCATCAGCATATCGATATACTGGGAACCGGCTATTTTAACCAGATTGAACTCGATGAAATCCCCTTTGCTGTCCAGGCCGACAGTACCGTCCTCCTCGACGACCCAATAATAGGATGTTTTAGAGTTGGGATTATAGAAGATATTATACAAATTCGTTTCATTAATCCACTGTCCGTAGATATTTTTATTAAACATAACATTAGACCTGTCATCAGAGACAATGCCATATTGAGACTCAACGAGACAGCCGCAGAGGGATAACACAGTGATTACCAGAATGATGAATAATGCAAAATGACAACCCGCGCGGCCCTTCGCATTAATAGCATCAGTCAAGTGGTTAAATGGTTTAATATCAGAAAGCATCGCCCATTTACTTAATGAAATACTTTAAGATAACAGTAATAAAGCCGGTCATAAAGGTAATTTGTCCAATCCAAAATAAGAACATCCATTTAATGTGTTCTTTAGAGGTTTTTTCGTAGTCATTTCTCAGTTTACCGATTTCCTCAGTGATGCGCTCATTTGTCTTAGCGGCCTCTATGGTGATACGTTCGTTAATCTTGCCGACTTCCTCAGTGATACGTTCGTTAATCTTGCCGATTTCTATGGTGATACGTTCATTAACCTTATATATGTCTTCTTTCAGTTCAGCCTTGGTGGCTAACAAGTCAGTCTTTGTCGGGAGGTCCTTTTTAGATTCGGAATCGACTTCCTTAATAACGTCGACAAAGGCCATCGTGGCTTTTTCGCCAAGCCGCTCTCTGAGTACATCTGGTATTGTTATAACAGCCATAATTATATTATACACCGATTAGAAGGTTTATTCAATCGGTTTGTTCAGGATGTTAGAGATAATCATGCAAAACTCCCCTTAACGCATCCCCTTGTTCGTCTCTGCTTTAATGAATATGTACGTCAACAAATACAGCGCGATCGTTATAATCAGCAGGAACTTAATCCCCATTATCAGGGAGACATATTCGGATGTCCCGCCTATGACTGCCCCCAACAGGTTGGAGCCGTATGCCTGTGACAGGTCTTTTTCGTTTTTTATCAGTTCGGCAAATATGAGGCTTGCAAAAAACACCGGGCTTAGAAATATCATGACCGCGGCCATGCTCTTCAGAACCAGTGAATTCAGCCCAAGCAGCAACGATGGCTGCGTCAGGTATGACAGCGCCAAACTCAAAAACAACAGCCCGAATATCAGCGTAAAGCGCCTCCTTTGCATCTTATAGCTCAACAGGTTTCCTGATAGAATTAACGTCAAAATCCCTGTAAATACCGTTACGTTTACTACCCATGTCGAGCCGTAAAGCAAAGACAGCGAGATTACATTGCTGGTTTCGATGAGAAAAAATGCCCCACCCATGAAAAAATACGGCAGCCGCAGTTTGCGCTCCCCAGCCGGCAACAGAAAAAACGACGACAGCCCAAGCACTACTGCCATTACAATGAAAACCTTGTAATGGTCCGGGAGCGATGGCGTACGCATGTAGATAAACGGCCAATTGTCCGTTGGCACTCTTACGTGCCTGTTTGATGTATGTGCCGTGGGGGTGCCTCCATCGTCGGGTTTCTTCCGGTTTCTGTATGTTACGTAGTGCTCAACTTTTTCAATCGGGGTGAATTTGCCGTCAATATAGGCCTCCGTAGGATAATCGAATATGTCGTTTAAGATGTTGACTATCCGCTCTTGTACCCAGGCCGGCGCGGCGTGGCTGACAACAACTGTACCGCCAGGCAGCAGCAGCTCCTTAGCCTTTTTAAAGGATTCATACGTATAGACAAAACTCTCAAGGCGCAGTGATGAAAACGACGACATCAGCGTGTGGCTGTCAAGATAGCCAAAGACGACCTTTGCGTATTTCTTTTTGGATTTTGCAAAATACGCCCTCGCGTCATCATTAATCAGCATAACGCGCGGGTCATGGTATGGCCTTGCGGGATGGAGGCTCATGCCCAGATAGATTATTGTCGGGTCTATCTCCACTGCGTCTATCCTGGATTTGGTGCTGCTCAGTGCGGCAGCCACGTCATTTCCTCCGCCCGCGCCTAATATCAGGATGTCTCCTTCTGGTTCGCCTTCCCATTTCTCATATGGCCGTTCGTAAATCGACAAGGCCTTCTTTCCATCAGACATCAGGTTGAACGTGGACAATTCCCCTATGTTTTGCAGGTAATCATTGTTTACGGTAAGTTGGTAATTAAGCCTATAGGACAGTTTTAAGTTCGTGGCCGATTGATTTGTTCCATTGTCCCCAATCTTCATTATCTGGCTTGGTTTTACGTGGATTTTATAATAAGGAGACCAGAAAAACATGCCGATAAAGGGTACGCATATATAAATCGATAGGGCTGAAATCAACGCGGCCGCGCAGGTTTTCTTGTTAAACTCCATTATTGCCAACAACATAAGAAATCCGGCAAAAAACCATGCCGATGGAGAAAGGCGCATCGCCGCAAGGAGCGTAAACAACAAAATCCCAACAATGCTTCCCCCAATCTCTATTGTATAGGCCTTTAGCGGGTGCATTGTTTTGAATAAATTGCCCAACCACTGGCCAAACACCATAAACAAAAAGCTGTTCGCGGCGTATACCGCTGCCAATATCAGCCAATACGGTAACACAGTCTCTGGTTGAAGGCCGTAGAACTGTTCGGTATGGGATTTAAACCCCGCTTCTGTCACGCTGTTCCAGACGAACTCGACTGTCCTGGCGGGGTTTGTGTGAGGAAAACTGCCCAGCACCGGGCCGATTAATATACACAAGGCAAGGGCATAAAATATCAGTTTATTTAAATCTACCCTGAATCGGGCGCATAGGGCACCGGCACCCAGGCCAAAGAACGCGGAGATTAACACAAAATTACTATAGTACGCCACAATCCTGATAGTGGAGCTTAACCACCGAATCAGTGTAAGCTCCCAGAACAAGGCCGCAGCGCCGCAGATAAACAACACCACAGCGGCATTTTTTATCAGCACCCGTTTATTGCCAGTATCGTCCATGAGTTTCAGTTTGAACAAATTAACTGGAACAGGCTGCCAGTTCCGGCAATTCTCTCCAGCATTGGGGTATCTTACCACAACTATTGGCATTAAGTGTATAAATGGCCAGGCTCTCCAGTGTTGCGAATTGATTTGCCTTGACAAAATAGCTCTCTTCATATAACATATGTGCAAATGTTTGCGATAGTGGTTTTTCCCGGCAGCAACTGTGACCATGATTGTTATCATGCTGTAAAGCATGTCATTAATCGGCCCGCGCGCTTTATCTGGCATAAGGATACCAGGATAGACAAGGACGTGAAGGTTGTGATACTACCCGGTGGGTTTTCTCATGGGGATTATCTGCGCGCCGGGGCGCTTGCCAGGGTTTCTCCTATTATTAAGGCCGTAACGGACTTTGCTAATGGCGGCGGATTTGTCATCGGTATATGTAACGGCTTTCAGATACTCCTTGAGTCCGGCCTTCTACCCGGGGCAATGCTTAACAATCGGGCACTTAAGTTCATCTGCAAAGACGTATTCGTAAAAGCGGCGAACCCCGGTAAAACCCCGTTTACATCAGGATACTCCGATGGTATGGTGTTAAAACTCCCAATTGCCCATGCCGAAGGCAATTACTATGCCGACACCGGCACAATCGATTCCTTATCGAAAAACAATCAGATTATCTTCACCTACTGCGACAAAGACGGCGCGGTAACAGACGAGGCAAACCCCAACGGCGCACTCCTCAGTATTGCCGGAATTTCCAATAAAGAAGGTAATGTCCTTGGTATGATGCCCCACCCCGAGCGTGCCTCAGAAGAAATCCTCGGCAACTCCGACGGCAGGCTGCTCTTTGAGTCTATCGCCCGGCATGTCGAAGGCACATAAGGCCTTGAACGATAACAAAACGAAATCAGCCACTCTAAAAGGTATTCCATCGATTGACAGCCTGTTAAAAACCCCGCAAGCCATTAAATGGCTGAAACAATACCCACGCGGCCTCGTACTAAAGGCCTTGCGCGACGCCGCCAACACTAAAAGAACTTCTGTTCTAAGCGGCAATTCAGAGGCCGTCACGCTCTCATCGGTAATATCAATTGCAGAGGAACGCCTCTCGGCCCACACATCATTCAGCCTCAGGCCCGTAATAAACGCTACCGGCATAGTGATTCATACG
>PEAC01000218.1 GCA_002753305.1 Nitrospirae bacterium MYbin6
CGACGCGGCAGAAGGAATCAAAGAAGGTGACATCGTAGAGATAGACGCGGACAAGGGCTCAATAATAAACAAAACTACAGGCAAGGAGTTCAGGGCACATCCGATCCCGCCGTTTATGCAGGAATTAATAACCTCCGGCGGCCTTATCGAATGGACAAAGAAAAAATCTATGGCCCGGTGAGGTTGTCCGAGATCCGTTTAATCTTAAACACGGATTAAATTAAACATAAAAGGCGATGTTTCCCATCGCCTTTTATGCTGGTTGGTCCTACTGTCGGCTTTTTATTTAAGGCCCAGGTCAGTTGCTGCTGCCTTTAATTCGGCATCTTTATCCTTAACCGCGTTCATCATAGGGTTTTTTGATTCCTTGGATGCCTTGATAAAGTCAGCCGCTGACTTGAACTTAGCCGTTAGTGCGGCCTTGTCACCGGCCGTTTTTCCGTTGTGGCAGCCCTGGCACTTGTCCCAGCTGGCAAAGGCCAATGAAGCAAATCCCAACACAAAAACGAGAGTCAATGCTAATCTTTTCATTCGTGAGTCACCTCCTTTTATTCAGATTTATCATACCAATTTATTATAGCTGCACATTATAACAATTAACCGGCATAAAATGCGACAACTATTTTTCATGGGCGGCCCTGGCGGCGATGTCAGGCCAGATGCCATGGCGGTGGTCCACTACGGCGTGGTGTGCAAACCAAGCTCACCATGTTTTACTCACATCCAAACTGAACTAAAGTTATTTTGATGATAATTCATATTTGACTGGCAGTAAGGTATCTAAATTTATTTTATTAGAGGCATTCATTATTTCTATACCTGCAATCTTGTCTTCAGAACCAATATCAAGTACAATATCTTCAGATAGCCTTATATTTATTAATTCCTGTGTCCTATCGTCTAATCTTAAATATAAAATATCGCATCTATCATCATAAGATATAAACATTTAACCCTCCCATTTACCATAAAAGACATATACCGTTGCTGTTATTATAACATCTCCTTCTGTAGCATAGAATACCTCTACCCTTTTATGTTCATAATATTTATTCAGGCGCAGCTGGTTATAAGGATAAACCTTAGCCTTACCGTTTCTTCCATATTTAGCTTCAATGGAGAAACCCGTTTCCAAAACATCCTTAATTTCAAACTCATTCGCGCCTCGTTCGTTAGCTCTCCGTAATGTATGATGCTCTATAATGATTTCCAAAGTTAAATCACCCTGTAATAGCCTTCCACACCTTTTATCTTGTTGGCTATAGTGGAAGGTTAATCAAATATGTCATTAAGGTTGACTTGCAGCCCTTCTATAACTTTCGATATGACCATACCCTCAAGTTCTGCAAAGGAGTGCTGTCTGTATCTATCGTCTTCAATAGCCAGAACCTCAATTGCCTGAAACTCTGGCAGGACTATCCAATACTCAGGCACCCTGTACCTCTCATAGATAGCCCTTTTAACGGCAGTATCCCTTTCGTAAGTGTCCGCCGATACTATCTCACAAACCATATCCGGTACGCCCCTTATCCAGTCCTGTAAGATAGCCATATTCTCCTTCCTGATAAATAATAAATCGGGTTGAAGCCTGTTAACCCCCTCCTCTAAGATTATGTCTAAGGGTGAATAATAAACCTGCCCCAAATCCTTCGTCTTAACATAATGGTGAATTATGTAATTTAGATTACCGCTGATTCTCTGATGCCGTCTAAATGGACTAGGTCCCATGACTTCCACTCCGTTGATGATTTCAGTTAAGTCTAAATCTCTCTCTGACGTTTCCATAAAGCTAGCATATCACCAAACGTACGGTTTTGTCTATAATCTGAGGCACGAGGGCTGGTGTTAATCGGCGACTATTACCCTGTTGCCCGTAACCATGAGCCTTCCTTCTGTATATAGCTTAATCGCGCGGGGATAGATTTGATGTTCATACTCTAATATTCTCTCAGACAGTGATTCCTCAGTGTCATCTGAAAACACCGGTACGGCCTCCTGTAAGATTATCGGGCCGGTGTCAACCCCTTCGTCTACGAAATGCACCGTACACCCGGCTATCTTTACTCCGTACTCCAGCGCCTGGCGTTGTGCGTGCAACCCCTTAAACGACGGCAGCAGGGCCGGGTGTATATTCATTATGCGCATCGGAAAGGCGTCTATCAGCGGCTTTTTTACCACGCGCATAAATCCGGCAAGCACCACCAGCTCCACATCACAAAACTTCAACTCGTCTGCTATGCTCCTGTAAAATACGTCCTTTGTTTCAAACCCGGACGGATTTATATACACATGAGGGATTCCATGTTGCTTTGCCCGCTCTATGGCATATGCCTCGTCGTTGTCCGTTATCAGACAGGCGATTTCGGCATCAAGGCCGCCGCTGCCGATTGCGTCTATTATCGACTGAAAATTTGAGCCTCTTCCAGAGGCAAGCACTCCTAGTTTAGTCATCTCCCACTCCCGTTGTTTTATCGTCCTGCCCTTCTATGCTTTCTTTATAT
>PEAC01000034.1 GCA_002753305.1 Nitrospirae bacterium MYbin6
CCTGTTGGTATCGAAAGAGAGGTTATCGTCTGCAAGCGGAAAAACTGTGGCCATCCCCGGGCTGATGACCACGGCTTATGCCCTGCTCAGCCTGTTCGATTTTAAATTAAGGAAAAACGTAATCGTGATGCCGTTTAATAAGATAATCCCTTCTGTTGTCAAAGGCGAAGCTGAGTGTGGATTGATAATTCACGAAAGCAGATTTACGTATAAAGACTATGGACTTCACCTGGTTGCTGATCTGGGGCAGTGGTGGGAGCAGACAACCGGACTGCCGATTCCCCTCGGGGCAATAGCGGCAAAAAGAGACATACCCGCATCTACACGCGCGCGGATTGACAAATTTATAAAGGCCTCTGTCTCCTACGCCAATGCCAATACGCATGAGGCAATGGACTACGTAAGGCGTTACAGTTGTGAACTCCCGGACGATGTTATAAAAAACCACATCGCTCTATACGTTAACGGCTACACCATTGATTCGGGCACCGAGGGGAAACAGGCAATCGAAACACTCTTGGAGACGGCGCGCCAAAGAGGTTTTTTTCAGGCGGATAATTCATGAGAAACTCAATCCTGAGAATCTTGGTATTGTTATTGATTGCCTTGCCGTTGGGTGCGCAAGCCGTCCACGCCGCCGATAAAACAGACAAACTCTACCTGCATTTAAAAGACGGACGCACCGCACTGAATAACAAGGACTATGAAAAGTCGGTAAAGGAGTTGTCGGCATTTATGGAAAAACCCAATCTGCTGGGCGACTATGCCCTGTTGTGGAGGGCTAAGGCATATGACGCCCTTTTGGAGAGGGAAAAGGCCATAAGCGACCTGCGCCAGTTAAAAAACGAATACCCGAACTCACCGGTTATAAACAATGCCCTTCAGTATGAGATTAAAATAGAGACAAAATCTCATCCCGAAAGGGCAATCCTGCTGATTGAAAAATATCTGAAAGACAACCCAGGCGACAATATATTAAGGCTGGCATACGCAAAAATGCTCATGGAAAATGACAGAGAACAAGACTCCCGGCGTGAGTTCACGCGCGTATATTTAACCGGCGGACCAAGCTCCAAAGAAGCGGCTAAACACATAGACGCCGAGAGTTTAAGCCCCTCGGCCATTCTTACAAGGGCAAAAAACCTCATCGGCAAGTTCCGCTACAAAGAAGCCGAAAACGAGCTGCGGGCAAACCTCTACCGCGCCCCCGAAGCCTTGAGACAGCAGTACATTCAGAACATCGCCATGGCGCTCTTTAAGCAAAAAAGCTACAAAGAGGCGGCCGAATATTTCAGGAAAACCGGCATGAAATACCTTGAGGCCCGCTCCCTCTACAGGGCCGGCCTATATGCCAAATTTCACGAAAAGGCCGAGGCCCTTGACCCAAACAGCGACCCAAAGGCCGCAGAGTTAATCCTCATCCGCGGACTCTATTATCGCCGCAACGCAGACACTGACATGGCGCTATCCATTTTCGATTCTCTGAAGGGAAACCAGTTCGTGGGCGAAGAGGCACGCTGGCACATCGGCTGGACATATTTCCTTACGGGCAGATATAAGGACTCCTACAGGGTATTCAGCTCCCTGCACGCAAAACATGGCGGCTCCAAATACCTGTATTGGATAGCCAGATCCCTTGAGCTCAACAAGGAAGACCCCACTGCCTTATATAAACAGTTGGCCATTGGCGATGATTTTTATGCCTTCCTGTCGAACTACAAATTGGGCAGCCAGCCGGCATTGATTCCACATGCAGAGCAACAAAAAACGCAGGGACAACCAAAAGGCCATGAAGAGCTGAAAAGGCTTGCCATCTTACTTGAGCTTAACATCGACGACGCCATTAAGACAGAGAGCCTCTACATCGCAAGGCACGCCCAAAAGTATCCGGAAGCGGCTATGCTCCAGGCGGCCATAATGCTCAATGAGGCATCAATGTACCGCCACTCCATACTGCTTGCGGGAAATCTTCAGTATTCGCCCAGGACACACTGGCTGCTGTATCCATACGGGCATAAGGCAACGGTGGATGAGGCGGCGCGGAGGTTTGCGATTAACCCGCTGTTAATATTGTCGGTAATCAGGGAGGAGAGCCGTTTTCAGGAGGACGCCTTCTCACCGGCCGGGGCAATCGGCCTTATGCAGCTGATGCCACAAACGGCACAAAAATATTCTGGCGCCGTAGAGGAGACAATAGATGGAGAAAGCGATATTTATAATATAAGAAAGAATATACTCATCGGGAGCTACTACGTAAGCCGGCTCGTGCAGGAGATGCACTGCGTCCCAACGGCCCTCGCTTCATATAACGCAGGGGAGCATGTAGTGTACAAATGGCTTGAGGCATGGCAATACAAGGCCATTGATGAGTTCATAGAGGACATCCCTTATGACGAAACGGCAAAATACGTTAAGAGGGTGTTAAAGACATATTTTCAGTACACCAGGGAATCGAATCCCGACGGAGCGGCAGTAAGTTTTGCGTTTGACTGCCAGGCGCCCAGCCCAGCGTCAAGGTAAGCGCGGCACACGGTGCTTGTAATGTGAACGCTTAGTATGTTATTTTACTGAGTGCCTGATATAAATTCCGACAGCATGGAATCGCTTACCACTTGCGCCGTTGTGGTAACATATAACAGAAAGGGCCTGTTATGCGAATGTTTAAGCGCCCTGATGAGGCAGACCAGAAGGTTAGACGCCGTCTGGTTGATTGACAATTCCTCTACGGACGACACCCCGGAAGAGATCCAAAGGCAGGGATTTATCGATTCCTTACCGCCCGATTCCCTGGCAGAACCATTTGAGATAACAAAGAAAAACGAAGAAAGCGGCACCATTTTACACTATATAAGAATGAATTCCAATACCGGAGGCACCGGCGGGTACTACGAGGGCATCAAGAGGGCATACGAAGCGGGATTCCACTGGATATGGACTATGGATGACGACGTGGAGCCAAAACTTCATGCGCTTGAGAAACTCCTGTCTTTCTCGGACCTTGGCGAATGTATCCAATCGTCGCGGGTATACCCGGACGGGCAGGTGTTTGAGGACAACAAATATATTGATCTTGCCACGGGCAGGCAAAAATTCCTCAAAGACGCCGTGTTCGCTAAATATCAGGCATTCTCCACCAAGAATTTCGTCTCCTTCGAGGGGCTTCTCATCAGCCGTAACATAATTAAGGAAATAGGCTACCCTGACAGGAGATTTTACTGCTGGTGCGATGACTTCGCGTATGGATTGATGGCATCACTCCATACGAACATAATTCTGGTTAAAGAGGGCCTTATGATAAAAAAACTCAAGCCCGGCAGCGACAAAATGTTTTTCGGCAGAAAGAGCATGAGATTAAGAGACAACGAGCTTTACTATATGATAAGAAACCAGTTCATACTCTTTGAGTACCTTAAAAAAATCGGCACCTTCTCCAGCCTTGCCTATCTGTCTCTTCTGGCAACGGTCATGAGAATTGCCATAGGAACTATAATCTATGAGAGGAGCCCGCGCAAGCTATATTTATTGCTTAAGGGTTTCTTTGACGGCCTGTTGAGAAGATATAATAAAATACACACCTCCCCATAATGAATCAAGCCGGCCGGGCGCAGTAACGGCCCCGTTAATGAACAGATTAAACTGATGGACCAAGCAAAGCGGATAAAGAAGATAGCCTCAAATACGGTCTGGTTTTTTACCTCAAGAATGGCCGAGGTAATTAACTCTCTGCTATTGATAGCGCTTGTGGCCAGATACTTAGGGGTTGGAGAGTTCGGGGTATATTCTTTTCTGATGGCGGCATGTTGGACTGTGCTGCCGCTGTTTTTAGTCCTGCAGAGGATACTGGTCAGAGATATTGCCGTCGATAAGGGGCAGGTATCTGAGATAGTAGGGACGGGCCTGACGCTGATTGGCCTGCTGGCGCCGCCCATATTGGCCTTTACGATGCTGCTTCTTTTGGTCTTCAGGGTGGACTCCATATATTTCACGGCACTTTTGATAAATGTCTTTGCAATCACGTTTGCGGCGCTGAACAGTGTCTGCACCTCCGTGTTTATCGCCTTTGAGAAGGTCAGATATGAGACGTTAGTCTCGTTTATCATATCCACTATGTCTGTGGTATTCATTGTGGCAGTGGTTTATTTTGACATGGGCTTTAGCGCCACGTTTATGGCCTTTATGTTGTCTAACCTCATAGGGATATGTATATCGGTGGTTATTATATTCAGGTTAGGCGTGCGTCCCGTAGTGAAGTTAAATTTTACGAGGATGGTTTATTTTATAAAAGAATGCGGATTCCTTGCGGTAAACCAGATAATCATCCAGGTATATGCGTATCTGGGTGTGTTCTTTTTGAAGGAGTTTACGACGGACTACGACATAGGGCTGTTTCAGGCACCGGCAAGGATAGTTAACAGGCTCAACGTCTTTCCCATCTCGTTCAGCGTGGCCCTCTACCCAGTGCTTGCCGCACTGACGGCGGTAACTTACCAGAAGGAAAAGATAGACTACATGATAACGACGGCGTGCCGGCTTACGCTGATTGCGACGATTCCCCTGTCACTGTTTGGGTTTGCCTTTGCGGATGAGCTGGTGTCGTTGTTTTTTGGCGCGAAATACACCAACTGTGCCCTGTTGCTGAGGATTATGATAGTGGGCGTCAATTTTAACTTCATGATATATGTATTTGAGCCGCTGCTGATAATTCTCCACAAACAGAGGAGTATTTTCATACTGAACCTGATACTGCTGGTGCTGTCCGGGGCGATGTATTATCCGCTTACGAAGTTCAACGGGGCGTATGGCGCAAGTGTTGCCTTTTTCGCGTCCAATGTCCTTTATCTGGTGATATATCTGTATTTTATGGCGTCGATAGTGGACTTAAAACCCCTGGCCAGAGGCGCTCTCCTGCCGGTTGCGGGTGGACTGTCAGCCTTTGCGGTTATATATCTTTTGGCCGGCTACAATAAAATTTTGGCCCTGGCGGCGGCCCTGGCCCTTTATGCCCTGTTCGCTAAGAAGGCTTTTACTTTCGATGAGATAGTCTTTATGAAGGGGCTGCTAAAGAAAAAGGGCTTGACGTACGATGGAAATAAAGCATAGAATATAAGGCTCAGAGGGCTATGAATGAATGTACTATTAGTTCAGCAAGACGAAGGCGTAAGGGCGTACCATATACCGCTGTATCCTATAGGGCTGTCGTACATTGCGGCCGCGCTGAAGGCACATAACGTTAAGATATTCAACCCGAACGATTACGAGTATCCAAACTCATTAGAGGAATTAAAAAAAGAGATAGTACGGTTTAACCCCGGCGTCGTGGGATTGTCAATCAGAAACCTTGATACGACTCAAAGGCGCGACCCATACATACAGTATAAGACCGTCAGGCCTACGATACAGGCCATTAAAGAGGCCGCCCCGGGGGCCAAGATAATAGTGGGAGGCTCAGGGTTTTCCCTCTACGCCCTGGAGATAATGAACCGGATTGCCGAAATCGACTATGGTGTGTATCTCGAAGGGGATGAGGCCATCTCGGAACTGCTTGATAATTTAGACAGCCCTGAGACGGTTAAAGGCATATTTTACCGCCGGGCCGACGGCACCACGGCATATACCGGCGCCAGAGCTACCCCTGATTTCAGTAAGATACCCATGCCACGCAGAGACCCTCAGGTGATTGATACAAAGAAATACATCGGGGACTATTACAATATCTTAGGGGTACAGAGCAAGCGCGGCTGTGTCTTTAAGTGTACGTACTGCAGCTACCCGTTTTTAAATAACGACAATATCAGGCTTCGCGCCCCCAACGAGGTCGTAGATGAAATAGAAAACCTGATAGCGAATTACGGCCTTATGAGCTTTGTCTTCGTTGACAGCGTGTTTAATCTGCCTGAGAGGCACGCGCGGGAGATCTGTAACGAGATCCTGAAAAGGGGGCTGAAAGTAAAGTGGGGCGCCTGGCTTACGCCAAAGATGCTGAGTGTGGACCTTCTACGGCTGATGAAAGAGGCTGGATGCGTGCATGTCGGCTTCTCACCGGACGCCGTAACGGATGAGGGACTGAAGTACCTGCAAAAGGGCATCACGTATAAAGAAGTAAAAAACAGCATAAAGGTCATGCAGAAGGTAAAGGGCATCGTAGCTACGTATAACTTTTTCTGTGCCTATCCGGGGATGGACTTAAAGGCCGTACTAAGGACCATATATTTGTATTTCAGGATACCGCTGGCGATATTTGCGCGGGCCTCTGTAGGGCTGGGCTGGATACGAATCGAGCCGCACACGGCCGTCTATGATACGGCCCTGAAAGAGGGCATTATCACAGAAGGCATGGACATGTTGCCGGAAAACGAGGAGGACTTGCTAAAACTCTTCTACGTCCCCAGGAGGCTGTGGTACGCTACGGCGGCCTTCGACATATTGGCCTTCCTGGCCGATGACTTCATAAAGCCCTTCGGCAGGGCAGTATTCCGTTTTGTAAACAGACTCCGGGGGGAGAAGCCGCACGTCTGACGCGATATGAGAATAAAAGAGTTTATTTTTGACATAGGGATGTGGTTTTTTTGGTTTCCCCTCAGGGCAGTGGCAAAACTCCTGCCGTTGAGGGCGACATATGCCATAACCAGTCTGTTAGCGCGCCTTGTGTGTCTCTTCTATAAGGAATTCAAGGAAAAGATAAAGGAGCAGCTTGTCTATATCGTGCCTGACAAGGACAACCTGAAGGAGTTGGACAGGCTGGCCGGGGAAACCATCGCCTATGATTTAAAAAGACGCATGGAAGAGCTCCTACTGGGGACTTTCTCAAAGGAGACAATTGAGCGGATAATCACATACGAAGGCTGGGAGAATCTCAACGAGAGCGTTGCCAGGGGGAAGGGGACAATAATTTTATTGTCGCATTTTGGCTCTTTTTTTATGATCCTGCCGGCCTTGGCCTTTAAGGGCTACCGCGTAAGCCAGATTGTCGGGCCCTCGCCCTATAGAAACAGGATTCAACGCATGATTCTACGTGCCCGGCACAGAGAAAACGCCAAACTGCCGGTGAATTTTATCTTCAGCGAAGTCAGCCTGAGGCCCATATTTAACGCACTAAAAAACAATGAGCTTATTGCCCTGGCCCTTGATGGCAGGGCAGGGGATATCTGGGTCGATGTCCGGTTCTTCGATAAGACGGCATATTTCTCTCAGGGCATCCTGAAGCTGGCCGTTAAGACCGGGGCCACAATCCTGCCTACCTACATTATCAGGCAGCACGACGACACACATAAACTATTGTTTGAAAGGCCCATATTCACGGAGCACCTTCCACGGGATTTTGCCACAGTGGCCGAATATACTCAAAGGCTTGTGTCCATACTTGAGGGATACGTATCCAGGTACCCGTCACACTTTGCCATGATAATGGCCATAGTTGCCGAAAACGTCAGAAAGGGCATATACAAAAAACCCTTGTTTAAGGCCAACCCCGACAGTTGAGCGCTGCGCGTAGAAAAGTTCGCCTCGTACTCCTTGCCGTAATATTTGTGCTGTTATTAACGGGCATACTGGCAGAGGTGATGCTGCGGCTATTCCCGAACTGGTACACAGACTATGGAAATAACATATATTACCGTTATGCCCCGGACAAGAATATCCTGACCCTTGAGCCAAACCAAAGCTCCTCATTTGGCCATGCCTGCTATAACATCTCAAAGATAAAGGTAAACTCTGCTGGCTACAGGAGCTATGAATGGGATAAGCCCGCTAACTTTCGCATAGCAGTCCTTGGGGATTCTTACATGGAGGCAAAACAGGCCCCCGAGGGTGCCTATTTTGCCGCCGCGCTAAGGGGGCTTTTGCATGTGGATGTCCTGAATTTCGGCATAAGCGGCTACGGCACAATACACGAGTATCTTCAGTACGTCAAAGATGTAAGAAATTACAAGCCGCAGATTGTCCTCCTGTTTTTTTGTACATTAAATGACATAAATGGCAACTCCTGTAAGATGTTAAAGGGCGGGTCGCTCTTGTCCTGTGCCAGTACCGCAGGCGGCGCCGTCGTTATCGACGAAAAAAAGGGCCGGAAGAGGCTGAAAACCCTGGTTAACTACCTGTACAGGTACTATAAAACGTCATTATTCATAAAGACGGTGTTTTTTCAACACAGGCTGGACTCACCGGCCAGAGAGAAAACGGCCGCGCTGCCGGACGACTATTACGCCTACATGCCCCCAAAGGGCGGTTGGGCCGAGGCCTGGTCATTTACGGAGCACTTTCTGAGGGAACTAAAAAGTGAAACCGAAAAGGACAACGCCACTCTGATACTGATACCGGTAGTGGAACATATAAGAATGGTAAAAAACCCTGCTGAGGAGCTGCGAAGCAGTTTAGGTGTGGAAGCCCCAAAGGAGTTCGACCCCGAATATCCGGCCAGACGGCTTCAGGAGGCGGCAGATAAATATAATATCGCATTTTATAATCCTGAGCCATTTTTCAGGAGTTACAGGGACGCCCACAACCTCCCAAGTCCATATTTCGCCTATCGATGCGAAGGCCACTGGAACCCGCTCACACACTTTCTGATGGCCAACCTGGCAGCTGAGTATCTGATTAAAAACGGCATGATTTCAAGCACAAACAGCGCCCTGCCTGCCGAAATAGAGAGAAATCTCAACCGCTCACCCAGAGAAATCTTAGGCGAAGCGGCGTATAAGGAGATCTATGAGGGGGGATTTTACAACGGCGTGATGAGATAGAGGGCTGCCCATGCAAAATAATCAAAATAACAACACGGCAGAACTTGAAACATCTCTTCACACTATGTTATGTTTAATACTGCAATGCGATATCGCAAAAATAAATATTTACTGTCCGCAATGGCATTAAGAAGGCTTGCCGCCATATTGGTGCTGATTTTCTTTGGATGCTCCACAGCCGGCCTGAATAAACCAATCACGGTAACGCCTGAGGCCCCTCTGCCTGCCGATGAACAGGCCTTTGCCCTCGGCTCAGGGGATATTATCACAGTAAAGGTGTTCAGGCACGATGACCTCTCGCTGACCAACCTGAAAGTCCGAATGGACGGCACAATATCCGTCCCCCTGGCAGGCCAGCTGAAGGTGACGGAGATACCGGTTAAAGACGCCGAAAAGCTGATTGAGGAGAAATTGGCCTACTATGTCATCAACCCCAAGGTCAGCATAAACACTGTAACAATATCGAGCCAGAAGATTTTTGTCTTAGGAGAGGTGACAAACCAGACCGTAGTAACACTCGAAGAAAGTACTACTATACTTCAGGCAATCGCAAAGGCCGGCGGCGTTACGGAAAACGCCAAGACCTCCGAGGTAGCACTGATAAGGGGCGGACAGGTCTACTATGTAGACGTTAACAGGGCACTCAAAGGCGACCTCTCTCAAAACATCATCCTCAAGGCAGGCGATACGGTATACGTCCAGCCTACGTTTATATCAGATCTCAGCAAATACTTCGCCGCCATAGGCAAGGTAATGGGATTTCTCATCTCCATCGAAAGCAGCATAATACTGACGAAACAGGTTGCCGATATATTCACGAACAAGTCAAGCGCTCTGAATTCCCCTTCTCTGTCGATTCCAACCAAATAGGAGCAAATGCCCGTATTTAAAAGCATATGCAGGGTCTGCCACGGCGGGTGCGGCGTATTGGTGCATGTCGAAGACGGCAAGGTAACAAGAGTAAAGGGCGACCCCGAAAATCCCATAAGCAGGGGCTGGATGTGCGTAAAGGGGATTAGATCCCCGGACATCGCAAACCACCCCGACAGACTTAAGTACCCGTTAAAAAGAACAGGCCTCCGCGGTGAAAACCGATGGAAAGAGATCTCCTGGACAGAGGCCCTTGATGACATTTCAAACAGAATCGACTCATTAAGAAAGACACACGGGCCGGAGTCCATAGCGATAGGACAGGGTACCGGCAGGCACCACTACATGCATGTCGTAAGGTTTGCCAACACGCTGGGCACGCCGAATTGGTACGAACCCGGCCTTGCGCAATGTTTTATTCCAAGAATCACAGTAAGCAATTTAACATACGGAGGCTTTGTTGTCGGGGACTACTATGGAGAGGTTATGCCAAAGTGTATCATATTCTGGGGGCATAACCCACTGGTATCAAGTGCGGACGGTGAGCTTGCCCCGGCAGTTAAACGCTCCATGGCAGAGGACTGCGCCACAATAGCAATCGACCCAAGAAGGACAGAGACCGCCAAAAGATGCAAGACATGGCTTCCCATAAGACCGGCCACAGACGCCGCGCTGGCCCTTGCCATGATTAACGTCATCATAGAGGAAGGCCTCTACGACAGTGAATTCGTGGCTAACCATACGACAGGCTTCGATTTATTAAAGGCTCACACGGCTCAATACACACCACAGTGGGCAGAGGCAATCACATGGATAAAGGCAGAGGCGATAATAAAAACAGCAAGGACATACGCCGGTTCAAAACCAGCAGTGCTGGACTGGGGCCTGGGGCTTGAACAAAACTCCAATTCATTGCAAACCGTAAGGGCTGTTGCCATCCTGCGGGCACTAACCGGCAATCTGGACATCCCCGGCGGGGACATCATGGGGATGAACATCTTAAAGGGCTACCCGATTATGAAGGATAAGCTGCCCGCGGACTCATCAAAAAAGAGGATTGGCGCCGAGGAGTTTAAACTATTAAGCGGCTGGCGCGCCTACATGCCTTCGGCCCACATACCCGGCCTCTTCAGGGCAATGACAGAGGGTGTGCCTTATAAAATCAGGGGTCTGCTCATATTTGGCGGCAACCCATTACTTACCGTATCCAACCCTAAGAAGGTCTATGAGGCGCTCAACGCCCTTGAGTTTCTCTGCGTGACGGATTTATTTATGACCCCTACGGCACGGCTGGCCGACTATGTGCTACCCGCAGCGTTTTGGACAGAAATCGACCACGTACAGGGATTCCCCCTGGTTGTTGAGAATTTCGTCTACGCGAATGCGGCCCTTACGCATTCCGGGCAGTGCCGCCAGGACGAGTGGATAATGGATGAGCTGTCAAAGAGGCTCTCCCTCCCCGGGGCCGATATGCCGTATAAGGACATCTACGCCCACCAGCTTGCGCCAACCGGCCTGACACACGAGGCCCTCGCCCAAAAGGGCTGCCATACGCCGCCGCATAAATACAAAAAATACCTGGAACACGGTTTTCACACGCCATCAAAAAAGGTGGAACTCTATAGCTCTGTGCTGAAACGCATGGGGTATCCACCGCTGCCGGAATATGTTGAACCCCCTGAAGGCCCAATGGGTTCACCCAAACTACTAAGCGAATATCCCTATGTGCTTATCACAGGTGGCAGAAACAGAGAATTTTTTCACAGCGAACAGCGGCAAGTGGCATCACTTCGCAAACTCCGCCCCTACCCTTCTTGTGAACTGCACCCGGAGGCAGCCGCGCGGGTGGGCATCTCAGAGGGCGAATGGGTTACGGTATCGACCCCGCGCGGGGAGATAAGACTAAAGGCGCGTGTTACGGAGGATATTCACCCACATGTAATAAGTGTTGAGCATGGTTGGTGGTTCCCTGAGAGAATAGATGATCTGGAGAGCCTATGGGAGTCCAATGCCAACTGCCTGACGGCAGATACACCGCCCTATGACCCCGCCTTCGGCTCATACCGCCTTAGGGGGTTGCTTTGCAATATCAAAAAATGCGCTGAGTGAAAAGATGGCCATATTTTCTTCTCAATACAGAAAAAATTGCCGGGTGTAGCCGGTATAAAGCGGCATTAAACCTGGCACAATAAGCTGGTATGCAATTTGCAGTAGAAAGTAACAGATGCAACGAAGCGGTTAAGCGCAGAGTTAAGAAACTTTGATTAAAGTAATATTAACTTAGTGGCGATACTAGTATAATAGTGGAAAGGAGGTTAATATGGTTGGCATAGGGGCGGCAGCAGGGTTAGCTGCATCGGCATTGTCATCGATTGTGGGTACAAAGAACACAGCTACCTCATACGATAACAATTTTATTACAACCTTTGAGCAGCAGGCACGAGACAGCACGAAAAACATGGTCAAGGCCCTGGATAAGAGCGGGGACGGCACATTAAACACCGACGAGATTGGCTTATCCAAAGACGCGTTCTCCTCGATAGATACAAACGGCGACAGCAAGCTGTCCGAGACCGAATTAAATGCGGCATATGTCAAAAGGGAGATGGAAAAGTCGACCCAGGATTTAATGAAGGCCCTTGATACGGACGGCGACGGCAAACTAACCGCCAATGAGATGAATCTCCTGGATGACGAGTTTAAGACAATCGACAAGGCCAGCGCAGGAGCCGTAGGATTCCAGGAGCTGATGGCCGCGCATCCGCTGAATTCACTATTGTCAAAATTCAGCGACCTGGCACAAACATATACGGCTACGGCAAGCACTGCTGACAGCGCAAAAAAAGTAGACCTGACAGCGTAGTTATTAAGAATCCGGGGCACCTCATCTATGGGTTGGGAGCATAGCCGGGGCAACGGCAGAGAAACCGTTGCCCCGGTATTTTTTTAAAGTGTGCGAGTGACAAGCACCGCACATCTGGATAGTGAGATGACACGCTCGGCCGTACTTCCGATGATGAGTTTGGTGATACCAGTCCTGCCGTGTGTACCCATGATGATGATATCTGTGCTACGCTCGAAGGAGGCGTTGATAATTGCCTTATAGGGTTCGTCTTCGACGGCAAGGGGTTCTGGTGTGAGGCCTTTTCCCTGGGCGCGAGCCTGAACTTCCCCAAGTAGGGTATCGGCCTCTTTTTTTCTGTCTCTGTGGGGGTAGGCATGAAGGACAAGGAATTTCTTTACAAACGGACATGCCGCGGCCATATTCATGGCCTCGGCCTCGGCTGAGTCGCTGAATTTCGAGCCATCTACAGCAAGAAGGATGTTCTCACCCTTTATCTCGGCGCCTTTAGGGACGACCAGCACCTTGCACAAGGCATGGGCTATGACCTTGTATGTTACACTGCCCATTAGCAGACGCTCAAAGACGCTGCGTCCGTGTTTACCCATAATAATGATGTCGGCGCGAATTTTTTTGGATTCGTCGACGATGGCCTTATGGACATCGGCTGCCTGATCGATTACTATCTTACACTCGACGTTTTGACCAACTGCCAGGTCTCTGATTTCATCCATGTGTGCCTGAGCCATATTTATTTTATTATCGGCCTTCGAGCCGCGCGAAGGCTCAATTACATGCATTACCGTAAGGGAAGTGCCGCAGGCGCGGGCAAAATTTATCGCCTCCGTCGCCGCGGCAAGCGAATAATCGGTACAGTCCGTACACAGGAGGATTGACTTTAACTCCCCCATCAGGTTCATTCGATATTTATCTTCTAACACAGTTGTGCCTCCGTACGATTCTAACCCTTTGGGCCGGTTTTGTCAAATCGTCTGGCGTATTTTAAAGAAACTACGCAAGTTGACTTTTCATCCGCCTTTTTCTACAATACTTAATATGGGTGATAACTATGAGATGGATGGCCACATTGAGACTAATGACCCTGACTATGCCCTGGAGTTGAGGCCAGAGGTAGAACAGGAGTTACTGGAGAGCATAATAAACTCCAGGCAAGGTAACCTCATACCTGTAGAAAATGTCGCAGAAGAGTTAGGCCTTATATGGGAGTAAAATACAGACCAATGCTGCTAACTCAAGGATCTGGATACATTAATCCCACAATAATTGTATCAGACGTTTCATAAAAACTATGCGGCGGGGGAGGTGAACACATGATAGGATTCATAGGCGGCGGCAACATGGCAGAGGCGTTGATTAAAGGTATGACATCCATTCACATTAAAGATATTTACGTCTCTGAGCCGCAAAAAGACCGGCGGCACTATATCGAAAAGACATATGGCGTTAAGACTACCGGAGATAACATCGAACTGGGCAGGGCGGCAGATATTATCATAGTTGCCGTTAAGCCGCAGATAATAAGCGGCATCGCCGAAGCGCTTAACAGCATGGACTTATCGAAAAAAACCCTTGTATCAATAGCCGCCGGGGTCTCGACCTCATATCTCAGGCAGGCATTCAGGACAGACAATGTCATCAGGGTGATGCCCAATACCCCGGCGTTAGTGCTTAAGGGGATGTCCGTGATTGCGGCGGGCGAGGGATGCTCAGCCGATACGATGGGAAGGATAGTCGAGATATTTTCCTCAATTGGTAAGATTCACTTTCTGTCTGAAAGGCACATGGACGCGGTAACGGCATTATCGGGAAGCGGGCCGGCCTTTATCGCGTTATTTGTCGAGGGGATGATTCAGGGCGGTATCGCGTTAGGCCTCAACGAGGAGACGGCCTCCCTGTTGACCCTGCAGACACTGGCCGGGACGGCAGAGCTGCTTGCCTCACACACGCCTGAGGCCGTTATTAAAATGGTATCCTCACCGGGCGGAACCACCGTTGCCGGGCTAAAGGCCTTCAATGACAGAGACGTTATGGGGGTGATTGCCGGGGCGATATGTGCCGCGGCCTCACGCAGCGCCGAGTTAAACATAAAAACGACAGGGACGTAAAAGACCCTGTATTTATTAGGAGGGACGTATGTTTATCGTTGGAAATTTCATAGAGACAGTCGCCTATATAGCCGACATTATCCTGGGTGCTTACATGTGGGTTGTCATCGTTGCCGCCCTGATAAGCTGGGTAAACCCCGACCCGTATAATCCTGTAGTAAGATTCCTGTATCTGGCAACCGAACCGGTTCTCAGGCCAATCAGAAAGAAAATCGGCAGCCTGGGCGGCATCGACCTATCGCCGATGATTGTCGTCCTGGCTATTGTGTTTATCAGGTCTTTTCTGGTGAAGACACTGTTTCAGGCAAGCCGCCATTTTCACTAGATATTCGTGGCGATTCATTTTTTCGATATTGCCTCCGCAATAAACTTATTTTAATTGCTGATTTATGATATAATTATACTGCTTAAAGAATTAAACTTTTAATAAGGCTTTATGAAGAGAAGGAGGCCGCATGAGGATTACGCCGCTAGATATACAGCAAAAACAGTTCCCCGTAAAGTTCAGGGGGTTTGATGTCGAGGAGGTCTACGCATTTTTGGAGGTCCTTCGGGAGGAGATGGAAGAACTGCTCAGAGAAAACACGTCTCTGAAAGAGCAGATTCACATCATAGAAGGGCAGCTCAAAGAACACAAAAACATGGAGTCCACACTGCGGGAGACCCTGATAACCGCCCAGCAGATGATTGAGGCCTACAAGACAAACGCCAGAAAAGAGGCAGAGCTTATCACGCGGGAGGCAGAGCTTAGGGCCGATGAGATAATAAAAAGGGCGCAGGAGCGTGTCGTCAAAATCCACGAAGACATTGTCGACCTCCGGGGTATCAGGAGACATTTCAAGGAAGAAATCAAGCGTCTCGTTGAGAAACTCCTCAGAGAGATAGAATTTGATAAAGAACGCGAAGGCGAATCCGACGGCTGGGATGACAGAAAAATAGGGATCGACGACGGCATTGAGCACGTATAATACACTAAAAGGGGTCCATGACATTGTCCCCCCCGATGTGTTTGTATGGAATAAGATAGAAAAGACGGCTGAACGTTTATTTTATGTCAACGGCTACAGTGAGATAAAAATTCCAGTCATTGAGTCCACCGAGATATTTACCCGTTCAATCGGGCAGTCCACCGATATAGTGGAAAAGGAGATGTACACGTTTACCGACAAGGGGGAGCGCAGCATTACGCTGCGCCCCGAGGGAACCGCCTCCGTTGTAAGGTGCTATGTGGAAAACGGCCTGAACAGGCGCGTCCCTCCGCAGAAATTTTATTACATGGGGCCGATGTTTCGCTATGAACGCCCGCAAAAAGGCCGCATGAGACAGTTCTACCAAATCGGCGCGGAGTGCTTCGCCTCGGCAGGCCCGGAGACTGACGCAGAGATGCTGTGTATGATTTACGAGCTTTTTAACAGGCTGCAACTGACAAATCTTACCTTTGAAATAAATTCTATCGGTTGTAAGGCCTGTCGTCCCACATATAAGTCCGCACTAACCAGGTTCTTTTCACAAAAAAAGGACTCACTCTGCGGAGACTGCAAGACAAGGCTCACAAGGAACCCTCTGCGAATTCTTGACTGCAAGGTGGACAGCTGCGTGCAGCTAAGAACCGGAGCGCCACTTATTGTCGACTTCCTTTGTGAACACTGCCAGGCACACCACGAAGCCTTCATACGGCACCTTAAGCACATGGCAATACCATTTCATGAAAACCCCTTGATTGTCAGGGGACTTGACTACTATACGAGGACGACTTTTGAGGTTACAACAGAGTACCTCGGCGCGCAAAAGGCAATTTTGGCAGGGGGCCGATACGACAATCTCGTAGAGGAATTTGGTGGGCCTGCAACCCCGGCTATAGGCTTCGCCCTTGGCATGGAAAGGCTTGCCGAGTTAATAAAACATATTGAAACACCTGATAACGGGCCATTTTTCTACATCGCCGCCTTAGGAGAGGATGCCGCTGCCCTCACGCTGTCCAACAAACTCCGTGGCAGGGACATCCCGGTTGAATGCGGCGAGAGCAAAATATCTCTAAAGAGCCACATGAAAAGAGCTGATAAATTAAATGCGAAATATGCCATAATGCTCGGCAGCGAGGAAATCCAGCGAGGCAAGGCCACATGGAAACGCCTCTCTGACGGCACTCAGGGCGAAACAGCAATAGAGGACATCGGGGCCTTCACTAAATTATATGAGCAGGTAAGCCATGATTGAGAGCATGACAGGCTACGGTTTCAGCGAAAAAAACGGTATCAAAGTAGAGATGCGCTCCTTTAACCACAGATTCCTGGACCTGAACATAAAGGCGCCGCCCTCTTTCCTTAAACACGACATTGAAATAAGAAACCTGATGAAAAAGATGTTCCACCGCGGCCATATTGATGTCTACGTGGCCGTTGCCCTCGAAAACACATACAAGGTGTCGATTAACAAGGAATTTGTAAAGGGTGTTATCTCAGCGCTGTCGGACGTTAAGGCAGAGTTCCATCTGAGCGGCGAAATAGACTTCTCCACAATCCTGTCGTTTAAGGAGGCCGTAGTCTCTGAGACCGGCGAGACCTCAGAGGACGCCCTATATGAGGTCTTCCATGAGGCAATAGACAGACTAAAGGCAATGAGGCAGCACGAAGGCCAACTCCTCATGGTGGAGATAACAAAACACCTGGACACAATAGACACCGCTTTAAAACAAATAGAGGAGCAATCCATCGGCTCGACAGAAAGAGTCCTCGGCAAGATAAAAAATAAATTGAAGGAACTAACGGATTCCCTCCCTGAGAACGACCCCAGAATCTTACAGGAGGCCGCCCTATTGGCCGAAAAGTACGACATATCAGAGGAAATCCAGCGCATAGGCAGCCACCTGAAACAATTCAGACAAAACCTCACAGAAAATGATAAAATAGGTAGAAAGCTGGATTTTATTTTACAGGAACTCAACCGGGAGGCCAACACGATAACGTCAAAGACAGATATGTATTCGGTAAACGCCCACGCGGTGGACTTGAAGTCTGAGGTTGAGAAGCTCCGTGAACAGGTGCAGAACATTCAGTGAAAGCGCAGTAACAGCGCAATGAAAATGATGAACGGAATAAAATGTATATAAATAAAGGACGCTTGTATATCATATCCGCCCCGTCGGGAACGGGAAAGACAACACTTTGCGGCGAGGTAATTAAAAGGATTCCCAATCTGAAGGAATCCGTCTCATACACGACACGCCCCCCGCGCTCGGGTGAGCGCAATGACATTAATTATACCTTCGTCGATGTCGAGACATTTAAGTCGATGCTAAGCGCCGATGAGTTTATAGAGTGGGCAGAGGTACATCAAAATTACTATGGGACATCCATAAAAAGGATAAAAGAGATTCAGGAAAGCGGCAGCGATGTACTCCTTGACATAGACACTCACGGGGCAAGGCAGATAAGGGCCAAACATATAGATGCCATATATATATTTATCCTCGCGCCATCTCTTGAGACACTGAGAACACGCCTCGACAAACGAAAAACGGAAGACGAAATCAGCATAAACCGGCGTCTTGGGAAGGCAAGGGATGAGATAAAGGAATGCCTCTTTTACGACTACATAGTAATCAACGGCGACCTGAGGCAGGCAGCGGATGACTTAACGGCAATAATCCTATCGAACAGATTGAGGGCGGACTGCCTGGATGCCGATTGGTTTGAGGCCAAATTCGGCAGCGTATAGGCAAACAGAACAACTAAAATCAGTAAAAAGGGGGATTCAACATGAAAAGTGCAAGACAAACGAAAACAGTAGTCTCAGTAATTAATCCTCGTCTGCTTGCCGGCTTGATGAGTATTCTTGTAGTCGTATCAATGATACTTGCCGCAGGCAATATCAATCTTGCATCCGCCGCTGAACCGTCGGCCGCGCAAAAAAGTAAGATATTGACCGAAGGCGGCTATGAAAAACTGGCCGCGCAGGCAGCTCGCAACGGTTCCGTCAGGATTATCGTAAAAGTCGAGGCCTCGTTCACTCCAATGGGCGACTTGTCGGCCACGGAGGCCGACGCGCAGGTAAGCAGGATTGCACGCGCTCAGGATAAGGTAATGGCACAGCTGGCCTCGGTTAATGTCATTTCTCATTACAAATATACGTACATACCTCACATAGCGATGACCGTTGACAAAAACGCGCTTGACGCCGTCCTTGCCATTGCCGAAGTAAGCTCCGTCGAGGAGGATGCCCTGGCAAGCGCTAAACAAGTAAACTGGGATATTACCAAAGTTGGCGCCCCTACCGCATGGGCAAGCGGGTATGACGGCACAGGTTACGCGGTGGCAGTCCTGGACACAGGAGTAGACAGCACCCATCCCCTTCTTACCGGAAAGGTAGTCTCCGAGGCCTGCTACTCGTCTAACTATTCGTCGTCTTCCGCCTCTTCCGTGTGTCCTGGCGGTGTGACGGACTCAACAGCAAGCGGGTCGGCAATGCCATACGCTGGGAATTGTCCAACCGGTGAATGCGACCATGGGACACATGTGGCAGGTACTGCGGCAGGGCTGAACACGGGCCAATCATCGGGTGTTGCCAAAGGGGCAAATATTATAGCCATTCAGGTGTTCACACGATTTGACAGCACCAGCACCTGTTCCCCTGATAGTTCCTGCGTATTGACGTATGCTTCCGATCAACTCAAAGGTCTGGAAAGGGTCTATGCGTTGAGGAGCACTTATTCGATAGCCTCGGTAAACATGAGTCTTGGCGGCAGTAAGTATACTGCTAATTGTGACACTGACAGCAGAAAGACAGCGATAGACAACCTTCGGTCGGCAGGTATCGCGACGGTTATTTCTTCGGGTAACAGCGGTTATACCGATGGGATGGGCGCTCCTGGATGTATCTCTACGGCTGTCAGCGTTGGCGCTACGGACAGCTCGGACCTTGTTGCCTCCTATTCGAACAGCGCGAGTTTTTTACATTTACTGGCGCCTGGTTCTTCAATTTTGTCGTCAATACCTAACGGTGGATATGCGACATGGAATGGAACTTCAATGGCTGCCCCGCATGTGGCCGGAGCCTGGGCAGTGCTGAAGCAGGTAAAGCCGTCGGCGTCGGTCACGGATATTCTAAGTGCCCTGACAACAACCGGAGTTTCAGTAACGGATACTCGTAATAACATAACAAAACCCCGAATTCAGGTTGACGCGGCGGTAACTGCGTTAAATAGTAATAGTTCAGACTTAGCCGCGGCGACGGCTAAGATAACCGAAATATATAATAAACATGCGACGTATTTCGGAACGGCATCCGGAGGTGTTACTACGGGAACCGCATCAGGCGGCGGCACGTATTATATCCAGAGGTATGTCAACGGCACTGCGCTCTTAGCATATCCAACCGGGTACATGTACTGGTATGACGGCGCTAAATGGTACTCGTCCACGATACAATGGAAATAAAACAGACTGGAAGAATAACCCATTCTCATGGTAAACTAACCCTGAGAATGAGTACTAATAAACTGGAGGTACAGTAAATGGACACAATATCACTGCCAATTGAGCTTGACTATAATGAAGTGGACGGCAGATTTCGTCTTGTACACATTATATCCCAAAGGGTAAAGGAACTAGCCCATAAGGGAAAACCCATGGTCACATCGAAGGCGCATAAGTTGACCACGATTGCCCTTGAGGAGGCCATAAACTATAAACTTGAGTTTATCACCGGCGCGGAAGCAAAACAAGCCAACGAAGAGGCAAAGAAACTGGACTACAAGAGATTCCTCGAGGAAAAACGCAGGGCAAGCGAGCAGGAAGACCTCTCAGAACTCGAGAAGGACCTCAAGTTCTATCTCGACGAAAGAGAAGAACCCGGCATAAAACACACCATAGAGACATTGTTCACCGATGGGGAACCCTCATTCGATACGGAGTAACCTCCTCATGGAAGGCAGACCTGAAGGAGGCGGCAATGCGGACAAATACATAGTGCTTGGCGTAACGGGCAGCATAGCGGCCTATAAGGCGCCACTGCTTGTACGCGCCATCAGGGACGCCGAAATTGGGGTGAAGGTGGTTATGACCGATGCGGCAAGGCAGTTCATAACCCCGCTGGCGCTTGAGATAGTATCAGAAAACCAGGTCTTATGGGATAACTTTCAGTCTCCGCTGTCACATATTAAATTAGCGGGAAATGCCGCTGCCATGATAATAGCCCCAGCCACGCTTAACACTATATCAAAGTTCTCAACTGCCATAGCAGACAACCTGTTGACAACGATATTTATGGCCTTTCATGGCCCGGTAATAATAGCCCCCGCCATGAACTGGAGGATGTACGAAAACCCAATATTCAAGGACCGTCTTGCGTATCTGAAGGACAAAGGGGTAATAGAAGTCCCCCCGGAAAGAGGGACGCTTGCCTGTGGCGAAGAGGGAGTGGGACGTATGGCCTCTGTCGGGAGGATACTGCATACGTTATTGCGCACGCTTGGCTCAGGCGATATGAAAGGCCTTAAGGTAGTGGTATCATCAGGCCCGACAAGGGAATACATAGATCCGGTAAGATTCATAACAAACAAGTCTTCAGGGAAAATGGGCCATGCCCTGGCACGCTCAGCCAGCCTGAGAGGCGCCATTGTAACGCTTATAAGCGGCCCCACATCACTGCTCCCTCCTGAGGATATCGAGGTTATCCGCGTTGAAACCTCAGCCGGGATGCAGAGGGCCGTCCTAGAGAAATCCAAAGACGCCGACATCGTAGTAATGGCGGCGGCGGTGTGTGACTTCAGGCCGGAGAGATTTTCACCTGGCAAGCTCTCCCGGACGGAGAGTTTTAATCTCAGCCTCAATAAAACAACGGACATCCTCGCGGAAGTATCCTCCCAAAGAGGTACGCTAAAGACACCTTACATCACCGGCTTTGCCGCAGAGACCGGAGACAGAAAAGACAGGGCGCGCGAAAAACTCCACAGCAAAGGCATCGACATGATAGTATTTAACGATGTCACGGCCAAAGGCGCGGGCTTTGACTCCGACACAAACGTTATGTCCGTTATCACACGGGAAGATGAGCTGTTCATCCCTGAAATGCCCAAAGGAGACGGGGCAAACCGGATATTTGACATAATACTCCGTGAAACAGGCAGGGGTTGCAGCTGATGTTCCCCAGCAAACTCGACAGGCTCAAGGAAAAGGTCTTCAGCGGCAAGGACTCCAAGCTCTACATCCCCCTTTCTGACGAATATAAAAAGCAAAACATGATAGACGACGCCGTAAAGGTGTTGAAGTACTGTATAAAAAAATACCCTGCCTACATGAGCGCGCGTGTGGCCCTTGGCAAGATATACATGGAAAAAGGCTTCTACGTAAACGCCATAGAGGAGTTCGAGATTGTTGCTGCCGCAACCCCTGCCTGCATCCTGGCCCACAGAAAACTTGCCGAACTCTATAAGGCCATTGGCTACAATCAAAAGGCCATGGCGACATATCAGGCAATTCTATCATTGAACCTATCGGATGCCGAAGCAATGGCAGGCATTGCAGAAATCACAGGACAACAGAAGCCTTCCGAACAGATAGACGCGCTGCCCGAAGCCCAGGACTTTGATGAAACGGAATCCCTCGAAGACAACGTATCTCTCAAAGATTCCGAAACACTACCCGATACCGAAAAACTCAAGGCCACCGAATCCTTCGACGATACAGAAACCATAACAGTCCCGCCCGATGTGGCAACAGAAAGCGAACCATTTTCTGTGATTACGGAGGCCGCGTCCCTGGAAGAATATCCCCCCCTTAAACCCACAGACAAAGAGGAGCCCCCTCTGGACAGCGACATCGGCGACGGCGATGGAATAGTCGAGCTGAAAGCAGAACCACTGGACGATGAGGCCCATCCTGACTCGCATGAGGAAATCGACACAGACGGACTGCTTGAAAAGCTAAACGCCGACCTCGTAGACCAACAGCCGGATACTGAGCATCTCAATGACATTACGGAAATGTTTTCACAGATAACAAAACAAGACCAGGAAACAGAGCCGTCTGTTTTTGAAGCCATATCCGATGTCGAGGCCCTGTCGTATGACACAGAGGTTGAGGCATTATCGTTTGAGACGGAAATCCCGGACTCCGATACAATGCCGTTCATAAAGGGATTGGACATGCTGAGGCCTGAAACAGACACACACTACCCCGAGGCAATCAGCGATACAATTATAGAGCAGCCACAATACCGGGCCGAGAGCATCGACAAGCGCTCGTGGCTCTCTCAGGAGCTTGAGATGGTAGAAAACTACATCATAACCGAGCACTACATAGCGGCAATAAAGGCCTTCAACCGCCTTCTCGACCAGTACCCCGGCGACAAGGAAATCATAAACCGCCTTGATGAAATCAGACATTTTGCAAAACTCATGGACAAAGACGAAAACACGATGATAAGAAGACTAAGCCACATAAAAGATAAACTAAAGGAACGCAGGGAGGAGTATGCCGCCGGAAGAGATTGGTAGCCACAGTAAGGGTACTCGTGCAGATAAACTAAAGGAATGGCTTAACTCAAGGCGCATTGGGACATTTCTTGTTACTAGCCTTATAAATATAAAATACCTGACGGGCTTTAGCGGTTCCCACGGATATTTGCTTGTATCCGGCGCCCCCGGCAAAGAGAATTACTTCTTCACGGATTTCAGGTACAAAGAGCAATCGGCGGCAGAGATCGCCTCCTGTGAGATAATAATTATCAAAAAAGACCCGGTTAAGTTTATTATGAATTTTATCGGGAAGAAAAAAATAAAAAAAATAGCCGTTGAAGATACGCTAATCCACAGGACATTTGATATGTTTAACCGGAAGTTTCAGGTAAAGGCACTGAGAGACACGGTAGAAAAGCTCCGAATAAGCAAAGACGCCGAAGAACTCCGGCATATAAAAACAGCGGCCCAAAGGGCAGAGAACGCCCTAATGGATATAAAACCCCGCATAAGGGCTGGAGCCACCGAGCGTGCAATCGCGTCGATGCTTGAGGACAGCTTAAAGGCACAGGGGGTAGATAGGGTGCCGTTTGAAATAATTGTGGCATCGGGAGCTCGCTCCTCCATGCCTCACGCCAGGGCTACGGACAAGGCATTGGAGCAAGGCAACCTGGTTATTATTGACTGGGGGGGAGAGTCCGGGGGGTATTACTCCGACATGACGAGGACATTTCTCATAGGGGGTGGAAATGATTTGGGCAGGAAAAAAGAGATTTATGATATAGTACTAAAGGCCAACACAAAGGCACGGGAATCGATAAGGATGGGGCAAAGCGCTGCCGATGTGGATGGAGTGGCCCGTGGGGTAATACAAGATGCCGGCTATGGGCAGTATTTTGGCCACTCGACCGGACATGGCATAGGAATGGAGGTTCACGAACAGCCCTATATATCGGCCGTGAACAGGAAGCAAAAAATAGACACAAACATGGTCTTTACAATAGAGCCGGGCATATATATCCCCGAATTGGGGGGTGTGAGAATAGAGGACATGGTTTGCGTAAGCGGCCGGCAGGCCGAGACGATAACGAGCCTTTCAAGAAGTATAGAGATATTGTAAGGAGGCATATTTGATAGCAACGAACGACTTCAGAAGAGGAACAAAGATAGAATTCAAGGGAGAGCCATACGAAGTAATTGAGTTTCAACACGTAAAAATGGGCCGCGGCGGGGCCTTTGTCCGTGCCAAGATGAAGGGGCTTAAAAGCGCCAAGGTAATAGAAGAGACGTTTAACTCGGGGGAGAAATTCCCCAGGGCCAATCTCCAGAGCAAGCAGATGCAGTATCTATATCTTCAGGACGGGATGTACTATTTTATGGACACGGAAAACTACGAACAAATCCCCCTCACGCAAGACCAGTTGGGTGATACAAAGCTGCTGCTGAAAGAGGGCATGGTGGCAACGATTCTATACCACAAGGAAACACCGCTTGCCGTTGAGCTGCCAATATTCGTAGAGCTTTCCATAGCGGAGACCGACCCGGGCTTTAAGGGTGACACGGCCTCAGGCGGGGCAAAACCGGCAAAACTAGAGACTGGCGCCTCTATAAAAGTGCCGTTTCATATAAATCAGGGAGACACAATTAAAGTCGACACACGGACAATGGAATACATAGAACGGGTGAAGTGATGGAAATTAAAGATATTAAAGAACTGATAGAACTGATAAAAGAGACCGACATCACCGAGATACATTACGAAAAAGATGGCCAGAAAATAATCCTCAAAAGGGAGCAGGCTGCCGCCCCCGCGGCATCGAAAATCGCGCAGTCTGCAGAAACCGTTGCCCCACCGGCCAAAGAGGATGAATCTGTCGGCTATGTGACGGTAAAATCCCCGATAGTGGGTACGTTTTATAGATCGTCAACACCAGATTCCGCCCCCTTAGTCGAAATTGGCGATACCGTGAGAAAAGGACAAGTACTCTGCATAGTGGAGGCCATGAAGCTGATGAATGAAATAGAGAGCGAGGTAAGCGGTATAGTAGTAAAAATATTCCACGAAAACGGCACCGCAGTCGAGTACGGTGAACCATTATTTCAGATAAATCCGCTCTAAGGTATATATATGGCGCTTTTTAAGAAGATACTGATAGCCAACCGTGGTGAGATAGCGGTGCGTGTGGAGCGCGCGTGCAAAGACCTCGGCATAAAGACCGTGGCCGTGTACTCTGAAGTAGAGAAAGACGCCATGCACGTCAAAATGGCGGACGAGTCCATATGTATAGGGCCTGCGCGCGCCGCAGAGAGTTATTTGAATATTCCATCGATATTGAGCGCTGCCGAGATTACGGACTCGGAGGCGATACACCCCGGGTATGGATTTTTGTCCGAAAACCCGCAGTTTGCCGAGGCGTGCAAGAAATCGAAAATCACGTTCATCGGCCCCACGCCAGAAAACATCCGCCTGGGTGGAAACAAGGCCAAGGCCAAACAAGTAATGAGGAAAAACGGCATCCCCGTAGTCCCTGGAAGCGACGGCGCCATCACAGACAGGAAATTGATTGAAAAACTGTGCTCAAAGATAGGGTATCCGGTGATTCTGAAGGCCTCAGCCGGTGGTGGCGGCAGGGGTATGAGGGTCGTACATGCCGCGCCGCAACTGGAACAGGCACTCTCGGCCGCCGAGGCAGAGGCGCTGGCCGCCTTTGGAAACGGCGAGATGTACGTAGAGAGATACATACCCCGAATGCGCCATGTTGAGGTACAGATAGCCGTCGACAACGAAGGCACTGCCATACACCTGGGCGAGAGGGACTGTTCGGTTCAGAGGAGGCACCAAAAGCTCATAGAGGAATCCCCATCGCCTGCAATCAACGAAAGAACAAGGGAAAAACTCGGCAAATTCGCAATCAAGGCCGCCGAATCCCTGAAATACAGAAACGTGGGGACAATAGAGTTTATCCTCGACAGCGACGACAACATATATTTTATGGAGATAAATACCCGCGTACAAGTAGAACACCCCGTAACGGAAATGGTAACGGGCGTGGATATTATAAAGGAACAGATACGCCTGGCATCCGGCCTGCCGTTAAGTATTAAGCAAAAGAATGTCAGGTTCAAGGGCCACGCGATAGAGTGCCGCATCAACGCCGAAGACCCGTATACGTTTGCGCCCTCACCGGGGAAGATAACCTTTCTCTACCTTCCCGGAGGCCCCGGCATCAGGGTGGATACGTACATACACGCGGGGACTACCGTGCTTCCATACTACGATTCCCTGATAGCGAAGGTCATAGCCTATGGCTGCAACCGGAAGGAGACGATAGAGAGAATGCGCCGCGCCCTCAGCGAATTTCAGATTGAGGGGATTAAGACCACCATACCGTTTCATAAGACAGTACTGTCGAACCCCGACTTTCTCTCCGGCAAGTTTGACACGGGTTACCTGGAGCGGGTAAATGCCGCAGGCCAGTAGCGGCAAAGGACTCTACTTAGGCGGCATATGCGTGCTGATGGACTGTGGAGACCGCGCGCGCCCGCCCTTTGATTCGATAATAGATTTAATAGGAAGCGGCATTAAGTGGGTTCAACTCAGGGATAAGGAAAGTTCGCGCCTTGCGATATATAAGGCCGCCCGCCTCCTCAAGACACTGACACAGGCTAATAATATTACTCTGATAATAAATGATTATGTCGACATAGCGGCGGCCGTCGACGCCGACGGCGTACATCTTGGCCAGGACGACCTGCCCATTCATGAGGCGCGCAAAATTCTTGGCAATTCCAAAATAATAGGCATATCCACACACGACATCGGCCAGGCCATAAAGGCTCAGCAAGACGGCGCCGACTACATCGGCTTCGGGCCGATATACAAGACGTTGACAAAAAAGGCGGGTACACCCAAAGGCCCTGACTCGATTAAAGAGCTAAGAAGGCACATCCACATCCCCATAACTGCCATCGGCGGTATACAGCAAGAGCATGCCGCGGGACTGATAGACTGCGGCGCTAACGCAGTAGCCGTGGCCTCGGCGATAATGGATGAAGACGACATCTCAAAGGCCGCGGACGCCTTTGTGACAGAGCTGACAAGGGTTAAACAGTAACAATTATGGTGTCGTACACTTGATACCAGTTTGATTGCATGGGTTTTGTAAGACCGATTATATATTCACTTGCCGCCATATCTGTGAGTTTTTATTATTACACAGTAATGAGATACAGCAATAACATACCAATTGCCGACGATTTCGACGCCGTACTTGATTTCATGGCCAGATTTAACGAGAGTTCATCTCTTTCAGATAAAATAGCCCTGATTTTCCTGCAGCACAATGAGCATAGAATTGCCCTCACAAGGCTTACCGTCTTAGCCAACTACTGGTTGTTTAACAATATCAACTTCAAGACCCTGATAATGATTGGCAATATCGGCCTGATAGGTATTTTAATAGTGATTTTTTTATCATGTAACAAACGCGATTCAGAGTCAAACAACAAGCGCAATCTGCTTTGGTTCATTCCGGTTGTATTTATACTGTTTGAGCCTCAGTATTTTGGCGCGATTTTCTTTGCCATGGGAACAATACAGAATTTCTATGTGTTGCTTTTTGCCTTTTTATCGCTATATTTTTTACCCAGGGAAGGCACTAAATATTTTGTTATCGCGGCTGTCTTTGCTGCCATGTCAACTTTTACGAGCGGCAACGGCATAATGTGCTTTTTTGCCGGCATGCTGGCGCTATTCCTTCAGAAGCGGTACAAACTATTAATAATCTGGAGTTCTATCATATTATTAAATGCCTTTGTGTATCTTCATGGCTATGTCCAACCGGCAGACCATCCCAGTATGTTCAGGACATTGCTAAATCAACCCGGCACTGTGGCCCAATATTTTATCGTGCTTCTTGGCAATATAGTTTATATACCACACATAATGGATAACTTTGATAGCTTTTCAACGATTTTATACCTGCCAATGGTTATGGGCAGTTTGTTGTTACTATTTTTTGTTTATCTGACAATAAATAAATATTATATAAAAAATACCGTTATCTATTCATTTATTGTCTTTATCTTATTGTCTGAAATGCTGGCTGCCGCAGGCAGGTCCAGCCTTGGTGTTTTTAATGCCCTGACCACACGATATATCGTAATGTCGGTACTCCTTGTGATTTTCTCATATATTGCCTTCTTAGAAATATCGGCTGATAAAATAATACGAAAATACTTTTACATAATCTTAGCGGCTGCTGTCTCGTTTAACATTTACGCGTTTTACTCAAATCACGATAAAATAGTAATGCTGCATAAATCCGTTAAACAAAAATTCTTTTTTTTCAAGGACTATAACACCGGCCTGACCTATCCCAACGAGAAAAAAGCTGCCACTATACTGAGGACTTCGATAAACAGGGGATACTATCGCATCCCCGATATAGACTTCAAATAAACACTGGGGAATTAATCAGTTAACTCTAACGTTAATTTATCACCTGCCCTCAACTTGAGCTTAGCGCTTCCCTGTCTGGTGAAAATCTCAAGGCAGCCGTCGCTGTTGATGAGGGCATGGAGATGTCCGTGTTGCCCTTGTGAGTAGTTTTCTTTAATGGATATAAGGCGTCCGTCTAATTTGAAGCTGCCACCTGTTATAAACGCCGCGGTGATGTTCGTTATTATATTTCCAAAGCCATCTATGTAGAGGACCTCTCCTGTTACTGTGTTATCGCCTGTTTTTAACGGTGGTGTTATCTCAAAAGATATATAGTCATCAATAGGGGTTCCAATCTCCTCAGGGGTCAGGCCCTTTGAGAGCAGCGCCGCCGTGGGGGCAAAGACATCGCGGCCATGAAATGTTGCCCCTGATGGATTTATAAAACAGTGTTTGTCCGTGATTTGATAGACTGACGCCTTGTTTTCAGAATATATCACGCTAAATATACCGTTGTCTGGCCCGACAAAAATATGTCTGCCGGTATCCACGGCAATGGCCCTGCGGCTTGAGCCAACACTAGGGTCAACGACGGCTATGTGAATTGTCTCTTTAGGGAAATATTTGTAGCTCATCCCAAGGGCCACCGCCCCATGCCGTATGTTATATGGCTCTATC
>PEAC01000035.1 GCA_002753305.1 Nitrospirae bacterium MYbin6
CAGTCATAGACATAGGCATCAACGTCAAAGAGGACGGCAAGCTCGTGGGCGACGTGGAGTTTGAAAAGGCAAAGGACAGGGCGGGCTTTATCACCCCGGTTCCGGGCGGCGTTGGCCCTATGACAATAGCCATGCTCATGTACAATACAGTTGAAGCCGCGAAGGCCACTGTAAAATAAACAGCGAAATAAATAAACAAGTGAGGACAACATGATTATCTCAAAAAGAAAGTCTCACGAAGATCTGATGAAGAGCTTTAAGAAGTATAAGAGCTTCTTCCTGATCGGCTGCTCCGAGTGTGCCTCTCTCTGCGGAACGGGCGACGTGGCCGCCATGAAGACAATGCAAGAGGAACTGGAACAAGAGGGCAAGACCGTAACCGGCATGATGGTTCCAAAGACGGGCTGCCAGACACTGGGTACTAAAATAGAGTTGAAAAAAGACAAAGAGGCCTGTGAATCAGCCGAGGCAATCGTCGTAATGTCCTGCGGGGCCGGCACTCAGTCCGGCGTAGAGATATTCCCCGATAAGCCGGTCTATCCATCGAACGACACACTGTTCCTGGGAAATATGACCAGATTTCAGATGTTTGACGAGAGGTGCTCGCTCTGTGGCGAGTGCATAATAGACCAGACCGGCGGCATCTGCCCGATTACGAATTGCCCGAAGGGGCTGTTAAACGGCCCGTGCGGCGGTATGAAAGACGGTAACTGTGAGGTAAGCTCCGAGATCAAATGCGCCTGGGTAAGGATATACGAGAGGCAGAAAAAGGTGAATGAACTCGACAAGATGAACGAAATTCTCCCTCCCAAGGACTGGTCGAAAAAGCAAAACCCACACGCAATGGCCAGGCAGGACAAGGACAAAGATAAAAAGGAAAAGAAAGCCTGAATATAAGGAGACCCCGATATGAGTTTTAAAGAAGCCATAGAGTCCGGCAAATTTGTCATCACCGCCGAAGTAGGCCCCCCAAAGGGGACCGACATCACTACGATGATACACGACATGCACATACTTAAAGGTAAAATCGACGCCGTAAACGTTACGGACAACCAGTCGGCAGTGATGAGAATATGCTCGCTTGCCGTGTGTAAGATTGCCATGGAGCAGGGGCTTGAGCCGATACTACAGATGACCTGCCGAGACAGAAACCGCATAGGGCTGCAGTCTGATCTTCTGGGGGCGTCTGTCCTGGGGATACACAATGTCCTCTGTATGACCGGAGACCACGTAACAGCGGGTGACCAAAAGGGTTCAAAGTCCGTCTATGATATCGAGTCCGTCCAGCTCCTTCAGGTTGTTGACTCACTGAACAAGGGCAAGGACATGCACGGAAATGAACTAAAGGGCGCGACGAGTTTCTATCAGGGCGCGGTCGTCACACCGGAGGCAAACCCCCTTGAGCCGCAGTTGATGAAATTTGAGAAAAAGGTCAGGGTGGGCGCTAATTTCTTTCAGACACAGGCCATCTATGACATTGAGAAATTCAAAAGTTTTATGGCCTTTGCCAGAAAGTCAAACACAAAGATCATGGCTGGCCTCGTTGTGCTAAAAAGTGTCGGCATGGCAAACTTTCTCAATAACAACGTACCCGGCATAAAAGTCCCGCCGGAACTGATAGCCGAGCTAAAGGCCGCCGGCAAGGAAAAGGCCCTCGACACGGGCTTAAACATCACCGCCCGGCACATAAAGCAGCTCAAGGACGAGAAGATCTGCGACGGCGTACACATCATGGCAATCGGCATGGAGGACAAGGTCCCTGAGATTCTCCAAAGAGCGGGATTGCTGTAGGAAAAGATGCTAAGGTCCACGATACAGCAGTTCAGGGAAAAAAAACTAAAGGGCCAGAAGCTCACGCTGATAACGGCCTATGACTACACCTTCGGGCGCATAGTGGACGAGGCCGGATTTGACGGCATATTAGTGGGGGACTCCCTTGCCATGGTAGTGCAGGGGCTTGATAACACACTGCCCGTAACGATGGACGAGATGCTCTATCACACAAGGCTTGTGTCCCGCGCGGTTGAAAAATCAATGGTTATAGGGGATATGCCCTTTATGTCGTATCAGGTATCGGTGGAGGACGCGGTCAGAAACGCGGCCAGATTTATAAAGGAATCCGGTGCGCAGGCGGTTAAGATAGAAGGCGGCAGTGAGATAATCGCGCAGGTAAGGGCGATAGTGCGCGCCGAGATACCGGTAATGGCCCACATCGGCCTTACCCCGCAGGCAATATACAGAATGGGTGGATATAAGGTACAAGGGAAGACCGACGAGGCAGGTAAGACTCTCCTTGAAGACGCGAAGAAACTTGAGGATGCGGGCGCCTTTAGCATAGTCCTTGAGGCGATGCCAAGCGCGTTGGCAAGTCAGATAACCGCCTCATTGTCCATCGCAACAATCGGCATAGGGGCCGGTGTGGATTGTGACGGGCAAATCCTCGTGCTGCATGACGTATTGGGGCTTTTTGAGCGCTTCGTGCCGAAGTTCGTAAAGAAATACGCAAACTTAAAAGAAGAGACCATAGGCGCCCTTAAACAGTATAAAGACGAGGTCGAAAAGGGAATATTCCCCTCGGCAAAGGAAAGCTTTAGCTAGGAGTATCAGGATGGGCGAGACAAAACTAAAGGTACTGCTGTTAAGACACACCCCTGAGCCGGAGGAACTGGTAGCAATGGCCGCCAAGCTATGCTACAGCCCTTCGGACATAGAGGCTCTGAAGAAAAAAATAACGAAAAAGGACCAGAAAGGTTTTATCCAGAAACTAATGGACATGGGGCACTTAAGCCCGATAGAGCACTCCTCGTTTACGTTTGCCATAGAGGGGATATCGCGCGCATGTTCACACCAGCTCGTTCGCCACAGGCTGGCCTCCTACAGCCAGCAGTCCCAGCGCTATGTCTCGATGCAGACCGGTAAAGATGAGACCCTGGACTATATCATACCACCCTCCATTGACTCTGACAAGGAACTTAAAAAGATATTCAGGGACTTTATGAAAGAGGCTCAGGCCGCATATACCAAGATATCGAAAAGGCTGGCAGAACTTGGCTACGCAGGGGAGGCCGGCAACCAGGACGCCAGATTTGTGCTTCCAAACGCCTGTGAGACCAAGATAATTGTAACGATGAATGCCCGAGAGCTGCTGCATTTTTTCAGGCAGCGCTGCTGCAATCGGGCGCAGTGGGAAATTCACGCCCTTGCCGATGAGATGTTGAGGCTTGTCAAGCCGGCCTCCCCAACGATATTCTCAATAGCAGGCCCCGGCTGCGTTACCGGCCCATGTGCCGAGGGTGAGATGGCCTGCGGCAACATAAAAGAGGTTCGCAGCAAGTACAAGATCCTGCAATAACATATAGTTGAACCGATTACAACGGTTTGGATTGGACTCAGTTTTCATCAATAAGAAGGGTAGAAACTACTTTCCGGCAGGTTTAATATAAGCAGGAGGATTAAGGTATGGTTGCCGATTTGAAAAAACAAACTGTTTTGGTAGTTGACGACACACCGGAGAACATAGAGATTATTAATGGGCTGTTAAGCCCGTTTTATCAAATTAAGGTGGCCTTAAATGGGGAGAAGGCCTTAAAGATAGCTATATCGCAAAATCCCCCCGACCTGATACTGCTTGATATTATGATGCCCGGCATGGATGGCTATGAGGTATGCAGGAGATTAAAGGCAGACTTGACCACTAAAGGCATTCCGGTTATCTTTCTGACCGCCAAGACAGAGGTCGAGGATGAGGCCAAGGGGTTCGAGGTTGGCGCGGTTGACTACATTATGAAACCAATAAGCCCTCCCATCGTGCTGGCAAGGGTCAGAACGCAGCTTGCCCTCTATGACCAAAACAGGGAACTGGAGGAAAAAGTTCGCCAAAGAACTACGGAGATTCACGAGACCCGCGTAGAAATCATAAGAAGGCTTGGGCGGGCCGCAGAGTTTAAAGATAACGAGACTGGCCTTCATGTAATTCGCATGAGCTACTACTCACGGCTGATAGCCCTCAGCCATGGACTTAATATTTCGGCAGCGGAGATGATATACCAGGCCTCCCCCATGCATGACATAGGGAAAATCGGCATCCCCGACAGAATCCTTCAGAAGACCGCCAAACTCGACGACGACGAATGGGTTGTGATGAAAGAACACTGTGCCATAGGGGATATGATAATCGGCAGGCACGACTCCGAGCTCCTTGAGATGGCCAGGGTTATCGCGCTTACACATCACGAAATGTGGGATGGCTCCGGGTACCCTAATGGCACCGCCGGGCAAGACATACCAATAGAGGGCCGTATCATAGCCATAGCGGATGTCTTTGACGCCCTGACCTCTAAAAGGCCATATAAAGAGGCCTGGCCCGTTGAGGAGGCAGTCGACCTGATAGAAAACACCAAAGGCCAGCACTTCGACCCGGCCCTTGTGGAGGCATTTGCCAACGTTCTGCCGGAAATAATCGAGATCAAGGAAAATTACGTAGAACAGCATATATAATAAGGAATAGTACAATGAAGATTTTCAATATAACAAAGCATTTGGAGCGTCTGACCATCCCTCAGCGTGTGCTGGGTTTTGTCGCCATATCTTTAGCGCTGCTCCTGTGGACGAACTTTTCAAATATTCCTCAGCTTGCGCATATGGCTGAGAGTATCCGTATTTTTTATGAGCATCCGCATACCGTTACCAATACTGTCAAAGACGCTAAGATAATAGTATATCTTCAAAGGCGCGGTGTCCGCGAATATATAATAGAAACAACCCCTGAAAAACGCGAGGAACTCATCAGGAAAATACAGGAATACGAAGGCAGGTTCAACGATAAAATGAAGCTGGTTAAAGAGCGTTTTCTGGGAGATAAGGCACAAATTGACGAGGCAGTTAACTTATACCGCCAGGCATTGGTATATGTAAAGAGCGAATTAGATACCGCAAAAGAAGGAAATATTCAGGAGGCCTTTGAACTTACACTTGATGTACATCCCGGCAATCCATGGCCTTTACTATTAAAAAAACTAGACCAAATTACCGATTTTGCCGAAAGCAGGGCAAAAGAAAAATATAAAGAATCTCAGGAGATCTACAATACCGAGGTCACGCATATACTTATATATGCCGTTTTTAGTATAGTCACACTCATTCTGATGTCATATTTATTTGCCCGCTCACTGCTGAGGCCGTTGGGTATATTTCGCAACAGTATCGTTGAACTTTCTGATGGGAACTTTACCGGCACTATAGCCTTTAAATCCGATAAGAATGAATTTGGAGAGCTGAGCCGTGCCCTGGACACGCTAAGGCAAGTCGCCGTCAGGGAGGCAAACGACACATATGTCAAAAAACAAATAGCAGATATTGCCAGGGTTTTACAGAAGTGTGTATCTTTCTCAGATTTCGGCAATGTGCTGGCCTCTAAGCTGGCCCCCATTATGGGGTTGATATATGGGGCTTTTTATTATAACGATATTTCTCAGGGCCGGTTAGTAAGGACCGGAGGCTATGCCTGCGACGATTCATTCCACAGCGGGCAGTTCGCCTTTGGACAGGGCCTCATCGGTCAGGCGGCCCGCGATAAGACCCCGCTGTCGTTTAAGCTATCTTCGCAGGAGCGTATCGGTTGCGGCTGTGGACTGGGTACAATTGCCGTTCGTGCAATATCCATAGTGCCAGTTGTAAATAACGGCGAAGTACTTGCCGTGCTTGAGATGGGAACGACTGAGGAGGGCTTTACAGATAACCAGACGGCATTTATCGACGCCCTGATTCCAGTCATATCCATGAATATAGAAATCCTTTCAGGAACAATCGAGACACAGCATATATTTCAAAGCAGCCAGGCCCAGGCCCAGGCCCTTGCCGTATCCGAACAGCAGCTTATCTCGCGGCGAGACGAACTTGAGGACAACAACCAACGCCTTGCTGAACAGGCACGCCTTATGGAAGAACAGGCCGAAGAACTCGCGGCCCAAAAAGAGGCCCTCATGCAGCAGAGCCGCGCCCTCCATGAAAATAGAGAGGCCCTCACACATGTAGAACAACGCAGCCAACTGATCCTGAATTCCGTAAAAGACGGCATTATCGGACTGGACACAAACGGTATGACAACCTTCATAAACAGCAGCGGGGCTGCCATGCTGGGCTTTAGCGTGGAGGAATTGACAGGTATAAAGCTCCACTCAATGGTTCACTACGCACTGCCCGACGGCTCCGATTTCCCTCAGCAACAGTGCCCGATGTTCATGACCGGTACAGACGGCGTAGCCAGAACCATTGACAACGAAGTCCTCTGGAGGAAAAACAAGTCCTCTTTCCCTGTAGAATATACGGCAACACCAACTTACAAAAACGGCACGCTAGTTGGGATAGTCGTGGTGTTTCGCGATATCACCCTACGCAAACGCGCCGAAGAGGCATTACAGAGGGGATAGGCCGTTATGATACCCCTTTTGTATTTAAGTAGAGGCCATATTTTTTATCGCTGCCAAGTATGTGTTTCGTCAGCCAATCCTTAAGAAAGTTCATCAGAAGGAGATCTACAACGGCCTTGCCTGCTATGAATTTATTGTGAAAATCCAACACCTGATTTGTTAAATCGGTATGTTCCTGTATATGTTCAGACCGTTGCGGGTAGTCATATGTATCCATATATTTCTCTTCCGTTGAGAAGTGGTACTTTGTATATTCTATCAGTTCCCCTATCACTTTTTTTAATGTCTCATTACTTTTTTTTGCGGTTACGGCGTCATACACATCATTTAAGAGCTGTACGAGCTTCTGATGCTGGCCGTCAAACTCTTTAACCTGTACGCTCAGACTATCTGACCATGTTATTATCGGCATTGTTGACCTCCGGTACTTTTGACTTTATTATAAATATATCTGTAGTATATTACAATATCTTTTTTATTGACTATATTGCCAATGAAATATACTGGTCTGAGAAAATATCTTGAGAACATGGCCGTGTCACGGCGTATGCTGGTATTTACCGGCATAGTGGCGGTCATGTTTATAGTGGCTGGTTTTTCGGGTTATCCACGCATTGGCGCACTAACAGGGGTGCTTGTGCTTATACTCTTGTCCTATTTATTCACCGGTTCGTTTGTCAACCCGTTAAAGGTATTTATGGAGAGCATTGTAGGCCTTTCTGAGGGCAAATTAAATGATGAGATTCCGTTTCAGCCATTAGAAAACGAATTCGGTGAGATAGGCCGTTCCCTTGAGGGCTTGAGACAGGTTGGTATAAAAGAAGCAAAGAAAACCTGGATGAACGAACAAGTTACAGACATAGCCCGTGCCATTCAGAAGTGCACTACTTTTGCCGATTTCGGAAACGAGCTGACATCGAAAATCGCGCCTGTCATGGGGCTCATATATGGGGCTTATTACATTAGCGACTCAGGCCGCAACGAGCTGCGTTGGGTGGGCGGCTATGCCTGTGGCGACCCTAATACAATACGTACTTACTCATGGGGCGAGGGCATAATCGGACAGGCCGCCAGTAACGGCAAGGCCATGAATTTATCATTCTCATTCGACCAAATCGTGACTACGCATATTGGGCCTGGCGCGCTCATGGTATCCTCCGTTGCCGTCACCCCTGTTATTCACCGCGGCGAGGTGGTTGCGGTTATCGAACTTGGGACGCTTGGGGCATTTGTAGAAGAACAGATGATTTTTCTCGACAGCCTGCTCCCGATTGTGGCCATGAACATGGAGATTCTATCGGCAGGAATAGAGACTCAGGAACTGCTTCAAAAGACACAGGCACAGGCTCATGAGCTGGCCGCCTCGGAACAACAGCTCATGGCCCGGAAGGACGAACTTGAGGAGAGCAGGGCCATTCTCGCCCAAATCGAAGAGCGCAGCCGCCTGATTCTGTCTTCAATTAAAGATGGGATTTGCCTGCTTGACAGCGAAGGAATCATAGTCTTTGCCAACAATGCTACATCGGCAATGCTGGGGTATACTGCAGAGGAACTCATTGGCAAGCAAATGCACACGGCAGTCCACTATGCCCATCCCGACGGCAGTGTATATCCATGGAGTGAATGCCACATACACCGGACGACAAAAGACGGCATAAGCCGTAATATTACGGACGAAGTCCTGTGGCGCAAGGATGGCAGTTGTTTCCATGTAGAATATACCACTACGCCGATTCATAAATACGGCAATCTATCCGGTATAGTAGTAGTGTTTCGGGATATTTCGCAACGCATTCAGAGTGAGATGGCGGTTAAGAAGGCGAATTTCCTGGCCGATACTGCCCTGCAACTTTCAAAGGCCGGTTACTGGCACGTCCCGCTTGACGGCTCCGGCTGGTATAATTCCTCGGAACGCGCGGTGGCTATTTTTGGCGACATACCCAATCCTGACTATCGTTATCGAATCACAGAGGATTGGTTTGTCCATGTTCAGGAAGGGGATGAGGAGGCCTCAAAGGCCACGTTAGCAAATTTTAACGATGCCATTGCCGGAACCGTCCCCGTCTATGACAGCACCTATGCCTATAAGCGCCCGATTGACGGGCGTGTGGTCTGGATTCACGCACTTGGCAATGTCGAAAAGGATGCGCAGGGCAAGCCGACCGATATGTATGGAGTTACGCAGGATGTTACGGATTTCATCACCGCACAGGAGGAGATACGGCGCGCCAAGGAAATTGCCGAAGATGCGACAAAGATGAAATCCGATTTTCTTGCCAACATGAGCCACGAGATTCGCACCCCAATGAACGCCATCATCGGCATGACCCACTTGGCCCTGCAAACGGAGCTGACCGGCAAGCAGCGAAACTACATGGAAAAAGTCGACTCCGCGGCAAAGAACCTCCTTGGCATCATAAACGATATACTGGATTTCTCAAAAATTGAGGCGGGAAAGATGCAGTTCGAACAGAGCGCCTTCCATCTTGAGGACGTAATGGATCACCTGGCCGACCTGTCAATAATAAAGGCACAGGATAAAGGCCTTGAGCTTCTGTTTAACATAGACACTGGCGTCCCCACGGCCCTTGTAGGGGATTCGTTGAGACTGGGACAGGTGCTGATAAATCTCACAAACAATGCCGTCAAGTTTACCGAAAAGGGTGAGATTATAATAAACATTTCAAAAGAAGCCGAAAAACCATCCGACGAACCCAACAGTGTGCGATTATACTTTGGCGTGGCCGACTCCGGCGTGGGGCTTACTCAGGAGCAGCAAAATAAGCTCTTTAAGGCATTCTCCCAGGCCGATACCTCAACTACGCGCAAATACGGCGGCACGGGCCTGGGGCTTACGATAAGCAAGCGCCTGGTAGAGATGATGGATGGACAAATCGCCGTAAAGAGTGCCCCCGGCGTTGGCAGCACGTTTTATTTTACGGCGAAATTCGGACTCCAGAGCACACAAAGACATCTGGCCGCTAAGGCTGAGGACGTACTGGGGCTTCGCGTGCTGGTTGTAGACGATAATCCAAGCGCTCGGGAGATCTTCCAATCCATGCTGGCATCCCTGAAATTCAACTCAACCGCCGTTGGAAGCGGACCAGCGGCTATAGCGGAACTGGAAAGTGCGCAACAGCAAGGCCAGCCCTACGGCCTCGTCATGATGGACTGGCGAATGCCCGGGATGGACGGTGTAGAGACAATCCGCCGTATTCGCAGCGATACCAGGTTTGCCCATACGCCGGCCTTTATCATGGCCACAGCCTACAGCCGCGATGAACTGCTGCAACAGGCAGTGGATATACAAATCAATGGCCTGCTGGTCAAGCCGGTAAGCCCGTCAACCATGCTTGACAGTATATTATCGGCCCTCGGCAAAGAGGTTGTCATGACTACCGCTAAGCGTGACAGGAAGGCAGATTATCAGGAAGCAGAGAAGTCAATGTGCGGGGCATATGTACTCCTTGTCGAGGACAACGAGGTGAACCAGGAATTGGCCCTTGAGATACTTGGAGAGGCCGGTATGAAAGTTGACGTTGCCGTAAACGGACTGCAAGCGCTTGAGAAAGTAAAGGCTGAAAAGTATGACGCCGTTCTGATGGACTGCCAGATGCCGGTTATGGATGGTTTTGAGGCCACAAAAGAGATTCGTAAGGACGACACTCTGGCTAAACTGCCAGTCATAGCCATGACCGCGAACGCGATGGCCGGAGACCGTGAAAAATGTATCCAATCCGGCATGAACGACCACATAGCCAAACCCATAGACGTGGGGCAGCTATTTTCCACACTGGCACGTTGGATAAAACCAAAGGCATCTGATACATCCGACGCAAAACAACCCTCAAAGCCGAAAGAAAACGAGCTGCCCAACATTGATGGCCTTGACCTGAAAACGGCCCTGCAACGCGTTGGCGGCAATGCCACGTTATTAAAAAAACTGATAACACGTTTTAATGAGACACAATCTGATGTTATAGAAAGGATAAACGCAGCCACGGCTAACGGGGATTTTGAGACGGCTACCCGCGAGGCACACACCGTTAAGGGCTTGGCAGGCAATATTGGCGCCGATGAGGTATTTAATGCCGCGGCAACGGTTGAAGGGCTGCTAAAAAACGCCGAAATAAACGGGCTTCCCGAGCCGCTAAGTGCGCTGGAGTTAACGCTCAAAGGCCTGTTAGAGAAAATCTCCAGGGCAATCCCGGCCTACGGCGAGCAATCACAGGCCGCCGCCCCTCCCGCCGCTGCAGCTTCGGATGTTGACATCGCCGCCCTTACGGAGGAAATACGGAAGTTTGCCGCGCTGCTTGCCGAGGATGACTCAAGCGCCGCCGATTTCTCAGACGGCGTAGCGGATAATTTGTCCACCCTAGGGCATGGGGCCGTTGCGAGGCAGATAAAGGCGCTTATATCACGGTTTGAATTTGAAGAGGCCCTTGAGAAATTGAAAGAGACGGCTGCCGCAATAGGGGTTGTATTATGAAGAGGTTATTGACAGCGCTTTTTTATATTTTTATATTTATCATATGGTTATGTGTAGCGTCCGTGGCAAAAACAAGTGCCGAGCCACCTAAGAAGAAGGACGTAAAGATTGAATTGACCGATGAGGAGCGGAACTTCCTTGCCGGTAAACAGTTCCGCCTGGGGATAGACTCAAACAGACTGCCATTTGAGTATATAGACAGTCAGGGCCGTTACGTGGGAATGAGTGCAGAGTTCATTATAGAGCTGGCCAAACGCCTCAATATAACCATAGATCCGCAAAAGGACGTGAAATGGAAAGAAGCGCTTGAAAAGACAAAGACCGGAGAGATTGACATTATCCCCAAGATAACGCCTTCTGAGGAGCGGCGTAAGTTTCTACTGTTCACCGAGCCATACACCACCAATCCATCCGTAATAGTCACGAGAAAAAATCAGACAATTAAAGGATTTGACGACCTTTATAAAATTAAAACAGGCATAGTAAAGGGACTGATAATAGAGGCACGCCTCAAGGTTGAGCATCCTAAGTTATCACTTGTACAAATGCCGGACATAGAGACTGCATTGAAGGAACTGTCTAACGGTACAATAGATGCCCTCGTTGATAATCTTGGCACTGTAAGCTTTAATATAGACAAAATAGGGCTGTCTAATTTAAAAGTAGCGGCGTCAACCCCATATATGCATGACCTGGCCATAGGCGTTAGAAAGGACTGGCCACTACTTGCCTCTGCCCTGAGTAAGGCGCTTCGGAGTATGGACGAACAGGAAATACGCCAGATAAAGTACCGTTGGGTAGCCATTAAATATGATCCAGGCATTGATTGGAAGACAATAGGGCCGATTATTGGGGCGTTGTCCATTATAGTTATATTTGTTTTCCTGTGGAACCGGAGATTAGTGCGCGTAATGCGAAAGCACAAAAAGGTTCAGGAAGAGCTTAAGGAGTATACCGGCAATCTTGAGCTTATCTCGGCTATTAAATCACAGATTGCAGAAATCGCTGCCAAACTCCATACCGCGGCGACGTTTGAGGAATTGGCACAGACATTTATGGCAAACATTGCCCCGGTACTCAATGCCGACTATGGGGTGTTCTATGTATTTGACAAGAGGGAAGACCACTTCAGGCCGGCGGGTGGGTATGGCGCTGTCCCTGACGATATGAGCCGCACTTTTGCCTTGGGACAGGGGCTTATAGGGCAGTGTGCCAGGGAAATGGAGCCGATAATGATTGACGCAGGGCCAGAGTGCCATGTTAGTATTTCCTGTGGGTTTGCCGAGATTCGCCCAAAATATGTCGCCCTGTATCCGGTCAAATACCTGGACAGTGTGCTTGGCGTTGTCGAACTTGCCGCGTTGAGCCATTTTGACAAAAGACACCAGCCCATTCTTGATGAACTTATCCCTGTTGTTGCAATGAATCTCATTATTATCGAGCGTAATCTGAACACTCAATTTCTTATGGAAGCAGCCAATAAACAAAAGGACCAGTACAGGGCGCTCTTCGAATACTCACAGGATGCCATTATGACACTGGCCCCGCCGGATTGGAGATTTAAGTCTGCCAATCCCGCCACGTTGAGCCTTTTTAATGTATCAACAGAGGAGGAGTTCGTTAAACTGGGGCCGTGGGATTTATCCCCGGAATATCAGCCCGACGGAGCGCCATCTGCGGTTATGGCTCAACAGGCCATCGGAAAGGCAATGGAGCAGGGATATAATCATTTCGAGTGGACACACAAGACAATTGACGGCAGGGATTTCCCTACAACAGTAACGTTAACGAAAATGACATCGTGTGAGACGCAATATCTTCAGGCAAATGTCAGAAACATTGCGCAACAAAAACGTGCGGAAGAGACAGTGCTGCGCTCAAAACAGGAGCTTGAGGAAAAGAACCGTGCCGTTGAGGAAATACTCCAGAGCAGCCCCATAGGCATTGGTATCTCAACTGGTGGGGTGTTGAGGTTTTGCAACCCCATATTCACGCAGTGGACAAACCTTGTACCGGGGGATAAAACGGTGCAGGCATATGTAAATCCCGATGACCGCGCGCGGCTTATACAAATCATGGAGCGCGACGGCATAGCCCGTGACTATGAGCTTCAGATGCGCTGCCCGGACGGCAGTGTTATAGATTTGCTGGCCACTTATATGAAGATCCCGTATGAGGGAGAGGATGCGATACTTGGCTGGCTTGTCAATGTCAGCTCGATAAAAAAACTGAATGTGGAGGAACCATGAGCAGCCAACCGCTTTTTCCCTACGTAGATGATTACGACCAAATGCGCAGGGTTATGGTCAGCAACCTGAAAAGCCTTGGGTTTACAAATATTATAACGTCACAAAACGGAGCGGACGCCATTAACAAACTAAAGGCCAATCCAGTCAACATCATCCTATCCGACTGGAACATGCCCCAAATGACGGGCCTTGAGCTGCTTGAGTGGGTACGCAAGGACAATAACCACCAATTCACTCCATTTATAATGATTACCGCGGAGATTGAGCGTACACAGGTAGAAAGGGCAATCGCAAGCGGTGTGAATGATTTTGTACTAAAGCCTTTCTCCGTTGGAACTCTCTCTGAGCGGATTAAGCGAACACTTCAGCGCAGCACCGTAAAGCAGGCCCAGCCTGCCGTTAAAGCGCCGCCATCGGAGGAAACTCCGGCTGCAAGTCCGGCCCCACCGGCAGCCGCTGCGACAAACAAGGCCCTCACTGTCCTTGTCGTAGATGACGTACCGGATAACCTGACCCTGATTGCGAACCTATTACAAAAGGAATACCGCGTGAAGGTGGCCCCAAACGGGCAGCGGGCAATCAAGATATGCCAATCACAGGATAAACCCAATCTGGTGCTACTGGACGTAATGATGCCGGACATGGACGGCTTTGATGTCATTAAGATGCTTAAGGCAGACGAGGTGACCTCCGATATACCCGTTATATTTTTGACCGCGCTGGATGACCCTGATAACATTGTCAAGGGACTGGAGTCCGGGGCGGTTGACTACGTTACCAAGCCTATTAATCCGACCGTCTTGCAGGCAAGGGTGCGCAACTTTCTGCGCTTTTACCGCGGGTACGAAGAGTTGAAAAACACCCTGGACACTATGATGGATAACGCCAGGCTCCGTGACGATGTAGAGCACATCGTGCGCCATGACATGAAAAGCCCCCTTGCCGCCATTATCGGGACAATAGGCTGCGTCGGAAAGGGTGAAAACATAAGCACCGAGCAGGTAAAGACCATAGAGGACCTGTCTTACACACTGCTTAACATGGTAAACCTCTCCACAGACCTCTACAAAATAGAGACGGGACGCTTCGAGCTAAACGCGAAACCTGTGGATCTCACACGGCTGATAGATAGGGTCGTAGAGGAGATACGGCTTGGATTTACGTCCAAAAACATAAAGATAACTACAAAATATCAGGGCGGGGAGGACTTAACCGCGCTTGGCGATGAACTCCTGTGTTACTCGATGCTTCATAACCTTATAAAAAACGCGGCAGAGGCGGCCCCTACAGGAAGCGCGGTGTTTGTTACCGTATCGCCTGAAGGAGAGAACATCATGGTGGCTGTAAAGAATCTGGGACTGGTACCGGAGTCCATTCGGGACAGGTTTTTCGATAAATTTGTGACAATAGGGAAAAAAGGCGGCACAGGCTTGGGTACGTATTCGGCACGCATGATAGCCGAGGCCCAAAATGGCAGCATCTCCATGCAATCCTCCGAGGAGTCGGGCACAATAATAGAGGTTACACTGCCTAAGGCCCCGGTAGTCCGGCGATAGCTTGAATCATGATATAGATTGATTATTTTACACAAATAGTTATAGTATAGGAGATGATGGAATTGCAATAACAAATGAAAAGCGGGAAACGGATTCTTATAACTGGCGGGGCAGGGTTTTTAGGCTCCCATCTGTGTGAGAGGCTGTTAAACGAAGGCAACGAAGTGATTTGCCTTGATAACTTCTACACCGGCAGCAAAAGCAATGTCGTTCATCTGATGGGCAACCATTACTTTGAGATCATGAGGCATGACGTATGCTTTCCTCTCTATGCCGAGATTGACGAGATATATAACCTGGCCTGTCCGGCATCTCCGGTCCACTACCAATTTGACCCCGTACAGACGACGAAGACCTCCGTTCACGGCGCCATAAATATGCTGGGGCTGGCAAAACGCCTAAAGATTAAGATCCTTCAGGCCTCTACGTCCGAGGTCTATGGAGACCCGGCCGTCCACCCCCAAACTGAGTCCTACTGGGGCAACGTTAATCCCATCGGACTACGGGCATGTTACGACGAGGGCAAACGATGCGCTGAAACGCTTTTTTTCGACTACCACAGGCAGCACCATCTGAAAATCAAGGTAGCCCGCATCTTTAATACTTACGGCCCCAAGATGCTCCCAAACGACGGCCGCGTTATCAGTAATTTCATAGTCCAGGCCCTGAAAAACGAAGCAATCACGGTCTATGGGGACGGCTCCCAGACGCGGAGTTTCTGCTATGTAGACGACCTGTGTGATGGATTGATAAGGCTGATGAACTCCCCCGACGAGGTTACCGGCCCGGTTAATCTGGGCAATCCTGGCGAGTTTACAATCCTTGAACTTGCGCATAAGGTTATTCAAATGACTGGATCCAAATCAAAAATCGTCTTTATGCCGCTGCCGCAGGATGACCCCACTCAAAGGCAGCCGGATATTACTCAGGCAAGAAATGCCCTTGGCTGGGAACCCACCGTTCCACTTGATGAGGGACTTGTTAAAACTATTGCTTACTTTAAGGAAGTGTTGTAAGATTCCTTTATTTCTCTTGGCAGCGTGAAGCAAATCTCTCTGGTAATTCAATATGACGGTACGAACTACCGCGGCTGGCAGAGGCAGCCCAATGCCCCCACTTTACAGGGATTAATCGAAGAGGCATTGTGTAAGATTACAGGGCGCGCCACGGCACTCACCGGAGCCGGAAGGACAGACTCCGGGGTTCACGCCCTTGGGCAGTGCGCTTCATTTTCCACGGAAGGCAGCCTGCCCCCTGAAATATTTCAACGGGCGCTAAACGCAATGCTGCCCTGCGATATCAGGGTAATTAGCGCTGAATATGTCCCGGACGGTTTCCACTGCCGATACTCGGCAAGGCGAAAGCGCTATTTCTATGTTATATTAAACAGCTTCCCCGCCAGCCCATTTATATATCGCTATGTGTGGGACATCAAACACACACTGGATGTCGGGGCTATGCGAAATGCCTCAGAGTGTCTGGTTGGCAGACACGATTTTAAGTCCTTTTGCGCCACTGATACGGACGTAAAAAACACTGTCAGAGAGATATTCAGCCTTCTGATTGAGGCACTCCCCGCCCTATCCTTTATGGGTACGGAAATAAAAGGCAATTTTATTATAATTACTATTGAGGCGGACGGTTTTTTACGCCACATGGTCAGAAATATCGTTGGAACCATAGTGGATACAGGCAGAGGAAAGACACATACCGGCGCAATCGAAGAGATTCTTTACGCTAAGGACAGAAGAAAGGCCGGTATGACTGCACCGGGGCGCGGCCTGTTTCTTGATAAGGTGTTTTACTGAAAAGACTGCTCCTTTTCTACCTGCTCTATCTTTTCTCTTTTTTCCTTGCACTCTACACAGTGTACCGCAAACGGCAGTACTTTCAATCGGGCATCGCTTATTTCAATCCCACAGTCGTCGCATATACCGTATGAACCTTCATTTAGTTTTCTCAGGGCCTCGTCTATTTTATTCAGCTTAAGTTTGTGGTGGTGCAGCTTTTGAAGAATAATATCCTCGTTGACATCCACAACAGACCAGTCGCCGTCGTCCAAGGCCGCCTCGACGAGTTGTTTTTCATCCCCTTTTACGAAATTACCTATCTCTGTCTTAGCCTCTTTTAAAATTATCTGTCTTTCCTGAATGAGTACCTTTCTGATGCCTTTTGCCCTTTCGTTTGCTGCCTCGCTATCTGTTGAGTTCACAGCCTCGTTGTCTTTGTCCATCTCTATTCCTTCCGTCTCAGGCGGTTTCTTCGGGTTTATTTTCAGATTTATTATCGGGAGCGCCTTCTTTATACAGCTCGACGATACTTATTACTTTGACGCCGGCCCCTTTAAGGGCCTTTTGGACGTCAGGAAGCTTCGCGTCCTCTACCTTTAACATAAAATTGCTCTGCAAATCAAACCTCCATAATCTCTTTTTCCTTGTGGGCAAGGACCTCGTCAACGAGTTTGATAAACGAATCCGTCACCTTCTGGACTTCCTCCTGGGACCTCTTTGTCTCGTCCTCGCTGATGTGCTTGTCTTTTTCGAGCTTCTTCAGTTCCTCGTTAAATTCCCTCCTGATGTTCCTGACCGCAACCTTTGATTCTTCGGCCTTCTTTTTCACTACCTTTACAAGCTGTGTCCTCCTCTCACCAGACAGGGGCGGGGAGTTAATTCTTATGGCCTTTCCGTCGTTGTTTGGCGTGAGGTCAAGGTCGGACTTCCTTATGGCCTTCTCTATGTTTGGTATTATCTTCTGCTCCCACGGGGTGATACTTATAGTCTGCGGGTCAGGGCAACCAAGCGCCGCCACCTGGGCTACCGGCGTAGGTGTGCCGTAGTAGTCGACCATGATATTGTCTAACAGCGAAAGAGAGGCCCTTCCGGTGCGAACGGAGCCGTACTCCTTCTTCAGGTGGTTAATTACCGTGTTCATCTTAGCGTTGAGATTTTTCTCTAACTCCTTGTCCATTATCAGCCCCCTACCAAAGAACCGACTTTTTCACCGAGCAAGGCTCGCTTTATTGCACCCTTAGTCTTTAAATTAAATACGACAATCGGGAGGTTATTGTCCATACACAGCGTAATGGCCGTTGAGTCCATTACGCTGATGCCCTGTTTGAGGACGTCCAGGTGTGAGATGTGGTCAATCTTCTTTGCGTCAGGGTGTTTTACAGGGTCTTGCGTATATACGCCGTCGACCTTTGTGGCCTTAAATATAACGTCCGCGTCTATTTCCATAGCCCGAAGGGCGGCTGCCGTGTCCGTAGTAAAATAGGGATTGCCCGTGCCTGCCGCGAAGATTACTACCCTGTTTTTCTCAAGATGCCTCATCGCCTTTCTTCTTATGTACGGCTCGGCCAGCTCACGCATCTCTATGGCCGATTGTACCCTTGTGGGGATGTCTATTTTTTCGAGGGCATTTTGCAGCGCCAGGGCGTTTATAACGGTTGCCAGCATACCCATGTAGTCTGCCGTTGCCCGGTCTATTCCCTGTACGGAGGCCTCAACGCCTCTGAATATATTGCCTCCACCAATGACCACTGCCATTTGTACGCCGGTATTATAGGCCGCTTTGATCTCCTCTGCGGCATAGATCACCATCGATTGCGAGATGCCGTAGTCTCTGTCGCCTATCAGGGCCTCACCGCTTAACTTCAGAAGCAGGCGTTTATATTTTAAGTTATCCATAATCGCCATCAGCCCTATGCTTCGTCTTGCTTTTCACCAAGCTGATACCTTACGAAACGTCTGACCATGATGTTTTCGCCAAGCTTTGCAATCTTTTCCACGATGAGATCATGGATGGTCATCTTCTGCTCTGTATCTTTGACGAATATCTGCCTGAGCAGACATTTTTCGGCATAGAATTTCTCCAGCTTGCCTTCCAATATCTTCTCTATCACGTTTGCCGGTTTATTTTGCACCTGGTCTTTGTATATCTCCTTTTCTCTTTCGATTACATTTGCGGGGATGTCCGACGGCTCTATGTACTCGGGGTTTGCCGCGGCTATGTGCATGGCAATGTCTTTTGCCAATATCTTGTAGTCGTCTGTCTTTGCCACGAAATCAGTTTCACAGTTCAGCTCTAACATCACACCAATCTTGTCCATGTGGATGTAGGAGCAGATAAGCCCCTCGGATGCCTTTCTGCCGGATTTCTTAGCCGCTGTGGCCAGGCCTTTTTTTCTCAGGAAATCAAGGGCCTTCTCAAAATCACCGCCGGTTTCCGTCAGGGCCTTTTTGCAGTCCATCATGCCGGCTCCGGTCTTTTCCCTTAAATCCCTGACCATGGTTGCGGATATCACGCTTTTACCTCCTCAAGTTCTTCCTGTTGTTTTTTCTCTTCTATCAGCACGTCTTGTGCTGCCTGCTCTTTTTCTCTGTTAAGCATGTTCCTGCCTTCGACAATCGCGTCGGCCATTCTGCCCGTTACGAGCTTAACTGCCCTTATGGCGTCGTCGTTGCCGGGAATCACATAGTCTATCTTATCCGGGTCGCAGTTCGTATCCACTATGGCAACTATGGGCAGCGACAGCTTTCTTGCCTCCATGACGGCGATGTTTTCCCTTCGCGGGTCTATGACAAACAGGGCGCCGGGGTATTTTTTCATTTCCTTTATGCCGCCCAGGTACTTTTGCAGCTTAGTACGTTCTTTCTCCAGCGCCAGCACCTCTTTTTTGGTCAGCACTTCGTAGATGCCGTCGTTTTTCATGGTCTCTATTTTTTTCAGCTTTTCTATGCTCTTTTTTATAGTGAAAAAATTCGTCAGCATCCCGCCAAGCCACCTTTGATTGACATAATAGGCCCCGACACGTGCGGCCTCCTCGGCAATGGCATCCTGGGCCTGTTTTTTTGTGCCGACAAACATTATAGACTCACCGGCAGCTGATATGTCTCTGACGAAATTATAGGCCTCTTCAATGCCTTTTACCGTCTTTTGCAGGTCAATAATGTATATCCCGTTTCTCTCGCCGAAGATATATTTTTTCATCTTCGGATTCCACCTCTTTACCTGATGTCCGAAGTGGACACCCGCCTCAAGCAACTCTTTCATCGATACTACCACTCTTAATGTACCTCCTTTCGGTTTTCCCTCCGCTATAGCCTTAGCGCCCCGGCGGACACTGCCGCGTGAGGACCTCTGCTAAAGCTGCCATATCCGGCCACATAGCGTGTGTTTTTGTAATAGAACGTAACATAAATCGTTATTATTTTGCAACAATTTTTCTAACCTCTCTTCAGGGTACGCCATTGGCAGCCGACGGCGTAGATATTTTCATGGTTAATGTGATAGAATTGCCGCCAGAGAAACAAAAAGGGCAAATTGAGGCTATTATTGAGAAAGTGGTATAAGTATTCGTTAGACCCTGGCTTAAGCAGAAGGACATTCGCCGGTATAGACCAACAATACATTGACCACGCAAAGGCAATGGGCGGTTATGGCGCTGATGAGGCATACAGGAGCAAAGAGGATTTTTTCAATAAATATTTTGCCGGCTACCACCTCGGACGGCTGCAGTGTTATGATGATTTTATAAGAAGGCACTTAAACAGGCAGGACAGTGTGCTATCGATTGCCTCAGGGCGCTGTGTAAATGAACTTTTATTAATGGACGGCGGGTACAATCTTACGTGTTCAGATTTGGATATATCCCCCGAACTATACCGCAGCACGCTGAGCCTGTTTCCTGATTTTAAGTTTATTAAACTGAATATCCTGGAAAATCCAGCGCATGAGGAATATGGCGTTGTTCTTTGCTTTAGTTTAATATATCTGTTTGACGATAATAAATTGGATACTTTTTTTCAAAATGTATCGAAGAGCCTTAAGGCTGGCGGGAAATTAATCCTTGACTCTGCCGGATCGCCGGACAACGCCTTGTCATATTTAATCCATGATATCATACTAAAGTGGGAAACCTATCTGCTGTGGGCAAAGAGACTGCTTGTGGCAGGAGCGCGCGAGGGTATTATTATGCAACACTTCGGCTTCAGGCGTAAGGACGAAGAAATAATTGCTGTGGCACAAAAAGCGGGCCTTATATATAAAGAAAAGAAAAATTATGCCTGGTTAACAGACTTTAAAAGGAGTTATTTCCTGAATAAGTTAATAGAAGGCAATAAGATATTTGAGAGAATATTAAATATAATCGGCAGGCGTATACCCTATATAAGGATGTTTTGTTTTGAAAAGAGATAAAATAACGATAACGACAACCTCCTTCGGCAAGTACGGCGAAAAACCATTGGCCCCGCTGCGCAGCGGCTATGAAATTGTGCTAAACCCATACGGAAGGAAATTAATAAAAGAGGAGATAGCAGAACTCTGCCGCGGCTCCATTGGGATAATCGCGGGGACGGAGCCACTGAGTGCCGATGTGCTTGAGGGTCTGCCGGGGTTAAAGGTAATCTCCAGGTGCGGCACTGGACTTGACAATGTCGACCTGAAGGCGGCAGAAAGCCTTGGGGTAACGGTCTTAAACACACCGGATGCCCCCACGCGCGCGGTTGCCGAACTAACCCTGGGCCTGATATTAAATCTCCTCAGAAAAATCAACGAAATGGACTCCGCACTCAAAGCCTTGAAATGGGAAAAACTCATGGGCAACCTGTTAAGCGGTAAAAATATCGGCATCATCGGGTTTGGCAGGATTGGAAGGGCCACGGCCTCAATATTACTGCCTCTGGGATGTAAAATCGCATTCACCGACCCGGTTGCCCCGGATTCCCCGGCGTGGGCAGAGAAACTGCCGCTAAATGAGCTCCTTGATTTTGCAGATATAGTAACCATCCATGTCTCGACGAAGGACATGATTTTGGGCAGGGATCAGATAGCGCGGATGAAAAAAGGCGGATGGCTTATAAATGTATCGCGCGGCAGTGCCGTGGATGAAGAGGCGCTCTATGGGGCGTTACAAAGCGGACAGCTACGCGGCGCGGCCATAGATGTATTCGGGCAGGAGCCATATGCCGGTAAATTGAGGGAGTTGCCAAATGCCATTCTTACCCCACACATAGGTTCATACGCGGTTGAATCGCGTGTTGAAATGGAAACGCAATCCGTAGAAAACCTCTTAAGGGGCCTTAGAGAGGGATGACCGGTGCCCCTAAGAAGAAGGCCACGGTCTTTGGCGGCTCCGGGTTTTTAGGAAGCCATGTGGCTGATTGCCTTGATGCCGAGGGCTATGAGGTTACTATTTATGACAAACGGCACTCCCAATACATAAGGGCATCTCAAATAATGGCCGTTGGCGATATTTTGGACGAAAAGGCTGTCGGGGATGCCGTTACCGGGGCTGATTATGTCTTTAACTTTGCCGGTATTGCCGACATAGACGAGGCAAGCAAAAGGCCCGTCGAAGGCGTTAGTTACAATATACTTGGCAATACTATCATACTGGAGGCGTGCAGGAAGGCAAACATAAAGAGGTTTGTCTTTGCCAGCTCCCTGTATGTATACAGCAAGGCAGGCTCTATATACAGGAGTACCAAGCAGGCCTGTGAACTGTTAATCGAAAACTATTGGGAGCTTTTCGGGCTGCCATATACGATATTGCGCTTCGGCTCTCTCTATGGCCCCAGGGCAGACTGCAGAAACATCATATATACAATGCTGACTCAGGCCCTGAAAGAGGGAAAGATAACCCGCTACGGCGACGGCGAAGAACTCAGGGAATATATCCATGTCCATGACGCGGCAAGGGGTACTGTGGAGATCCTTGCCGAGGAGTTCGCAAATCAACACATAATCATAACCGGCTACCAGAAGATGAGGATAAAAGACCTCCTCTACATGATAAAGGAGATGCTTGACAATAAAATCGCAATCGAGTTTTTACCACCCAATACTGAGTTGCACTATGAGATAACCCCATACACCTTTGCCCCGAAAGTCGGCAGGCGCCTGACATCCCGCACATATGTCGATCTCGGACAGGGTATTCTTGAGACCATACACGACTTATATAAAACTCTGCAAAGCGGCGACTCAGACAACGATAGGGCCTGACGTGAGATACATTTTCCTATCACACACACTGGCAGAGGAAAATCCCGTTTATGGAGGCAGGAATACCCTTGAAATTCTGGCACGTAAATCTATCTCCAACGGGGACTCCGCAAACGTATCCTCATTCACGATGGAAAACCACTGGGGCACACATGTGGATGCCCCAAAACATTTCTTTGACAAAGGCATGAGAGTATCTCAGTATCCGCCAGAGTTCTGGATCTTTAAACATCCACAGGTACTGATGGCTTCATTAAATCCCTCAGGGGTTATAAAAGAACTGAAAGGGATAGACCCCCAGACCGACCTCTTACTCATACAATCAGGCTGGTGCAGCCGGCGCCACGAAGAAGTCTATGTAAAAGAAAATCCCGGTATCCACCCCGATGTGGGATTATATTTAAGAAATAAATATCCGCGCGTCAGGGCAATCGGTATAGATTGGATTTCCGTATCCCCGTATGCAGACCGCACATTGGGAAGGCTTTCGCATCAGGCATTTTTAGATCCTGACGGGCAAGGCGCCCCGATTGTCCTGATAGAGGACATGGACTTGTCCTGTGGTCTGGCCTCGTTAAGGGAAGCAGTAGTGCTGCCCCTGCGCATTGAGGGGCTTGACAGCGCCCCATGCACAGTGCTGGGACTGATAGATGATTAACTCGATAATCTTTGATTTCGACGGTGTGCTCGTCGAATCCGTAGATATAAAGACGCAGGCCTTCGCAAGGCTATTCACCCACGAAGGGCAGGGCGTTACTGACAGGGTAGTAGAGTACCACCTGCAAAACGCAGGCGTCTCAAGATTCGATAAGTTTCGCTATATATATGAGAATATCTTAAAGAGGCCGCTCACGGAGGAACGCTTTGAGGAACTGTGTCTCCGGTTTGCAGGCCTCGTATTCGATGAAGTCACAAGCGCCCCATATGTAAAGGGGGCCAGGGAGTTCCTGGACAATTACGCCAATCATGTCTACAGGTGTTTTGTCTCAACCGCCACGCCGCAAGGCGAGATAGAGGAAATCATAAGGCGGCGGCACATGCAGGGGTATTTTAAGGCAGTCCACGGCGCCCCAAAGAAAAAGAGCGGCATTGTAGGGGAAATCCTCGCCACGCACGGCATTAACGCCGCAGTGGCCGTCTATGTCGGTGACGCAATGAGCGACTATAAGGCGGCATCGGCAAACGGTGTCCCCTTTATAGCCAGAATTGCCGGAGATGTGGAGATATTTACTGGCATAAATTGTATTAAAATCCCTGACCTGACAGGGCTTCCCGAGGCCCTGGCGCGGTTAAACTCATAACTGGCCGCTCAATCCTTGCATTTTCCCCGCCGTTTGGTATTATGCCGCTCGTTTATGTTAGAATCCCATAAGATAGTATGAGACAGAGAGTTATAAAGGAGGTACAATGTTATTTGAGATAATAAAAAACACCATGCTGGCAGCCCTTGGGGCACAGGAGATGCTCAGGGAGTTTGTCGAAGGGCTTGTGGAAAAGGGGCAGTTAAGCGAATCCCAGGGCAAGACACTGATAAACGAATGGTCGGAAAAGGTTACTATCGCCAGTTCGGGGATAAACGTAAATATCTCGGAAATAATCGGTATGGCCCTCGATAAGATGAACCTTGCCACAAAGGACGACATCGAGAAGCTAAACAAGAAAATCGCTGCCCTCTCACAGCGCCTCGCAGCCTATGAAAGTGGCCACACTGATAACAAATAGCAATGTTCAGCGAACTTCTCAAATTAAAGACCACCTACCAGAACTTAAACCGGGTAACGCAGATACTGAATGTGTTGATAAAGCACGGTTTTGGACAGTTTATCGAACAGTTGAATCTCTACGGATTTATCCCCTTCAGAAAACGAATAAAGATAATGGCAGTTGGAACAATCATGGAGACCTCTACGGCGGAACGCCTCCGGCAGGTGTTTGAGGAGCTTGGCCCGTCGTTTATAAAACTCGCGCAAATACTGTCGTCCCGCCCGGATTTAATAACGGAAAAGTATGCCGCGGAGTTCGAGAAGCTCCAGGATGAGGTGCCGCCGTTTCCCTTTGAGAGCGCCAAAGAAATCATAGAAAATGAACTTGGCAGGCCTATTGGAGAGATATTCGCAGAGATAGAGGAGATTCCGATAGCGGCCGCCTCAATATCCCAGGTACACAGGGCAAGGCTCAAGGACGGCTCCTTAGTGGTTGTAAAGGTGCAGCGCCCTAAGATAAAAGAAATAATCGATACCGACATAAGTATAATGAAGATATTATCCGGCCTGATGCTAAAGTACATACCGGAAACGGAAGTCTTTAACCCGCTTGGAATCATAGGCGAGTTTTCAAAGACGATAAAAAAAGAACTGAATTTCATCGAAGAGGCCAAGAACATCGAACGTTTCACAAAGAATTTCAAGGCCAGTAAACAAATAAAAATTCCCCTGCTATACCCCGATTTCACATCCGGCCGTGTGCTGGTAATGGAAAGAATTGAGGGAATGAGAATAAGCGATATAGCGGCAATAGATAAGGCGGGCCTTGACAGGAACGAGTTAGCGGCAACGCTTGTAAATGCGTATTTCAAGATGATACTTGACGACGGATTCTTCCACGCCGACCCGCACCCTGGCAACCTGTTCGTCCTCTACGACGGACGCATCGCCATAGTGGATTTTGGAATGGCCGGCTGGTTGGCCCCTGTTGTAATGGAAAGCATTGCGGCCGTACTCGTAGCCCTGGTGAACAAGGACTTCGATTCGTTAATAGACCAGTTCATAGAGTTGGGGATGATAACAGACGAGATGGATGTAGAGCATTTCAGGCAGGAATTCCTGTCCGACATGATGGAACTCCTCCTGCCCCTGTATGACAGCGCGCTTGCGGAGATAAATTTCGCAGAGTATTTAAACACAGTAACACACCTCGCAATAAAGCATAAGTTAAAGATCCCCTCGTCAATGCTGCTCATAGACAAGTGTATGCTCATAGTAGACAACACGGTAAGGGAACTATCCCCCGCGTTTAATTTTATAACTGCCGCAACGCCCTATACGTCTACACTAATAAGGAAAAAATACGGGCCAAAGAGGGTGTTTGACAAATTAGAGAAACAGTTGTCCGGTCTTGCCGGTTCACTGGTAGACACGCCAAAGAAATTCCGCGTCCTGCTAAGGCGAATGATAGCCGGGGAGTTCACGATAAAATCGAGCATAGCAGGTATAGACCGACTGACAAAGGATTTAGAGAAATCCTCGAACAGGTTGTCATTCAGCATAGTTATCGCGTCTATAATAATGAGTTCGTCGATATTGACGCTATCCAATACGGGTGCGAAAATATTTGACATACCGGCAATAGGGACGCTGGGCTTTACAATAGCGTTTTTCCTGGGGATATGGCTGATAATATCGATACTGCGATCAGGCAAGCTCTGACTATTTTAAATTGCTATTGACCAAAGCGAACGATAACAATTACAATAGAGCAGTGCCGGAGTGGCGGAATTGGTAGACGCAAGGGACTTAAAATCCCTCGGGTTTCGCGCTCGTGCCGGTTCGAGTCCGGCCCCCGGCATTAATATATAAGCGGCTACCGTTTGAAGTATATTCCCCGCACAACATCAACTGAATGTCCATCACGTTCGTACCCGTTGGGCCGGGTTTAAATAGTCCGCCTGTCTGCTCAAAATATCCGTAGGAGTCGTTATTATCTATATACTGCCGCGCGTCCAGGCCAAGTGCGCGGCCTTTGGCTATTGTGCTGCCGTTGACTATCGCCCCGGCCGCGTCTGTCGGGCCATCCGTGCCGTCAGTACCGGCGCTAAGCAGGGTTATTGCGGGGTTGCCTTCGATTTCGGCGGCGAATCTGAGGGCAAGGTCCATGTTCCGCCCACCCCTCCCTGAGCCGGTTACCGTTATGGTCGTCTCTCCACCGGAGATTAATAATTGATTTGGTTTAATTTCGCTTAACAGACGTTTTACCGCGCCCTCAACATCGCCTGAGAGGGTGTCAGTGATGATTTCGGCGTCAAATCCCAGTTTGCGCGCCTTGTTGTGTGCCGCGCTGAGGGCCTTTTTAATATCGGCAATTATAATATTCTCCGCATGTACCGGACGTTGATGCCTCCTATCATGCCTAATAACTTCAACAACGCCCTGTGGGATTTTCTTATCGAGCAGGCCATATCTCTCTAACACATCAAGGGCCTCACGGCTGCCTGTAGAACTTGTGGCTGTCGGGCCAGAGGCAATGACATCAAGCCTGTTTCCCAGGACGTCCGACACGATTAGAGATAGTATTTTCGACGGATAGGCCAAGTCGGCAAACCCACCGCCTTTCACCTTTGAGATGCATTTTCTGACAGCGTTTAACTCGTTAATATCACAGCCGGACTTAAGCAGCGCCTCCGTAACCATCTGTTTCTCCTGAAGGCTGACGCCGTCGGTTGGACAAACAAACAGCGCCGAGCCACCGCCAGATATAAGGCACAGCACCAGTGTATCCTCCCGGGTGTCCTGTACGAGTTTAATGATTTCACGGCTGCCTCTGTGGCCATTTTCATCGGGGACCGGATGTCCGCCCTCGAACACCCTTATCTTCCCTGCCAAATCGCCTTTGCTATGGCCATATTTCGTTACGACAGCACCGCTGCTTATTAAATCACCCAAATTGTACGATACAGCCTGGGCCATGCCATAGGCCCCTTTACCAAAGCCCACCACGCAAAGCCTCTTAAATCCCCCATCGTAATAAACCCGTCTGACGTAATCGACATGGTTCAATACGCACGCATAAGCAGAACATGCCTCTGTGGCCGCGTTATATATTGAGAGTACCGAGAGCTCCTCTATTCCCTCGTTTTCTTTAATCGAAGATATCCCTGACATTGACTTGAAGCCCATCAATAATTTTCGATGTAACTACACCTTCTATCTCTGCAATGGAGTGTGTCTTATAGCTATTGTTTTCAATGGTTAGTATTTCGATAGTCTCAAACTCAGGCAGGACTATCCAATACTCCGGTACTCTGTATCTCTCATAGATAGCCCTCTTTACCGCAGTATCCTTTGCATAAGTGCCATGTGAGATTATCTCACATACCATATCCGGTACGCCTCTTATCCAGTCCTGAAATATGGCCATATTCTCTTTTCTGATAAACAGAATATCAGGCTGAAGACGGTTCACGCCCTCCTCAAAGATTATATCCAGGGGTGAATAATAAACCTGCCCGCAATCTTTCGCTTTGACATATTGACGAATAATGTCATATAGATTACCACTAATTCTCTGATGTCTTCCAAATGGACTAGGCCCCGTGATTTCCTCTCCATTGATGATTTCCGTTAAGTCCAGGTCTCTTGTTTCCATATTCCTATTATATCACAAATCTTGACTCTTTATAGTTAACCTCACGGCACGATCAGGGCAAACGCATTTGAGAATTTCAATAGGAATTTCCTCTTCTGGATTCCCTCTTTGTATACTGAGTCAAAATAGAAAAGAAAAACGGAGGCATCCTTCGACAGGCTCAGGATGATTCTAACATCTATAAATTTTAGTGGGACAAAAATTCAATCAAGAATTCATGGAATTAACCACTATGGGACTCAAACACTACGGACAGTATTGAAACCATAAATAAAACCGTCCCTTTTATTATACTTTGGAATCTGTCGTGGCTTTAAATCTTTTCTTCTGGTTACATCTTATGCCGAGCTTTTTACGAATACGCCTGATTCGGCATATCCCAACCTTAACTCCTTGTTCCGAAAGTATCAGAGCATATACTACTTTCTGAACAGTAGTTAGCTGCCCCCCTGAAACTCAC
>PEAC01000036.1 GCA_002753305.1 Nitrospirae bacterium MYbin6
CAGCTCTCTGTAGAGGTATGCCCTGCCCAGGGCGTTTATCTCAACGGCGCGCCTGATATGCCCTGTGTCTTTTATGGCGGCGATGGCGGCCTTTTGTGCCAGGGTTGAGGTATTAAACGGCTCGCGTACCTTGTTCATCGCCTCAGTAATCGTCGTGTTGGCTATGCCGTAGCCTATTCTCAGGCCGGCAAGGCCATAGGCCTTGGAAAATGTCCTCAGGATAAGAATGTTGCCGCCCTCTCTGAAGTGCTCCATTGAGTCGGGGTACGCCTCGTCAGTGACATATTCATAGTATGCCTCGTCCATTATTACAAGTATATTATCGGGCAGCCTCTTAAAGAATTCCCGAAGCTCTTCCCTTGTGATAATCGTCCCCGTGGGGTTATTTGGATTGGCTATGCAGACGATCTTTGTCTTATTTGTTATCTTACCGGTCATGCCCGGCAGGTCAAGGCGGTAGTCCTTTGTCAGCGGCACCTGGACGGGGACGCCGCCGGCCTTTGCCGAGGAGATATAGTATACGACAAATGACGGGCTTCCCATAATGGTCTCATCACCGGGTGCCTGAAACGCCCGTATGGCTATGTCTATAAGCTCATTGGAGCCTTGCCCCACGATTATCTCTTCGATTGCCACGCCGTGGGCCTCTGCCAGCTTAGCCCTGAGTTCATAGGCCCCGCCGTCGGGATATCTGTGGAGGCCGCCCAGGTGTTTGCCTATCTCATCAACAGCCAGAGGCGATGGCCCCAGAGGGTTTTCGTTTGACGCCAGTTTAATCGACTGGCTGATGCCAAGCTCACGCTCCAGCTCCTCAATAGGCTTGCCGGGCACATAGGGCGATATGTCATTGACGTACTGCGGCGCTTTAAGCAATGCCTTTTCCTGCCTCCAGGTATGTTTTGTCTGGCGGGGCAATAATGGCCCCGGATATTTTATCTCTCAATGGTTTCCACATGGGGATATGACCCCAGGATCTTCAGATATACGCTGTGTTTTCTTACTTCTTCGAGGGCCTTCTTTACCTTTTTGTCTTCTATGTGGCCTTCCATGTCGGCGAAGAATATGTAATCCCAGGCCTTTTTCTTCGACGGCCTTGATTCTATCCGTGTAAGGTTGATTTTCTGTTTCTTAAACGGTGTCAGGATCTCGTGCAGAGAGCCGGGCTGGTCTTTAGCCGTGAACATAATTAATGTCATGTCCTGGCCGGTGCTGCCTTGTGCCTCTTTGGAGATTACCAGAAAACGTGTCACGTTGTCTTTTACGTTTTCTATGCTTTTTTCGATGATGTGCAGGTCGTATATCTTAGCGGCCAGCTCACTGCCGATGGCCGCCACCCCCCTTTCCTCCGCCGCTATGGCCGCGGCCTGGGCCGAGCTGCCGGACTCGAATATCGGCACGCCCAGCATATTTCGCTCAAGCCACTTCCGGCACTGCGCTATTACCTGGGGATGGGAGTATATCTTCTTTATCTCTGCATCGTTGGCCTTAGACAGCAGATGGTGGTTTATGGACAACAGTATCTCGGCGTAGACCTTCAGATTATAGTCGACAAACATATCAAGCGTATAGTTAACAGCCCCTTCGTTGGAGTTCTCTATCGGTACGACCCCAAAGCTGGCCTTGCCGGAGTCCACTGCCTCGAACACCTCTTTGATGCTGTCCATTGAGATGTACTTGCAGGTGGAGCTGAAGTATTTCAGCGCGGCCTGATGGGTGTAGGTTGCCTGAGGCCCCAGGTAGGCTACCGCCATGGGCTGCTCCAGGGACAATGTGGCGCAGAATATCTCCTTAAAGATAGTCTTTATCGCGTCGTTGGGAAACAGGCCGGTGTTGAGTTTTTGGAGCCGGCCAATAAGCTCTATCTCTTTGCTGGGGCTGAACAGCTCGGCCTTTGCGTCGCCAACGGTATTTGTAATCTCCGTAACCGTCTCGACACGCTTGTTGAGGAGCGAAATTATCTGCTCGTCAATCTCGTTGAGCCGTTCCTGATTGACGTCAGGAATGCCCTGGTCTTTATCCATATCCGATTTAATTGGCCACATACCTGGTTTTATTTGCCACATTATATCTTATCCTAATCATGCAAACCGTCTGAATCATGCAAACCGTCTGAGTGCTTAAATTACATCGATACTATAGGCTAACAGATTCCGATGGCTTAATTCAACTACTTTTTATTGTGGGCTGAAATTATTATCATCCTTCGACAGGCTCAGGATGCCTGAAGGATTTAGGAATCATCCTGAGACCTGAGCTTGTCGAAGGGTTGAATGATTACAACAAATGCCAGGGTTATTTTATTACAGGCCCTTAGTATCTGCTACCTCGACCCGTGCAGCGCATTGGCTATGACACTGGCATATGATATCAGGATATTATCTTCCGCTGAGTCGCGTTTGTGGCCGTCCTTTACGTAGATATTGAGCACACCAAGCAGATTGCCCTCGGCAAGAATAGGCACGCAGTAGTGCCCGTGGGGCAGGCTGTCCTGCTGGAGCGTGTGGCGCTTGTCTATCTTGTCGGCAAATACTATCTCGCGCCCCGATGCGGCAAGTCCGCAAAGGCACTGCCCCACCGGTACACTCTGACACTCGGAGTTGCTCAGAGACGCCTTCAACACAAGCGTATTAGGGTCACTGCCCAGGAGATATACTGAGCCGCGCGTCTGCAAAAACATCCGCGGTATCGACACTATCATCTCAAGGGCCTGTTGCAGCTTTTTCTCCAGCGGCATGGGCTGTAAAAACACCTGGAGCATCTGATTCATTATCTGAAGCTTCATCTCCATTCTGTGCTTGTAGAGGGCCATGCTTATTGTGATTATCAGATCCCTCTGCGTAAAGGGTTTCACTATGTAGCCGTGCGGCTCGGTAACCTTTGCCCTGTGGAGCGTTATTAAATCTGTATGGGCGGTCAGGTAGATGATTGGCAGGTTTAGATGTTTGTCTATCTCTATGGAGGCCTCTATGCCGTCCATCTTTCCTTCCAGCGTTATGTCCATGAGGATCATGTCCGGGGCCAGCTCTACCGCCTTTTTTATTGCCTCCTCTCCGCTTGATGCGATACCGACAACCCCGTGCCCCAGCTTCTTCAGCTTCGCCTCTATATCTCGTGCCGTGATTATCTCATCTTCCACTACGAGAATGTTTATTCCCGATGACAATGCCCCGTCAAACATGCTAGTTGGCTGTTCCACTATATCCTCCCATAAAATCGGCTTATTGGCTATAAAATTCCATGTCGTATTTTGTACCATATGTTGTATCTATGTCAATAGTCCCCTTTAATTTTCTTGTTATCAGGTCGTTTACCAATTGGAGGCCAAGGGACTTTGATGTCCTGAAATTCGTCTCCGCCGGATAACCGACGCCGTTGTCCCCTACGCTGAAGGCATATTTGCCGTCTTCGCGGCGTGAAAAGCTCACCCTGATGACGCCGTCATTTCTGCCCGTGAAGGCATATTTAATGGAATTGGTTATAAGCTCATTGATAATCAGCCCGCAGGGGATGGCTATGTCTATGTCTATGTCCAGGTCAGGGTCAATGTCTACTTTCAGGGCCACGTTGTTTATGTAATTTTCGTAGGTCGCGTAGAGTTCGGCCAACAGGTCCTGTATGTATTCGGCGAAGTTCAGCCTGGACATGTTGGTGGACTTGTAGAGTTTATCGTGGATGAGGGCCATTGCCCTGATGCGGGTTTGCGTGTCCTTAAAGATACCGAGCAGGTATCTGTCCGTAATGGCCTCCGATTGAAGGCTTATCAGGCTTGAGATTATCTGGAGGTTGTTTTTCACCCTGTGGTGGACCTCCTTCAGCAGCATGTTGAGGTCTTTGAGGGTCGTCCCCATGCGGTCTTCTATTATGTTGCGCCTTGACAGCTCAATCTGCAGCTGTTCGTTTTTATCTGCCAGCTCTCTGGTGCTGCCTGTGGCATCGCCCGCTGTGGCGGAGGCCGCTGAGATATCCTCACAGGTGATGGTAACAGCGGCAGTGCTGCCGCTGTCGTTTAAGACGGTATCGCTTTTGAGGCGGATGCTGTCTTGTCCTCCGGTGATTTCAGTTGAAAACTTCTCCAGCCTGGCAAGGTTTTCCGGCTGGTATAAGTTGCGGAGGCAGGGGAATATCTCTCTGGCATCCCTGCCGGCAATTGGGCCATGGCTCAGGCGCAGGAGTTCGTTCATACATGAATTGGCGTAGATAATCGTCCCCTCGGGGTCGCCAACGGCTACGCCGATGTCCAGGTGGTCTATGGAGCGCTTTAACATGGTCAGCTCCTGGCGTGCCTGAAAGTCCGAGGCATCCCGGAATGTGATAACCGCAAGGACCGCGCCTCTTATCTCCAGCGGCATCATCCTGATTTTACAGAAGATCTCCCGCTCCTGTTTATCAAGGGCCGTTATGTAGATATTCTTACTGCTCAGGTAGTCGATGTTCTTTGTTATATGTCCGATATGCTTTGCAATTGTGTGGTGGTATTTTTTTGAGATAATCGACGCCATCAGGCTCTGCCCAATAACCTCAATGGCTTTATGCTGAAATATCTTCTCTGCCTCCTTGTTCCAGAACAGGATATTGTAATCCTTATCTACTATGACGAAGGCGTCGGACATGGAGTTGGCCATGGCGCGAAAGACGTTTTCACGCTCTTTCAACAGGCGGTTCTGGCGCAGGGAATATTGAACAATGCCCTTTAGCTCGGCGGGATTAAGCGGCTTCCATAGAAACGCACTCACGCCCGCGTTAAAATACTGCTCCATATCGTTAATGCTGCCATCGTGCGCCGCAAGCGCCACAATTGAGGCGTTGTCAATGGCGGAGCGCTTTAACTGTTCAATGCCCTGCAAGGCAACCGTCTCGGTATCTGCGATGATTACGGGCGGCCTGGCCTTATTGTATATGGCTAACGCATCAGCGGCATCTCCGGCCATGAGTACCTCACACTGTACCTCAGACATTGCCTGGCGTATAAACTCAATGATCCCTTTGTCGGCACTAACGGCAAGAACCGCGTCTTTCGCTGCGGCCGCTGATGGATTGTGCAGATCGACAAAGAACTCCAACAGGGGGAACAACGCGCTGCCCGAATCATTGCCTTGTGCAGACATCTTATAGTTTATACCTCCTGATATATCTGTGGCGTCCTAAATCCGGCATTAGAGAAGTGAAGCAAAGAGAAAACCCCAATGAATGAACCGTTATTTAATCTCAGTCAACCGGAAGGTCTTACGCGGTAAAGTATCTTCTAATTCCTCGCGGACTATCTGCCGTACTTTGCCTTCGAACTCGTTAAGTTTTTCATCAACAATATGGCGCACTTCTTCCCGGTCCGGCTTATTTGCGAGTTCGAACTTAATGCCGGTTAATTCTCTTTTAATAGGGTCTGTCTCCTGCTTTATCATAAAACTGACTTCGTCTCTGTCTGGTTTTCTGGCAAGCTCAGCCTTAATACTTGACACATCTTTTTGTAATTTGCCGATAGCCGTTTGTAATTTGCCGATAGCCGCGGATATAGGCGGCATAACCTGGTTTAAGGCGTCAAATATATCTTGCTTTGTCAACGGCTTTTCCTCTTCCATTTGACTGCCCTCCACACCTTCAATCTACCATAACTAAGATTTCGTTGTCAACTGTATTTTGCCCGTGCTGATGCCTTCCTGGATTCCCGCTTTCGCGGGAATGACAAAAAAAAGAGACTGGATTGACAAAAATCCGACGTGAATGACAAATTCAGGTGTCTATTTTGTCCTGTCTTGTCTGTCATTCCCGCGAAAGCGGGAATCCAGTCTATGAAATTTCCACTGTATTTTTTCTAATGCGTTTACCCTGGTGTGTGATATGAAAGTCTAACATTTTTATGCCAGATTATGCTATTGTTTTGTACACGGGCAGCACAAATATTTTAACTGAAGGAGGTCAAAAACTAATGAGGACTTTAACAGTAGCGGCAGTATTGGCAGCGCTTCTATTTATGGGGGTCCCGGGCAGCGTGTACGCGGCCGAGGGCAAGTACGAGGTCAGGCAGTCAGCCTCAATGAAAGACATTCTCACTGAGCGAATGGGCAAACGCGTGATGGTGAAAACGGACTCGGGCGAGGCCATCGAAGGCACTGTGGCTATGGTCGGAGACCAGGTCGTACATCTGTCAAAGCTATCGGGCAAGGATTTCTACGACGCGGTAATACGCATAGACAAGATAACTTCAGTAGTGTTCAAGATATAAGATAGACAATGTGTGGACGCCTTGCCAGGACGAGCACTACGCAGGCGATTGTGCGGGAGTTCGGAGTTGAACAGGGGGATTTACCGGAGATTGCCCCGTCGTATAACGCCGCCCCGTCGCAGCTTGTCGCCGCGATAGTTGATGACGGCAGGAGGCGGCTTGTGAGGTGCAGATGGGGGTTCATCCCCCACTGGGCCAAAGACGCCGCCACGGCCCATAAATCGATAAACGCGAGGGCCGGGAGCGTGGCTGAAAAACCAACGTTCAGCGCGGCATTTAAGAGGCACAGGTGCCTTGTCGCGGCCGACGGGTTTTACGAATGGAGGCGCACCCCCGCGGCAAACGGCCCCGCGGCAAACGGCCCCGCGGCAAAGACCCCCGTGTATATACGCCTGAAATCAGGAAAACCCTTCGGGTTTGCCGGCTTATATAGTATGTGGACGAATGAAGACGGCAGTATGCTCCTGACATGTACGATAATCACTACAGAGGCCAACGCATTAGTTGGGAAGATACACGACAGGATGGCCGTTATCATCCATAAGGGTGATTACGGTTTATGGCTTGGCCCTGGCGTGGACAAAAACGCACTGCTTGGCCTTCTAAGGCCGTATCCCGACGATGAGATGGAGGCATACGATGTATCAGTGATGGTGAATTCGCCAAAAAACGATTCACCGGAGTGTATTAAACCCCTGCTTAATTTAAACACCGTCAGTTAATCTCGGGGTCCTTCATTACGATGCCTTCTTGTTTCTTTCTGCCCTTGTTGGCCTTTATGTGCTCGACGAAGAGGGTATGCGACACGGCACCCTTGCTTTCACTGGCCACTATTTTGCAGAACTCACACTTGGAGCAGATGAGTGTTAACTTCTCGCCGAAGCTCTTGTCTTTAATCAGCTCATGCTGCAGCAGCGTGTCCTTTACGAACATGCAGCCCCTGCCGGCATTTACACCGCCCAAAAACCCATCGGCATCGACGAACACGGACGCGGGGCATCTGCCCAGCTGGCCGCACTTCTTAAATTCCCAGCAATTCAGCACCGCTGTCATGTCCGTGTGTACGGTAACGCGCTGGATGTTATATTTGACGAGCTTTGCGATTTCCATATCGTTTAACACAACGCCGCACTCGATAAGGGCCTCACCCCCTGGGGATGTAACGTTTTCAGAGAGTACCATGCCCTTTTTCAGCTCGAATACGTTTATCTCCTTTGGTTTTTTGAATCCGAAGGTCTCAAATATACACTGCTGCAACCCCTCGGGCGTAAAAGGCCTTTTAATTATGTCTTTTATCTCTTTAGTGGCGGATAACGCATTAAGCGCGACGGCGGTGATTTCCGGGGGCACGATTGCCATTATCTTAACCGCGTTGAAGCCGATAAAGAATTCCCCCGCAAACTTCTCTATAGGGTCACAGACTACCGAATCAAGGATCAGGTAATCACACGTCTCCCCGTCTTTCATAGCCTTTTTCAGGTCATTGGGGGTCTTGAACACCTTGATGGTTACCAGACTCTTGAAGTCGTTTTTAAGGCACCAGCGCATAGGGTGGTCTATGTCTTGTGCCACACAGATAAAAAACCTTCTTTTGGTAACCGTAGAGACTTCTTTTTTTGCCATGGTTCATTGTAAACTAAGCCGGGCAGATTTGGCAATGCCAAACAAACGAAGATTGAATGGTTCGGCGAAAAAAGGCTTGACTGAAATGGATGACATGGCGTAGAATCAGAATCGTATAGTTAAATTCGGCATATGGGCAGCCACTAACCGGTTAAACGCTAAGGAGGGGATTTTAAAGAAATGAAAATACTGATAGCTGATGATGATTTAAACAACCGTACGGTATTGCATGGGATGCTGGCGGGCTATGGCGAATGTGACGTTGTGGTAACCGGCAAAGAGGCCTATGAGGCCTTTATCCTGGCACACGAAGAGAATAAGCCCTATGACCTGATTTGCCTGGATATCATGATGCCGGTAATGGACGGAAACGAGGCGCTGGTCAAAATCCGCGACTATGAAAAGGAGATGGGACTGAACGTGCCGTCAACAGAGGCGAAGATTGTAATGACCACGGCCTTAGACCATCCAAAGGACATAATAAAGGCATTTTACAAGGGCGGATGCACGGCATATCTGACAAAACCCATAACTAAAAAGGCGCTTATCGAGCAGTTGCAGGATATCGGGTTGCTGAATTGATATATATGCCTGCCGGGTCAAGCCGATTAGTTAGTACAGCGCTGCGTGCCTTGTGAAAATCAGGACAAAATTAACCATTCAAACGGTAATACCGCTTGGTATCATTTGTGTGCTCTTTTTCCTGGTTACCCGTCTTGTTATAATGCCGGCAATAAAAGTTGGCAGCGATAAAACCAATGACTTATCGATGGAACTCTCCATACATGCAGACATAAATAATGTTGTTCTTAATGGCGTCTCATATGTAACGCTTGGTACCGTGGACGATAAAGAAAAATTTTATCATATGTACAATCAGGTATCCGATAAAATATCGAAATTAAAGTCTGACATAATCTCAAGGAAAGGCAGCGGTGTAAATCCTGAAACATCGGGGAAAATAGTTTTATTGGACAGGCTGTTTGCCGATATCGCCTTGATGAAGAATAAAGCCGATATGATGTTCAATCATTATGAGCGCACAGGCAAATTAGATTATTGGGATTATGCCGAATACGAAAAAATACATAACACGCTCGACGAAGGCCACAATAAGCTATTGCAATTCGAAGAGACTTCTATTAGTGCGTTTTATCGTGAATCCAAAGATATATTTGATAAATATTTATACGCCATAGGGGGCTTTGTTGTTTTCTCCATCATTTATACGGCTGCAACATGGATTTATACGACAAGGACAATATCACAACCGATGTTGGAATTAAAAAGGGGCGCTGATATAATTATGGGTGGCAATATGGATCATTTGATTAAGGTTTATACCGGCGACGAGATAGAAGAGCTGTCAGTAATTGTTGACAATCTGAGGAAAAAAGTGAAGAAATCCCTAAATGACAAGGAGATGGAGATAACGGCTCGGGATAAGGCCAATGCGCGGTTAACTACCTTGTTGAATTCCATCCCCGACCTGATATATATTAAGGATATTTACAGGCGATATGTATTGGTTAATGATGCCTTTAAGGACTTCTTAGGATTAGTTGACGATGATATTATAGGCAATACGGAAGAAAGGTTCTTCCCAAGCGCCGTGTCGGAAAAGATCAGAGAAAGCGAAGAGGATCTGTTAGAGAATTATAGTATTATTCAGGATGAACAAAAAATCACCGGCAGCGGCGGAGATATTTACCTGGATACAATAAAGACCCCAATATTTTCGGAAACCGGAGAGATATTAGGATTTGTTGCCGTATCCAGAGATATTACCGAGCGTAAGTTAAGCGAACGGAAGCTTCAGGAAATCAACGAAGAGCTTCACATGGAGATCCAGAGGCGCCATCAGGTCGAAAGTGATATCCTGTCGTCATTGAAGGAAAAGGAAATCCTTCTGAAAGAGGTGCACCATAGGGTAAAGAACAACCTGCAGATTATATCGAGCCTGCTATACCTCCAATCGATAAACCTGAAGGATGCCAGCCCCCAGGAGATACTCTCAATAAGCCGCAATCGCATCAGGTCAATGGCATTGGTACACGAAAAACTATACAAGTCCGAAAATTTCGCCACAATAGACTTTGGGCAATACATACAGGAGCTTGCGCTGGATATTATATATTCATTCGGCGTATCCGAGGACAAGATAACCCTCGACATAAAATGCGACAATATACTGCTGGACGTAGAGACGTCGATTCCATGTGGTTTAATCGTAAACGAACTCGTCTCAAACGCGGTTAAGTACGCCTTTCCGGGTGATGCAAAAGGCGAGGTACATATAAGCCTTTGTGAGGGCGCCGATGGTATGTTGAGCTTGGTTATAGGCGACAACGGCGTGGGAATCCCGAAGGATAAAGATATTTTTAATTCCGATTCATTAGGGTTAAAACTAGTTAACAATCTCGTAAAGCAGATAAAGGGGACACTTGAGGTTGCCGGTAACGGCGGTACCGAATTTAAGATAACATTTCAAAAGCGGCAGGGGGCACCGGCCGCGGAGGACTCTGGCGATGGATAGCGGTGACAGGTTTAAGCTCGACGATTTTAAAGGTTTATTTAAGAAGTTTCAGGATACTACGGAGGTTATTGGCAAAAAAACGGGTGCAAAATGCTGGGAGTTTATCCATTGCCCCCAGGAGATTATGCGCCTCTGCCCGGCCGTTATACAAAACGCCGAAAGGCGCTGCTGGCTTGTGGTTGGAACCCTTAGCGGACTCAAAGACCCTGCCCCATGTACCAAACCGGTAGGCACATGTAAGCAATGTGCCTTTTATAAGGACGTCAAACACATTGACGACGAGAAGGTTGAAAAGGTGGCCATTCTGGTTGTCGAGGATGAGATGATTGTGTCGATGGAGATACAAGAGCGGCTGAAGAGGCTTGGCTACCGGATTTGCGACGCCGTATCGACAGGGGAGCTGGCTATCGAAAAGGCCGGGGAAAAGCACCCTGATTTAGTGCTTATGGATATTCGCTTAGAGGGGAAGATGGACGGCATAGAGGCCGCCCAGGCCATCCAAAAACGCTTCCGAATCCCTGTGATCTATCTTACCGCCAACTCGGATGACAAGACCCTCCTGAGGGCCAAACTGACAGAACCCTTCGGCTTTATTCTGAAACCCTTTCACGAGAGGGACCTGCAGACAAACGTCGAGATGGCCCTCTACAGGCACAAGATGTCTGAGGCATCCTCAATAGAGAGAAAGGCTGTCGATAAATTAAAAAACAGGACTATAGAAGAGGCAAACCGGGAGAACATGAAGCTCGCCGATGAGATAATTAATAACACCAAACTTGCCCTCTCAGATAATTCTCCTGAGGCGCAGAAGGAGTATCTGAAGAAACTCAGCCAGTACGCTGAGACGCTCAAGGCACAGATGCAAAAGAAACCCGGCGACAGCGCCTAGCATAAGAGTGGCGTGTGTGTGTGGTAGCCGGTTTGCCGGCAACTAACCCGAAATCCGATATAGAGAAGCGAACCGAGGAGAAAACCATATTGAAATAAGTGTTTCGGATGCTATAGTAACCCACCTAAGAGGTGAAATAAAAAGGGAAGCAAAACAATACTTCACAACACTTCTGGATTCCTGCTTTCGCAGGAATGACAAATTAGCAGTGGAAAATTCCCTTTCTGTCATTCCTGCGAAAGCAGGAATCCAGTTTTTGATCTCTATATAGATAAGTGTAAATTTCTATATCGGAACTTGGGACTAAACTATTCGTTGAGTTTTTTGAAGTCCTCGAAAATCTTCGGGTCGTCCGTCACCTTATAGATATTGTATCCGGCAATGTGAAAGCCCGGTGGTGAGATTCTTAAGGCATATCTCCAGTTGGAGAGCAGTTCCGGGTAGTCGCGTACGGTGATAATGGTAGTGAAGTTGTGTTCTTTGAGAAACGACAGGCCCCTGGCTCCGTAGTCGTAGTCTTTGTTAACCATAAAACCCTTCCGCCGCGCGTAGTAGAGGATGCTTGGATTCCACAGGTGGTCAGTAATAATTATGTACTCATTCGGGGCAGTTATCCCCCTTAAGAAGCCGCTCAGCGTGTATTTGTCATATTTGTTCTGGATCAATGGGGGTTTTAAATAAGCAATTGCGCCGTCAATGTACAAATAGCCGAGGCTTATTAAACAAACGGCGCAAACGGCGGCAATCAATCCCTTTCGCCAGGGGTCGCTGACCCCCTTCACAAGGGAGGACGCCTGAGATTTTATGCGTTTCAGTAAGACAAAAAAGAGGTGGTAAACGGCAAATCCTACCACCAGTGCCAAAAACGGCGTAATCGCCATAGGGTAGTAGTTATGGCTCTTATATAAGTTAAAAAAAATAAATACCGTCAGAAAAGCCCCGATAGAGCTTGTGTAAATAAATGCCCTGTATCTTGCCGGATGCCAGAGTGCAAAGACAAGGCCGACAGGTACTATCACAAACAGAAGGGGCGCGAAGGGTTTCACATGGCCATAGATGGCCGTCCAGTTGGCGAGGCTGCCCCTCTGTGCCCATGTGCCATAGTTCCAGTCCTCAAGGTTTGCCGATACGAGCCATTGGGTAAACAAGGAGGCGCCCTTGACGTTATCCGTGTGAACAGTCCAGAGGTAACCGGCGGCAAATGGGATGACAATTGCCGTTAATAATTTTGCGAAAAATATCTTTTCAGCGGCGATGTAAGAAAAGATACCGCACTCTTCACATGCCTTGTAATCAATTCGGAGCTGTTTAATTATCAGATAAGCCAGGGGAATAACAACCGTCGGCATCGTGGTAATCTTTACAAGATAGCCAAGTGCGCCGCAGACGATTGTGGCAGCTGATATGAGCCACCCGCCTTTTTCCTCAATCAAACGTGAAAAGAAGTAAAAATACCCCAGGGCAAATGAGACCGAGGCGTAGTCTATCATGCTGGTGCGGCTCCAGAATATGGTATAGGGCGACAACACATAACACAGCACAACGGTATAGGCGATCCCCTGTTCTCTGAAAAAACGCCCACTTAAGAGAAACAAAAAAAACGCGGAGAGATAGAAAAACACGATATTGGCCATCCTCGCGGCTACGTCAATGTTTTGCAGCCCAGCCTTAACCATCAGGGCCGCCACGGCCTGAAACGCCGGAAACTCAAAGGGCGCCTGCCACGGTGGGCCAAACACCGGCGTCTGATATGAGAAGAAACTAATCCCCTCCGTTACGAACGTCCATATGGTTATGGCGGTCTGTGTCTGGCGAAACGGGTGTGCCTCAAACAAGGGAGAGGCGATGTTGGCCATCCTCAGGATAACGGAGGATATAACCAGCAGGACAAATACAATCTCTACCGCCAGGGCAGCCCTGTCCCTGGCGGGATTGTTTGCATTAATCATATCCGGTTTAATCATATTTGATTCTGAGGCATTAAACCTACCAAGTCTTCTTATAAACGCTCGATTTTATCAAGAATCCTTTTTATTACCGATTGAGCCAGTTACAAAATGAATAAATATGCCCCATTTATGTTCAACCTTAAAGAATGGATTCCTGCTTTCGCAGGAATGACAACCCGCCCGGAGGCTGGAATTACAACAGAATGCCGTCTTTCCTTGTCTGTCATTCCCGTGAAAACGGGAATCCAGGATGTTGCAGGTACAAAGAGCTACAGCATTTTGCAATTGGCTCCGGTTTATCAAGTTTGCGTAAAGAACAACGAGCGTTACTATACCAGACAATCTTTTTTGAGTTCATCTAAAAATTCCTCATGCGACATACGTCCGGTTTTATCTTTAATACTCTCTCTTAAGCGTGCAATAAAGTCTTCGTTGAGTTCAAGGCTGGCGTCAGGGTCTCCGGCAAGGTCAAGTAACGTTTGTTCGACAAAAGACCTCAAATCCTCAATCGGCATATCGGCAACTTTCATAAACCACCTCCCTGCATGTGTTAATATATTATAACATTAGCCAATTGCAAAATGTTGTAGCTCTTTGTACCTGCAACATCCTGGATTCCCGTTTTCACGGGAATGACAGACAAGGAAAGACGGCATTCTGTTGTAATTCCTGCGAAAGCAGGAATCCATTCTTTAAGGTCGAACATAAACGGGGCATATTTATTCATTTTGCAACTGGCTCACATATATCCCACTTAGATTCTGACGTGTCAACCTCAGCGCCATGGCAACCGCACCGTTAGCATTACTCATGGGTATCTAAAACATATCGTCATAAAAGCGATAGTTGTTTTTCAGGGATTTCTTTACTTCGTACATCGCGATGTCGGCGTGTTTCAGGATGGTTTCTATCTTTTTTTCATCGTTTGAAATATCGTTAAACGGATATGTTACTATCCCAATGCTGGCACCTATGGAGCAGGTACCTCCCTTTATCTGAAACGGTTCATTGAGCGAGGTTATGATTTTCTCCGCTACTATGGCAATGGATTCACGGTCTTTGGCCTTTGGCAATATTACCGTAAACTCATCACCCCCCAGGCGCGCCACTGTATCGGTTGTACGGACGTTGTTCAGGAGCCGTGCTGCCACCTCCTTTAACAACATATCGCCGCTGTCATGGCCATAGGAATCGTTTACATCTTTAAAGCCGTCAAGGTCTATGAATAACAGGGCTGCCTTATATCCTTCACGTTTGGCCATCTTGAGGGCACTATCAAGGCGATCCATAAAGAGCGTTCTATTGGGCAGCGCTGTCAGTGAGTCGTAATGGGCCATTTGCTCCAACTGCCTCTCCATGCGTTTTCTCTCGGTAATATTTCTAAGCATATAAACGCACTGGATGGTCTTACCGCTGCTGTCTTTGATTGGCGAGGAGCTGCAGGCGACATTTATCTCCCTGCCGCTGCCATCGTGATGAATATGCTCCACACGGGCAAACCCTCCGGTTGCCACAGTCCTTGCCACAGGACATTGATGGGTTATCTCATCGCACTGTACATTGTCCTTGTGGATAACCCTGTAGCACGTATTATTTATTACATCGTCTTTTTTCAGGCCATATTCTTTATAAAAAATTTCGTTGGCCTCCACAATCCTGTAATCATCCACGTTTATAACCACCAGGGCGTCGTTCATGCTGTTAAGTACGGTATGAATGAACTGGTTTGATTGGTTTATGGCGTCGATGGCGATGCCTGTTTCAATGATACCCACCAGGGAGTTGGCTACTGCCGTTAAGAACTCCTCCTCTGCCGGGGTTCTCCTGTGCCCGTGGTCTAAGTATAGATTCAGGACGCCATAAATCCTGCTGCCGGATTTTATGGGTATACAATAATGGCCGTGTTGTGCCATTCCACCAAATCTAACGTCATGCATATCGTTTATGCAGTCGGAAAAGACGGCCTCCCCGGCAGCGGCTGCCCGGCCACAGAGGCATTTGCCAAACGGGATGCTTGAGCATCTGTGGAGCAGCTCTTTGTGAAGATTACGCTCTGCGGCCATAATCAGGTTTTCTGACTTGGCATCGGTTAAAAAGATGCATCCCTTTTTCTGCAGACTAATCCAACTGACCATAAAGAGTAAGTCCAGGATGGTTTGAAGCTTTTGCTTAAGCGTGTCCGGCTCTATGGCTATACGCAGGATGGAGTTAATTACACGTTGTATCTGGACAGCATCGTCATGCTCCTTCGTGCGCCGCGCTACGCTGGCCTCTAGCTCCTGTGTGTAATTCGCTATTTTAACCGCCATTTCATTAAATACCCCGATAAAATCGGACAACTCATCATTGCCCTTTACGGGGATAGGTTGCGGCGTCTGTCCGTTATATACGGCCAGAGCAGCACTTTTAAGCTGAAGTAACGGGGTGGAAACCCTTTTTGATAAAATCGCGCTCAATATGATGGAAAGAACTATAAGGCAGAGGAGGATTATCAATCCGGTTTTAACCCGCATGTCTCTGAAGTTGCTCAATCCATTGTTTAGTATTTCAGCCTGATTATTTAAAAATTTTGCCATCGGTTCATTGGAAAGCTCTACCTGTGCGTAACCTGTCTTGTGTTTATTTATTTCTATTGGAAATAAGAGCATGATAGCATTGCCGGTCTTTGAGATTACAACAGGTACATCGGAAGATTGCAGCCCTGAGACATCGATATAAGAGCCGAATGAGGTGTTTTCAGGGGTGCCGTCCGTTAAAACCTTTCCGGTTAAGTCCATTATTTTTACCGTTGTGATGTCCATCGCGGATTTTATATTTCTAATAAACTGGTTCATCCCCTCTATATCAAGCCGGTAAAGGTAATCATAGAAAAAATGAGATAGAAATTCTGACAATTGTTTTGCGCTATCAACATGTTCATGTTCGTATTGTGTTATAAATTGATTCTGTAAGCCGGTTTTCAGGCGTAATATGTCGCTTTGTGCGGTCAGATAAAAAATCAATAGCACAATAACTGTCAAGCTTATGGAAATCGCGCAGAGGCTTAAGGCGTATTTCACGCGAATGCTTAACTTGTAAGCCACCTATCTCTCCTTGAGCCTCCCCAATGAAACCCTCCGCTTTGATACAAATACTAGTGCAGGATTATACATCTATACTGCCGTGCAAGTCAACTGTAATGGCCTGCGGCCAGCACTTCTCATTGAAAATACATATAAGCCATTGATATATAAGCAATATCTGTAAGAACACCGCTAAAAATATATTCTTAAAAGATTGTAACCACTCAATTTTTAAAGATATTTCCGTTCATTGAGAATTGCTGGCCTGCTGCTGCCCCTGCTTTGTCATCTGCCATACGGCCATATCTCCAGCAGTGAGACGCCCTTAAATTGCGCGATAAGCTCAGGAAGGCACAGCTCCGGTGGGAGTTTAGGCCCGGCTAATCCGGCATTGCCTGACAGTGTGGCTGTTGGTATCTTTTTCCTGCCCGCAAAGACAACGGTATTGCTGGAGCCTTTACAACTCAACAGCGACAAGTGTTCAAAGGCCCCGCGTATGAGCCTGAGATTTCTCTTGAACATCGTTGGATTACCTGTCATTAAGTTCACCGCGGCAACGCCGTCCTCTCTCAGGCAGCGCGCAACACCGGCAAAAAACTCCTCCGAGGCTATCGAATCCGAAATCCTGTCCCCCGTATACGCATCCACGATTATAATGTCGTAGCGCTCCCTGGATTCCCTGACAAAGGCCGCGCCGTCACATGTAAACAGTCTGAGGCGTTGGGATTGCCTGAAGTTAAAAAATTTTCCCGCAATTGAGGCAACCTCCGCGTCTATCTCTACTACATCAATGGCTGCCTCAGGGACCGCGGCAGAGAGCGCCGTGGGGACAGTCCCTCCGCCAAGCCCGATGACCAATATACGCCCCGGAGCGGGGACAAACAAAAGGGCACAGAGGAGCTTTCTGGCATACTCAAGCCCCGGCAGCAACGGCGCCCGAAGGTCAACCTCGCTCTGCTTTGTTCTCAGCGGACACCACAACGTGACAACGCCACCGTTGCTTGTGACCATTACGCTGTTCGGCTCCCGCTCTATATAGTATAAGACTTCACGGTTGTTCATCTGGCTGCCATGTAATATTATGCCATATTTATTTTATAATATCCACATCATGCGTCAACGCCAAAGGCTCTCAGGGACAGATAAGCGTAGTAAAAGCATAATTGTTCGTGTCAACGACACCGAATACGAGGCAATTAAGAGAAATGCCGGGGCGTCAAACATCGCCTCATACGTGAGAACTGCCGCGATGGAAAAAAAGGCCCCGCCTGAGACAGCCCCACAGGAAAAAAACGCCCCAGCGATAATCTCCGGCACTCCCGGTAGGGTCTCTGTCGATGCGTTGCGAAACATAGAGCTACTGGCTGCCCTGTCCGACGATACCATTATGGCCGTATTTCACAAACTCAAGGTAAGGCGTTACAGGAAAAACGACCTCGTATTCCTCCAGGAAGACTCCAATAACTACGTATATTTCATTCTCAACGGCAGCGTCAAGGTTACGCAGCTCTCTGAGGACGGCAAGGAAATCATCATCGCAATACATCAGGCGGGCAGCTTCTTTGGCGAGATGTCCCTAATTGACGGCACTACGGTATCGGCCAACGTGTACTCTGCCGAGAGCTCCGTTATCGGGCTATTGTCCGGTGAGGACTTCTACTCGCTGCTCTATGGCAATCGTGAAGTCCTGCAGAGTCTGCTGAAGATATTGTGCCGGAGGATTCGCTCCTCCAACGATAAGATAGAGATCCTCAACACCGGCAACGCCTCACAGAGAATAAAGATAATGCTTATCCTGATGTCAAAAAAAAATGGGACAGAGACAGCTAAGGGCATACTCTTAAACACCAGAGCAACCCACCAGGACATAGCAAACCTTACCGGCCTGACGCGGGAGACCGTCACACGCGCAATTAATAAATGGCTGAAACACGGCGACATATCCATCTCCGACAGAAAGGCCATCCACCTCAACCATAGCTTTTTTACAACATCCCCGACCCTGTGATTCAAAACACATGTCCCGTCCTTCGTTTTGATTTAAGATAAAACTAAGCCGGCAGAAGTCGGCAGAAAGAATTAAACGTAACAAGGAGAACGGGAAAATGAAGACAAAACTGTATATCATGGCAGCACTGATGGCAATTATGTTAATCACAGTACAGCACGCGTATGCTAATGAAGAGCCGATGCTTCGTCCTCCCGAAGCAAACCCCATCGTAGCAGGCAGTGACGGCACGGCATATGTAGTATCCCACAAGATAGGGGGGGGCCAAATGTCGTCATATACCCAAACATCAACCTTATCGGCGATAACCTCGGCAGGGGACAAGAAATCCATAGCGCTTGAAGGCAGAGCCAACCACCTGGGCATAGGGAAAAACACCACAGACGGCGACACGCTCGTGGTAGTTGCCGAAAAGCCAAACGTAACCAGCAGTGCGTCAAACAATGGCGGCACGGGTAGTAATTCGGGTTCGGTGGTGTATATCGTATCGCTGCCGTTTAACCAAAACGCCACCCCTGTGCAGGTAAGCTTGGAAGGTGCGCACGCCACCGGCCTGGCAGTGTCAAACGGCATCGCATACGTTACGGCAAAGGCCATTGTGAATAACGGCGGCGACTCATATATGAATGGCGGCGGCAATGGCAACGGCAGCAATGGCAACGGCGGCACCTCATACATCTACATCGTAAGCTTAAAAGGTACGATAAACTCCAGGGTGGAGTATTAGGCAGAGTACCCGACACAGGAAGCCGCGGACTCTGCCCCGCGGGAGTTTGCGGCCTGGACAGACGGCCGGCTCTATTACGACACTAACAACGCGTGGGTAGACAGCGGAGTACGCCGGCAGTAATAAGCCGTATAATGGCTGAAGGGGGAGGAGACCTGCAGAGCATCAGCAGCCCTCCTCCCCATAGCTCTTAGTAAAGTCCTTGTCCGTGTCCCTACTCTTTAAACTACTGCAAAGGGTTTTCCTTTCTTTTTAATTATATTAATTATTTAGGGAATTATTAAGGAATGCTTAGTAATATTATTTAATAGTAGCCAGTGGCCGTTTCCAGTTAGGTGTTGCAGGCGTTTCCGTGAGGGTATCCCGTGCGTTTCCCATGTGTGTCGCTATGGGCTGAAATATTTAATATTATCAGAGAGTTATGGCTAATTTAAGGTGTTTCCCCTGAGGGGTAAAGGTGTGCCGCCGGATGTAGTCGGGTATCCCTCGGTGCCAATATACATGAGACACTTCCCATATGTTAAATTAGAGTAGAAGGGCGGAGGGAATAAAAGAGCTTTGCACCTTATGTGTTGAGGAAGTGTCGTTTAATGGGGCAGCCAGGACATTCAATCAGATACCTCATCCTCGTGAATCAGTTGAGAGACTGATAGAAGCCGCTCGCGTCAAATTGCCGGAGGTGTTACCAAGTGGAGACATCATTGCAACCACTAAGAGAAAACTGCCATCCCGCCGTATTATGAAGTAATATCAAATACTTATAGCATTTTATCGCGCTTTTTCGCCAGGAACATCCGTTAAAAACATTAACAGCTAAATCAGCATTTCTTTTGCGTATGTCAGGTAGTCGTCGTCTTTATCCAGCTTATTGTACCATCTCGCAAAGAAACGCGCGGATCTTTTCCATTCCCCCGTGTGGTATCTCAGGTCCGGCGAGGCCATGAAGTTTGGATATTTAAAGGTTAACATCATTCCTTCTTTGGCAAATGAGATCCTAAATCCGTTGCCTTCGGCCGCCAGGCACGCATCCACAGTAAAGTACTCAATGGCTTCATCAAATCCACCAATTGCCTCCATGGCGGGGCGTGTTATTCCAAAAAACGCGCTGCTCACATATTTGGGAGCAATGTCGGGTGATATGACATTGGACGGGGCACAATTAAAATCTGTTCCGATGCCCAGATTATAGGGTGTTAAATCAGGATTTCTCAATGGAATCCCCGCGATGCCGCCTTTTAGCGCCTCCAGCAACCCATCGTCCTTATAGTAGTAGATGCCTGGAAGCATAAATATTATATATTCTCCTGTTGAGACCTCTGCCGCGCGGTTGTAGAGGTATGCAATATTGTTGCTTGCCGCGTCCACTATCTCTATACCGGTTGCGCTGTTGAGTACTAACTCCTTTATGTTTGCGTCGTTTGTTATGATGATTATCTCAATATCCTCATGGTGGCAGTTCCATGATATTGAATTTAACGTTGCCATTATCGCCACAGGGTCGTTGCCTGATGGGATGGCGATGGTTATACGGTTTTTTACCGTCGCATTTTTAAATTCTATGCGGGTAGCGGCCTCACGTTCTCTCATCCCGGCGTCTTTCGTCTCAAGGATAAATGATATGGTGTCTAAGGCCCTTTCAATTGATTTGCCGTCAAGGCGGTAGAAGACCCGTTCGACGAACTTATCGGCTGTTTCTTTTATTTCAATGGGAACGCCTTTTTCTATCGTCTGAAACAGGGCCTCCCAGTTGCCCGATGGGGATACGGACTGCGCCACGCCGATGTCTTTGTAGTACTCCTCGCCGTTTATTATGTTGTACAAATCAAAGAGCGGTTTCCTGAAGGCAAGGGCCTCAACCCCAAGTGTTGTCTTGCCCATTACAATACAGTAGTCCGACACGGCAAGTATCTTGTATGGGTCATAGGTAAACAGTACGACGGCACCAGGCAATAGCTCCTCAATAATTTTTTTAATCTCCATGAAGGCAGTGTAGGATACCTGGGGATGCCACTTAAATACGCAGGTTAAATCAGGGCGCTTAAGGCCCTTAAGCAGCTCTGTCCACACCGAGCGCTCCGTCATCGCCCCCCAGTGTGTGTTTGGCAGGAAGGAGACCACTTTTTTATCCGGTGGAATCGACAGCTCCTTTTTGATGGCCTTAATCATCGATGGTAGGGTATATTTTTTAATGGACTCGTCAATATGTGTATTACCTATAATCAACAGCTTGTGATACGCGCACTTATGGGCCAGGAGTGTGTCTCTGGTCTGCACCCCCCAGATAAGATTCGCCATCGCGTACTCGGCGTGGGTGGAGAAATTAAGTATTGGATTATAGTAATCCCCCTCCTGAAGGGTGATAAAGGCTATGCCATACTTCTTTGCCAGGTGTCCGATTTGCTTGCCCCACGGGTTCATCTCGTGCAGGGTCAGAAACAGATCCGGCCTTTCCTGCTTAATCAGCTCCTCTAGGCAGAAATAGTCCTCCACGTTTCTCATAAGCGACCTGTGCTGTTGAAACAACGACCAATGCCTGAAGCCATGCCATGTAAAGTTCACCTTCATCCAATCGTCAAGGAGTTTGTTTGCCGTGGCATTAATCTTTTCTCTGGTGGTGTGTGTTGCGTACTCAATAAGGAACTTGCACTTAAAGCCGTTTTTGATAACGTCCCCTTCATATGGATAATCCACCAGAGTGGTAAAAAACAGGATGTCTGCCCCCTGTTTTTTGGCCTCCCCGGCGATGGGGAATAAAAACCTGCCGTGGTGTGGCAGGGCATTAAATAACGCTATCTTTTTACCTTTTAATGTCATAGCTCTCCATCCGGCACAGGTGTAATGTTTTTCTTCCATAGTATTGGCAGTAACGCCGCTACTGTATAATATATAAACTCCGTCGTATAACTAAATCTTACATCTTCGTGGGCGGACAAGCCTATTACCAGCGCCGACAATATGGCTGACGATGACATTATAAATAGAATAAACGCCCCTGTATTGCTGAATTTAGAACGGATTAGATAAAATACGCTCATTCCAAAAATGATAAAGTTTATTATAGGCCATAGAAGATTTCTAAATAATAATTTATGTAATTTAGAGAATATTTTATAGTGTACCCTCTGAATGAATGTTGGAGTATAATAAACAATATCGCCACATTCACTCGCTGCCATAATAAAATATGGCAAAGGTTTCGGATTGGCATATTCCTTACAAAGCGTATTTACCATACCCGGCTGCACGCTACACATCGTATTTCTTTTAATGTGTATATTGTTGTATAACCTGTTAAATGTGCTATAAATTTCGTTTTCTTTGGATATATTATTTAAATATGCCAAAAATGTCATCAATGTCTTTCTAAAAAATTGATATGGATTCTTTTTGATTATATCAATATATAATCCACGGGATATCCTGCTCAATGTCTTTTGGCCAGGATTTCCCGTTGCATTGCTTATCTGGCCGCTTACATAACCGCAACCGCCAACGTCAAGGGCTTTAACCATTGACTTGGAGTATTTCTCTATATCCCAGGACGTCTCTAAGATTTTCCTGTCATTTGGTGTCGACCTGTCCCGAATCTTTTTTATGGCCTCGTTTAATTCCTTACTATAACCATCGTCTTGTTCCATGAGGGTCGCATTTAGGATAAGTGCCGTTATTTCTCCATAGTTGCTCAAAGAAAATGTATGAAAAGTAAATAAGTTATAGATTGCCAGAACCAAAAGTAGAGAAGTAAACGGCAACGCAAGGGCTGCTAAATTGCTTCGTGCATATCGATTGGTGATTACATAGATAAGAGTTAATGCGAATATTACTATTAAAAATATTCCTGCCGGACGTATGTATATAGCATATGCAGATGCTGTAGAAAATAAAATAAAATACACAGACTTTTTCAATTTTAACGAGAGTATAAAAAACGCAAAAGACAACACTAATACGCTTACAAAAATACTCTCGGACAATATCGACACCTCCAATTCCAAATATATGCTGCTTGAAATAAAGGCGGCTAACGCTATCGACGCTGAAATCGTAAGATTACGGTATGTTTTAAATATTGCCCATACAAACACTAAAGATGATATTAGTGCCAGCATGCCCTGGGCAATTACGACCGAAAATAATTTATTCGAAAACAAAAAAATCAGTTTTATAAAAAGTGGATAACCTGGCGTTCGTCTATACAAAGACGGCAGCATACCCTTGTCTATCTGTTCCACTATTTCTAAATACCCGATAGTATCAGGTTCTATCGACACTACAGGATAATAAAGGTAATACGGCAGCCTCGTTATCAGAAACGATACTATGACAACTCCGAACGAAAGGGATAACATGGCCCATCCCAACATATTGCTGTTCGCAGTTAAATAGCCCCAGATATTATGGACAGGCCCAGAACCCCTTTCAATAAGGGCCTTTACAGATTTTCTCAGATAATAATAAGTTATGGCCGATGCCGCAATCGCCATCGTAAAAATGAACCAGCGCAGGAATGGGGGTATGGGAAACGGCCACTGTATCTCATAAAGGCGGCCGTTGGCGGCAGGGTCGGTATTGTCCGATGTCGAGAAATGCAGCCTGTCGTAGCGAAATTGGTATCTTCCCCTGCCAATGCATGAAATCGAAGGGCCATTGGAGTTGCCTGGCCCAAGAGGAACGCCGTTTTCAAAGACCTTCGAGGCCGAAGGCGGCGTGTAAGCGTTTTTCTCTAAATATGATTCATAAGTATAGTTTGCTATATGGTGGGAGTTCGATATTGGTTTGCGCTGCCACGCCAGTACTATAATCTCCTGATTATGCAGTACTATTGAAATCGATAATATCCACAATATCAGTGTTATGATTATATAAACCGACAACCGTCGCAAAAATGGCTTGCTGCCATAGAAATCAGTCTTACCTGCCATTACCGTCCATCCCGATACAGAATTATATAAAACACTGCGGGTCCTCCCCTGAGTAATCTCCGCTGATTGCATAGGCAACTGCACGGCAGCCTCCGCATTGCCATCTGTACCGGCAACGTTTGCACTTGCCATTGAGGGTGTCCCTGTTTCTCAGGTGATTTAATGTCTCACCGTTGTATATATCGTCAAACTCATCGTCAAGTATATTTCCTATTGATACCGGCAGCCTCCGGCATGGATACACCGTGCCGTCGCTGTCTATACATATGCCGTTGTAGCCTATTGAGCAGCCGCTTAGTAGCCTGGGGTTCAGCCTCCTGAAGTATGGACCCCACAGCGGGTCTCTCATGGGCATCTCTATACTGTTTTCTGATTTCAGCGCCAAGCAGGTCTTAAACAGGCCTTTCAATTGGCCCTTTGACAGCGTATCATCACGATAAGACGCCCCCCTGCCTATTGGAACGACCCTCGATATCGAAAACCTGTCCGCAACACCCGCTGACACCTCGCCATAAACCGTTTTCATACTGGTGTAGTTCATTCCGGAAATGGTCATCATTATTGTGACTGAAAGGCCCTCTTCTTTTAATACCCTGGCCCCTTCCATTGCCTTTTCGTAAGCGAAATCCCCTCTTATGGCATTATGTGTGTCTTTGTCGCCGTCTATGGATACTTGCGCAATCGTGCAGCCGGCCTCTCTGAGCATCTTTGCTTTTTCCCTTGTAACCAGTGTGCCGTTGGATAAAATCCTCACGGGCATTGCCTTTTTGCGCGCCTCATCGGCAAGGACATACAGGTCCTCGGACATGAGCGGCTCGCCGCCCGTAAACTGTATCCTGCCCTTCAGGCCCCTTCGCTTTAGAAACTCATCGTACTTATCGAGGATGCTCAGGAAGGCCCCACGGTCTAATTGAGGTTTGCTCTCTTGAACATAGCAGTGCGTGCAGCTTAAATTGCAACTATTTGTTATGTGCCATTGAAGATAAAAATAATCGTCAAATCCCGATATTCTCATCATAGCCTAATCACCGCCACCTCCACAACCACCGCAGCCTCCACTGCCACCGTCGCTGCCGCCTCCGTCACTGCCTCCTGAGGAAATACCGCTGCTGCATCCTGAACACCCTCCCGATGAGCCTTCATGGTATGCCCGCGCGTATGAAACATACCCAAGGTATTCATCGAAAACCGTCCCGGCCAGAATACTAAGCCCAAGAATTGCCACAGCATAACTCAACATCGGATTACCTTCTCTTATTAATGAGTCATGGTCTACCTTCTTTTCCCATTTCTCAAGTGCATATTTTGCCCTTCCGGACTTGGGATGGATTTTATACAATATCGACCCAGCCACAAGGCCTGCTGCCGGGGCAATCAGCGACAATAATATGTAGCCCTTGCCCACATCTGAGTATATTCCTGCGGCTATCACAACTATTGAGGCAAATATGGAGGTATAGAATACCCTGCTGGCTGCTGCCATGTCTGCCTTAACATCCTTCAGGCATCCCTTCCTTTGCAGGGAGTTTAGCATCTCGCTCTCGTAATCTTTAATTAGTCCCTTGTTATTGAATAAATCCTTCAACATGCCAGGGTTCTTAAAAAAATCCATTACCACTAGTTCATAGGCGTAGAGCTTGTTGTCGGGTTGTAAGGATTGCAGTTTGTTTGGCGGTGTCTTCATCAAACGCCCCAATTGCAGCAGGTCAAATATGGTAACACATATGGAATGCTTAAGGCCTTTCTTTAAATATCCTACCTCGCCCGGGGTGAGTTCTCTTGAGTCCCGCCTGGCCGAGTCCGGCAGATTCTTGATATTTGTAATTATATACAGGATTAATAACACCGATACGATTAACACTACAATAAAAAAAACAGATGAGCGCTCACCAAACGATGGTTTCACTTTCAAAGAGAATGTCGCATCGGAAAGCGGGGACTGGACGATTTGAATCGCCGGTTTGCCATTAACCATCGTCTCATTAAACGATACAAAGTTCGTTTCTGCCTTGCTGTAGGCAAAACCTGGTGGGAATACAAACGTATATACCGATTTATTGACAGGGATTTGCCATCTGCCAACCCATCCGGCGTCGAATGTGCCGTAGAGGAGCCTGTTCTTTATGGCGTCCTCCATGAGAAAGGTTATAAGGATTGTCTTATTACCCGAAGTAACAGGTGGAAAGTCATAACTTATCTTATGCTCTTTAAGTGCCTCCACCCTGAACTTTATGGGACGTCCATCTGTAGAAGTTACCGTAACCTTTGAGATCTTGCCTGAGCCGGTAAATTTAAACCCGTTGCTTAGGGGTTGGTCTGCCACATATGTAATCCTCAGCGTTGCCAGTACATTTGTGTATTGGCCGGAGGCGTTTGGCACGGCCTCAAATTGGGCCTCATAGTTGCTTAAAAACAGCTCGGCAGAGGCTCCCGTTGCCATCAAAAACAGAAAAAACAGCGCCAGAGGTAATATCCTTTTCATAGTTCAATCCCCCCATTTAGCCATATAGTATAGTTTGTCCCGCTCCGATATGTTAACATTTTTCGTATCAAAAGAAATATCGCCCTGATTATTCATATAGAATAACGGCTTCCTGTTGGGTGCAAGGACAAAACCGGCGTCCGCGGGTGTAACGGCCAGTGCCAACCTGTGGTCGGCAGCATCGAATATGCCGAGGATTTCCGTGTCACTGTGGGCATGGACAGCACCAGTTGCTAAACCAAACGCCGGTGCGGCAATCGCTGCCGAACTCAGGGCAACATGGATGTCGAAGTGTTTCTGAATCATATGGGCAAATTCCCTGTCGAATATTCTCAGCACCACGCGCATGTGTTTTTTCACCGTTATGGCGTTTAGCCCTATCTCGAGGTTTTTCATATCGTCGTCAGTAGCGCATATAATCGATTTGGCGTGTCTGAGGTTTGCAAGGCGCAGGGTCTCCTCAAGCGCGGCATCCGATATGATAAAAGGGACATTTCTCTGCCTGAGTATCGGGATGTATTTATTGTCAGGATTTTTCTCTATTGCCAGCACTTTCTCACCAAGGGTTAACAGCTCCTCAAGTACCCTAACCCCCACGTCTCCAACTCCACATAGGATAACGTGGCCCCTTAAGCGCGTTTTTTTCCTTCCCATAAACAACTCCAGGCGTTTCTTAATCAATTCCCCGCTGATAATCGCAAACAATATCGCAAACAGAGTAACTCCTGAGAGCATTAATATCATACCCACAACCTTTGTCCCCACACAGGAGTCCTTTAGGTTTATATCCCCAAGCCCCACGGTCGTCAACACCGTCACAACAAAATACAGGGAATCTATAAAGCTGAGTTTCATCTGCTTATAATGGAAAAAACACACTGAAAACGCCGCGATGCCTATCAACGCCATAACCGTATACAATAAGACTGTGTCGATATGCCGAAGGTTGAGGAGTTTTTTTCTGCGCATTTTAACGTTGTGCTGAACCTCGGACGTCTCGACCCCCGACAGCTCTTTTGCAGTCGTATATGAAGACCATACAATCAAATCGCTGACGGCGTTAATGGCCGTATTTTCATCAGGGAAAACATCGTCGTTAACCGCGATAACCTTAATGTCCTGCGCAGTCTCGATATCCAGGACCGTCTTACCCTCAAAGGCTATACCCTTAATCTTATATACCATCATGATGCCGTCATTGACCTTAAAAGACCGGACGGGTTTTACAATCAGTGCCGAAGTCGCAAAGGATGAGGACGCGGTCTGGGATACACTTAAGACTTTGATATTGTTGATGCTGTCCTGGAGTTTTCTCCCAAGGTTCAGGTTGAAAAGCCTGGCGACAATCTTTATGTGCGGATTAATTTCCCTTGTGTAGAGAGCGGTCTGAAGGTTGTAGAGTTCGTTATCGGCAGACAGGACTATGGAGCCATAGGCGGTTAAGTCAATGGTTTTCAGTGCGGCAAGGTCGCAGCTATCAGAGAAAATGACCTTAACGCCCATATTTTGCAGGACCATGCCCCGCTTCCTGCTATCGGCAACCGCAGTAACGCCGACGCCGGTATCGTGGAGAAATTCAGCAATCCTAAGCCCCACGTGAGACAGGCCAAATATCAGAACTCCGCGTGGCATCGGCAAATTATACAATATTAGCTATACATATGGCAAGCCTCTATGTGTGGTTGCAGCACTTCTCATTGAAAATACATATAAGCCATTGATATATAAGCAATATCTGTAAGAACACCGCTAAAAATATATTCTTAAAAGATTGTAACCACTCAATTTTTAAAGATATT
>PEAC01000037.1:0-7081 GCA_002753305.1 Nitrospirae bacterium MYbin6
TCTTTCCGAATAAAATCGATTTGCGTCAAAAGGATGTTAAAGATGCTAGCTACTGGTTACCTTCCAATGAACACGATAACAATGATAATATATGCCAAGATCAATCAGAACTCAGAAAACCTCGTTGTGGGGCGTTTTTTATTCACTTGGACATATGGTATAGGTCAAAGCCCTGGATAGACGGACCTAATTATAAGGTTTTTACGGATCATCTCGATAACCGTGGCGGCATTTCCATTTACAGGGATGGAATCAATATTTTCCCGGCCGAATGGGGGGCCGAAGTTGATTGGCTCAAGCTCAGCACAAGACATATTAAGAAAGGAACGCACCTCTCATACTACAATATCATCGGCAATCTTGAACTTGAGCAGACGGTAAACCTAGAGCTTATCGATAAGACAGACAGGCAAGGGTTGTTAAAAAATCAAGCGTTTCTTGACCTGGCGGTTCTTGTTAGAAATATAATTATAAAAGCTGAACTACACTTTATTGGAATGAGAGATAAATATAATGAACTAACCTCTGGTCTTATCAGAGAGCCGAGAAAATTAGGTGAAGTCACAAGTCAAGGAGCCGATCTGATTAAGAGGTTTTCCAATAAATATGATGTTGTTGAGGATGCTCTCGGTATTGTGAGTGAGTTCGGCCCCCCTCATGAAAGAAAAGAAAGATTGATAAATCTATCGTCGTCTCTTAACAATCTGAAAAAAAACATAGATGTCATAGCCAATGTACAAGATATGCTTAGTGAGCAAGCCGGATATGGATTGGCTATTGGCGTTGCTGTTCATGAAATTGCAAAAATAACTTCAAATTTTTATAATGGTATATCTCAGATTCTTGACAGTAATTCTATCGACAGACATAAGCTGGAAGACCTTAAGGAATCTTCTTTTTCATTGAAATCTGAACTGAAACGTCTTGGCCCCTTTAGGGCAATTCGAAATGAAGTTCATTCATCGTTTGATATCGTTAACTCCATTAATTTCTGTGAATCTGTTTTTAAGCGTAAGTTTGCTTCTCTTAATATTCAATTTACTACAAATGCACAGAATGGATTCAACATTTATGCTCGATACGGCGCTATGAACCAAATTCTGTCAAACTTGTTCGATAATAGTTGCTACTGGCTGTCACAATCTCCTAACAAACGACAAATTCATGTTGAGATTGATTCCGCGAATAGAAGAATAATCATGGCCGACAGCGGGCCTGATATCGACGATTCAATTCGTCCTTATTTATTTGAACCTGGATATAGTCTAAAAATTCCTCCAAGTGGCATAGGCCTTTATATATGCAAGTACTATATTAATTCCATGAGAGGGAATATATTTGAAGCAGGCGCAAAAGATAGGATAAATACCTACCCTGGCGCTCAGTTTGTCCTTGATTTTTCACGAGTGCAGCTAAGTGGGAAGGAATTATAAAAGGAGATGAGATCATGAGAACAGAAATTTGCTTTATCGACGATGAGATTATAGCTCCAGAAGGTATGGACATAGGAAGGCTTAACGCCGCAATCTTAAAATATTCTCTTAAAGCTTTAAGTTGGCCTTCACCTGAAGTTAAGAATTTGGTAGAAAAATTAGTTAACGATGCCGATAATTGGACTGTCTCAGCATTTACAAATCCTAATATTTATCTAAATGCCGTTGAGGATGAAGGGTATAGTCCGGAAATTATCATATATGATTGGGAGTATCCGGTCGTAGTAGACAGTCCTATTAAGATATTGGAAGAGATATTGCAGAAAACGTATGCGGCTGTTTACATTTATTCCAATACTGATCATAAGATACTAATTGATGCAGCATTAAGAGATACAACGTTACATACTTATATAGACAAGAGACTCTTCATATTGATGAAGACCGAAGGTTCACCGGATGAATTAGTGAAGAAGGCGACTGAATTATCAACCAGTAATTTTTCCTTCAAATTCGGGAAATTACTTCGTTTAACAACCATTGAGGCGATAAACAGTATTCTAGTTGAGTTTGGAAAACATGACATTGATTTCATTAGAAATTTAGTTGTACTATCCGAGCATGTAAAACAAGAAACGGTTTTAAAAGAAATGATATCGACAAAAATTATGCATAAATTGACCGAAAGTGGAGATCTATTGAACGCACTCATTACAGAAGGAGGCCTTACAGAAGAAGCTGCCTCAACAGTATACGAGATTATAAAAGGCAAATTGTCAGCTAAGCTAAGTGAACTTGTTTTACAGGACATTCCACAAAAAGAAAAGGATAATAATAATGAAAATGATAATAAAAAAGCGGAACCAGAGACGTTAAAGAAACTCTGGTCATTACGATTATATTATAAGCCATCGGATAGGCTTGTTAGGTCAGGCGATATAGTTAAAATGAGTACGGATTCTTCTCTCTATATGGTTATTACCCCGAATTGTGATTTATCAAAATTTTGGACGAAGTGTTTCGGTTATATTAATCTTGTTAAATTATATGATATAAAAGATGACAAAGATTGTATTATTGAATATTTGATACATAAAATGACAACTAAGAAAGCAAATGAGACGTATGAAAGTCTTAAATTAGGGCAATCACTCACTGCAAAAAACATAAATAACTTTCCAGAGGGCCCATTTATTTTACCTTTTGTGACGGCTGGTGATAGATTGCAATACCTAATGGGTTTCCCAAAGGAGCTTTCATCATATAAGGTCAATCATCCAACAGGGAAAGATGAGAAACCTGTAAAATTATCTTACGAACAGTGGGTAGAGGCTAAAAGATTATGCACAATAGGCGAGCCTTTTGTATCGCCGCTTATATCACACTGTCTTTCATCGGTTGCCGGGCATGGTACTCCCGACTATCCTGATAATTTAAAAAATGCAATACAAAATGATATCAAAACCTCTTAATCCACCTGTGGTGCATATAGTGTCGGATACTCTCACCGAAGCACAACGTAGCTATTGCATGTCACGAGTAAAATCCAAAGGAACTTCGATTGAAAAAAAACTCGGCAAAGCACTGTGGGCTGCCAACTTTCGTTATAGAAAGAACTACGTAAAGATCTATGGTACGCCGGATTTTGTTTCTATAAAGTATAAAATAGTCATCTTTTGTGACAGTGCGTTCTGGCACGGTTATAAGAATATGACGACTAAGGTGCATAACTTTAAAAGTAACGAAGATTTTTGGGTTGAAAAAATGAATAGAAACATTCAAAGGGACAAAGAGGTAAACTCGAAATTAAAGATACAGGGATGGACCGTTATAAGATTCTGGGATTTCCAAATCAAAAAAGACGTAAATAATTGCGTTAGAGAAGTATTGGCAAACATATCGGTAAAGCATTGAATTGTGACGCGCTGACAGCACATTACAAACCTGCCGGTTATAAATATTCCCGCTATAAATCAGGCGATACCTTAATAGTATGGCAACTGTGCTAAAATAGGACTATGGTGGTATACGGTAACACACAAGGACTGAAGAAAAAGTCTGTCTCCGCTCTTGAAAGAATTTATCGCAGGAAAGTACCTCCTGACAGGATTGTCTCTCAGGAACTTGCACGCTATCTCACGGAGCTGTCCTCGGAGCTGAACAGGCAGCTTGGCGTGCTTATTACCCGCAGCGGCACTGTCAGCCATGTCATCATTGGCGACTCCAACTCCATATTCCTGCCGGAACTCTCCGCCTTCCCGCTTGGCAGGAAATCCCTCCGCGGCCTGAGATTTGTCCATACCCACTTAAAAAACGAACCCCTCACCAACGACGACCTCACAGACCTCGCACTCCTGCGTTTTGACTACATCGCCGCTGTCGGCATTAAAGACGCATTGCCCGATAGGTTTTATACCGCCAATTTGACGTCTAAAGCCGGTGATAAACCTTACGAAATAAACCCATCCTCCAATTTCTATAACGACGACATCGACTTTCTCGCCCACATCGAGGCCCTTGAGGAGGAGATGGACAGGGCGCGTATCTCAAGGGGCGGCGACACCGGTGAAAAGGCCATAATAATCAGCGTATCCCAAAACCCTAAACACGAAATGGACGAATCCCTCGACGAGCTTGAGGAACTCTGCGCCGCTAGCGGCATCACTGTCCTTGACAGAGTAATCCAGCGCCCCAAGGAGATAAACCCCAGATACCTGCTCGGTACGGGAAGGCTTAAGGAACTAATCATTGACGCCCTCGGCAAAGGGGCCACACTACTTGTGTTCAACGAAAACCTGACCCCATCACAGACCCTCGCCGTTGCCGAACTTACCGAGATAAAGGTTATTGACCGGACAGCGCTGATTCTCGATATATTCGCGCGCCGTGCCATGAGCCGCGACGGCAAGGTCCAGGTAGAACTTGCCCAGTTGAAATACCGCCTCCCGCGCCTCACAGGAAAAGGCACCGCCATGTCACGCCTCATGGGTGGCATCGGAGGGCGCGGCCCCGGTGAAATGAAACTCGAAATCGACCGCCGCCGCGTCCGGGACAAGATTAATTATCTCGAAAAAGAACTCGATAAACTCTCTAAGGCCAGACGCCAGCGCCGCCAGCGCCGCAGCGAAGGAACTATCCCCATTGTCTCCATCGTCGGCTACACTAACGCCGGCAAGTCCACCTTGCTTAACAACCTCACCGAGAGCGCCGCCTTTGTCGAGGACAAGATGTTCGCCACCCTGGATACCTCTACTCGCAGGCTCCGATTCCCCGAAGAACGAGACGTCATCATAACCGACACCGTGGGCTTTATCAGGGACCTGCCCAAAGACCTCATTACCGCCTTTAAGGCAACCCTTGAGGAACTCAATGACGCCGACGTGCTTATCCATCTCGTTGACGCATCTAATCCAAGATTTGAAAAACATATCGAATCCGTCGAAAATATATTGAAAGACCTGGAGATTGACGCTAAACCCACTTTACTTGTGTTCAACAAAACAGATAAAATCTCTGAGGACGAGTTAGAGGGTATTATAAGGAGATATGGGGCAGCCGGCATCTCGGCAATAAACCCTTCCACGTTCGGGCCAGTGCTTGAGGCCCTGAAAGAGAGGGTTGTCTTTGGCAGGCCTCATAGACTATTTAAAGAGGCGGTGGCAGAGGAGGCGGCAGATGGAGTTTGAGCCAAAGTGGATCGCCTGGGAGATAACCAGAAGGTGTAATCTGCGCTGCGTACACTGCCGCTCCTCGTCTGAGGCGTCCATCGCGGGGCACCCCGATTTTTCATTCGATGAGGCACGGCGTATCCTTGATGACATCAGAAGCTACGCCAATCCCGTCATTGTGCTGACCGGCGGGGAGCCGCTAATTCGGGAAGACGTATTTGAGATAGCTAAATATGGCAGCGCAAAAGGGCTTCGTATGTGCCTTGCCACAAACGGGACACTGGTAACGGACGCCACGTGCGCCTCAATAAAAGACTCCGGCATTAAAATAGTCTCCCTCAGCATCGACGGCCCCACTGCCGAAATCCACGATGATTTCAGAGAGCACGCCGGGGCCTTTGACGGCACCCTCCAGGCGGCACGGCTATTTAAAAAACACGGCATCGAATTCATTATAAACTCATCTTTTACAAAGCGAAACCAGGGCGAAATCCCCGCAGTATATGAACTGGCCAAATCCCTTGGGGCTACCGCGTGGTATATGTTTATGATAGTACCCACAGGCAGGGGCCAGGACATCATGGATGAGCTAATCTCGAAGGAGGATTACGAGAAAATCCTCAACTGGCACTACGATATGGAAAAACATGAAACGGACATGCTCGTCAGGCCCACATGCGCCCCACATTACTATAGAATAGTCCTGCAGCGCGCCAAAAACGACGGCGAAAGGATGAAACAGCGGACGTTGAAATTCTCCACCGGCGGCAGCAAGGGCTGCATCGCGGGGCAGCTGATATGCCTTATCGATGTAGACGGCAGGGTACTGCCCTGCAGCTACTTCCACGTCCCTGCTGGAAACGTCAAAGAGCAGCCGTTTAAAGAAATATGGGAACAATCGGCGCTCTTTAAGGATATGAGGGATTTCAAGGCCTATAAGGGCAGGTGCGGCCAATGTGAGTTTATTAAGGTATGCGGTGGCTGCCGCGCGAGGGCCTACTCAATGTGCGGCGATTATATGGAGGAGGAGCCGTTTTGCGGCTACCAGCCCGCCACGCGCGACAAGTTGAAAACAAAGGAGGACATTGCCCCATGAATGACACGTTTCTAAAGGCATGCGTTGGGAAGAAGACCGATTACACGCCCGTGTGGATTATGCGGCAGGCGGGGCGCTATCTGCCGGAGTATCAGAAGATTCGCTCAAAGGTGGATTTCCTCACACTCTGTAAGACCCCGGCGTTAGCGGCTGAGGTTACCATTCAGCCGGTTGACATACTTGGCGTTGACGCGGCTATTCTGTTTTCCGACATTTTAATCCCGCTTGAGAAAATGGGCCTCAAACTGAAGTTCTACGAAAAGAAAGGCCCCAAATTTAGCAATCCCGTCAGGACACAAAAAGACGCTAAAAAATTAAAAATAATCAACCCCGAAGAGGACGTCCCCTATGTGCTTGAGACCATTGGCATCCTCAGAAAGGAGTTAAAGGTTCCACTCATAGGGTTCTCCGGCGCCCCATTTACGCTGTCTACATATATGATTGAGGGCGGCGGCTCTAAAAACTTTCTGGCAACAAAGCGTATCATGTACAACGACCCAATGCTTTACGCGACATTGATGATGAAAATAACGGAAACGACAATCGCATACCTTATGGCCCAGATAAAGGCAGGCGCACAGGCCGTGCAGCTCTTTGACTCATGGGCGGGGGCACTTTCGCCCACGGACTACGATGCGGTGGCGCTTCCTTTTGTAATGAAAGTGATAGAGGCGTTAAAACCCCTTGGCGTTCCAATAATATATTTCGTGAACGACTGCGCGGGGGTGCTGGATATGGCAACGCGCGCGGGGGCCGACGTAATCGGCGTTGACTGGAGGGTGGACATGGCAGACGCGGTTAAAAAGGCGCGCGGCCTCACCGTCCAGGGAAACCTTGACCCATGCGCGCTCTTTTCCAATAGCAGGCTCATAAAAATAATGGCG
>PEAC01000037.1:7103-28180 GCA_002753305.1 Nitrospirae bacterium MYbin6
TCAAAAAGGCAAAAGGGGCAAGGGCACACATATTCAATCTCGGCCACGGCATCCTGCCAGAGACGCCACAAGAAAACGTGAAAACACTCGTTAAAATTGTACATGAGACAGGGGATAAATAGAAAACCAGTGGAATTATATTTCTGGATTCCTGCTTTCGCAGGAATGACAAATGTGGACAGGGCGGATGGACATGGATACAATAGGCATATTATTACTCAACCTCGGCGGGCCTGACTCGCCTGAGGCCGTGCGGCCGTTTCTTTATAACCTGTTTTCTGACAGGCTGATAATTAAACTTGGCCCGGCGTTTATGCAAAAACCCCTGGCCGCCCTGATAGCCGCAACCAGGGCAAAAAAGAGCCGCTCCATGTACGCACAAATTGGCGGAAGCTCACCGCTTGTTCCAATCACCACCGCACAGGCTGAGGCCCTCTCCATATCCCTGAATGAAGGACACCCGAAAGACAAACCAGCATTTTCAGTGTTTACAGGGATGAGATACTGGCGCCCTTACATTGAGGACGCTGTGAATGCGGCCTATGACACCGGTATAAGGGAATTCATCGCCCTCAGCCTCTATCCCCATTACAGCCTTGCCACAACGGGTTCGTCTTTTGCTGAACTGCAGCGGGTTTTGTCGGATAAAAAATACGCCGCCCAATGCCGCTATATAAGGTCATGGCCGGACAACCCACTCTATATCGAGGCCCTTACGGCGCTCATTAACGAGGGGATTGCGGAGTTTAACGGCCACCGCCCACATATACTCTTTAGTGCCCACGCGCTGCCGGAGTATTTCATCACACAGGGTGACCCCTACGTGACGGAGATTAATCAGACCATAGACGCCCTAAGGCCAGCGCTAAACGGCTGCGAAATCCACCTGTCATACCAGAGCAGAAGCGGCCCCGTAAAGTGGCTGGAGCCATCGACCGAATCAACCATTGTAAGGCTCTCCGACTCCGGCATTAAGGACATCCTCGTGGTGCCGATAAGTTTTGTCTCCGACCATATTGAAACTTTATATGAGATAGATATTTTTTATAGGGATTTTGCATCTAAACGTGGTATAATATTAAAGAGGGTTAAATCGCTGAACACGCACCCGGTATTTATAAAGGCACTAAAGACCCTCATACATGAGGCCATTAAATAAGAGGGCGGATGAAACGGCTCAATGTCTTGCACGTAAGAACATGAGAATAGCCATAATAGGCGGCGGTATCTCCGGGCTTGCCCTGGGGTATTTGTTAAAGGAAGGCAGTCCGCATATAGATTTGAAGATATATGAAGAGCTGCCAAGGCCAGGCGGCAAAATCTGGACTGAAAGGCACAACGGCTTCCTGCTTGAAGGCGGCGTAAATGGCTTTCTTAATAACAGGCCAAAGACCCTTGAGCTTACCGCAGCCCTGAACCTCTCCCCTCTGAAAAGCAGCGACAAGGCCAGAAAGCGATACGTATACTCCAGGGGCAAGCTTAATCTCCTCCCCGAGGGCACTGTAGATTTCTTTATGTCCGATCTCCTGAGTATCGCAGGGCGTCTGAGGATAATGCTTGAGACCGTCGCTCCTGCTTCGGCATCTGACGACGAGACACTTGCCGAGTTCGCCATAAGGCGGCTTGGGCGCGAGGCATATGAAACACTGATAGACCCGATGGCATCGGGCATATACGCCGGAGACTCTACGCGGCTTTCACTAAAGTCGTGTTTCCCGAAGATCCATAACCTTGAGGCCAAATACGGCAGCCTGATAATTGGAATGCTCAGAATGAAATGGGCGGCAAGAAAAACGGGTAAGGCCGTATCGGCCGGCCCTGGCGGGGTTTTGACCTCCTTTGATGACGGCATGGGTTCTTTAATCGATGCACTTGCCTTGAGGCTTGGCAGCTCTGTGGTTAATAACCGCCGCGTTGCGGCAATTGAAAAGACGAATGATAAATACACGATACATTTTAACAAGGACAACCCCCCGGAGGAGGCCGACATAGTAGTGCTTGCGGCCCCGGCACATGCCGCTAAAGACATAGTGAAAGGCCTTGATAAAGGGCTGTCAGCGTTGCTTGCCGAAATCCCGTATCCATATGTGACGGTCGTCTCAATGGCCTTTAAACGTGAGGCGGTTAAGGGGAATTTCGACGGGTTTGGGTTTCTTGTCCCATATAAGGAGGGCAGGAGAATTCTGGGAACGCTCTGTGACTCGAGCATCTTTGAGGGCAGGGCGCCCGAGGGGTATATGCTCTTGCGCTCGATGCTGGGAGGGGCAAGGGCAGAGAAAATTGCCGCCCTTGACGACGAAAAAATAATTGATACCGTATTTTCTGAACTTTCTGATATAATAAAGGTAAATGGAACGCCAGAAATGGTGAAAATATACAGGCACGAACGTGCCATCCCACAGTACAACAAGGGCCATGCCGCCCTGGTGGACAGTATTGGACAATCCCTAAAGGCACACGACAGGCTCTACCTCCATGGAAATTCATACGCGGGAATAGGCGTAAATGACTGCATCGAAACTTCATACGCGCTGTCAGGCTCAATAATGGGGAAATATCGTCTATGACGGTATAGATGAAATATTAATAACAAGGCCGGGACGCCGGCAAATACGTCAATTAAGGAGGCCATAATGACGGAAGAAGAAATCATCGAAAACCTGAGACAGCAAAACGAGTCATTCAAACAACTGGAGGAAGACCACAGGAATCTTGACACCCAAATAGACGAGTTTGACAAGAAGAGATACCTGACGAACGATGAATGTATCCGAAGAAAGGAACTGCAAAAGACTAAGCTATTTAAAAAAGATAAAATCGCCGAGATGATAAGAGACTACAGGCGATCAAGGAATTAAACAGGCATCATAGAGACATTACTGAGGCACAGGAAACTGCTGACAACGAAGGAGATACATGACAATGCGAAGCGATAAGATAAAAAAAGGCGTGGATAGAGCGCCCCACCGGGCACTGCTTTACGCAACAGGCATACCGAAATCAGAAATGAGCAAACCCTTCATAGGCGTTGCCAGCAGTTTTACGGACGTAATCCCCGGACATGTGGGGATGAGAGAGCTTGAGCGATTCATTGAGAAAGGGGTTCACGCCGGCGGAGGCTATCCGTTTTTCTTTGGCGTACCCGGCATATGTGACGGCATCGCCATGGGGCACAGCGGGATGCACTATTCGCTGCCCTCAAGAGAGTTAATAGCCGATATGGTAGAGACCATAGCGAATGCGCACCAGTTTGACGCGCTGGTGCTGTTGACCAACTGCGATAAGATAACCCCGGCGATGCTGATGGCGGCGGCGCGTGTGAATATCCCCGCGATAATAGTAACGGCCGGGCCGATGCACTCCGGCTACCTGAAGGGGAAACGCCTGTCGCTGGTCAATGACACATTTGAGGCCGTGGCTAGACACAGGCAGGGTCTCATAGGGGACAAGGAGCTTGAGTCCCTTGAGATGTGCGCCTGCCCGGGTGCGGGTTCATGCCAGGGCATGTACACGGCCAACACAATGGCCTGCGTTACGGAGTCCATAGGGATGAGCCTGCCGTACTGCGCGACGGCGCTTGCCATATCGTCGGAGAAAAAAAGGATCGCCTTTGAGAGCGGCAAAAGGATAATTGAGCTGGTCAAAAAAGGCATAACCCCCAGAAAGATAATGACAAAAAAGGCATTTGAAAACGCCATCAGGATAGACACAGCACTTGGAGGGTCTACCAATACGGTACTCCATATACCGGCAATAGCCCATGACGCGGGCGTAAAACTGCCAATAGAGGTCTTTGACGAGTTAAGTAAAACGACTCCACACATAGCCAATATGCTCCCCGGCGGGCAGCACTACTTAGAAGACCTGCACTATGCCGGCGGCATTCCTGCTGTGCAGAAGAGGCTGTCCCATCTGATGCATGACCATATAACCGTCTCCGGCCATAAGGTGTTTGAGATAATAAAAGATGCGGCCATCGTGGATGAGGACGTCATAGTGCCGCTTGACAAGGCATACCACCCCGAAGGTGGAATCGCCATAATGAAGGGTACGCTTGCCCCTCAGGGCGCTGTCGTAAAGCAATCGGCGGTGATAGAGAAGATGATGAAATTTGAGGGGACGGCACGGGTGTTTGACTCCGAGGACGAGGCGATTAAGGTTATTCTGGATGGCAAAATACACCCCGGCGACGTGGTGGTGATAAGATATGAAGGCCCCAGGGGCGGCCCCGGCATGAGGGAGATGCTGACGTCAACGGCGGCAATAGCCGGCATGGGACTGAGTGAATCCGTGGCCCTGATAACCGATGGAAGGTTCTCCGGCGGCACGCGCGGCCCATGTATAGGGCATGTCTCACCGGAGGCAATGGAGGGCGGGCCGATTGCAGTCCTCAGAGACGGAGATAAAATCAGGATAGATATACATGAAAGGCGCCTTGACATACTGGTCTCCGGCGAGGAAATAAAACAACGCCTTAAGGCCTGGAAGCCGATTAAACCGAAGATAACATCTGGCTACCTGTCCAGATATGCCAAGATGGTAACCTCCGCGGGGACGGGCGCGATAATGAAATCCTGATGTAAAATTGGGATAAAAATTGTTGCGTTTATTATATACTACCCCCTGTGCCTGAGATATATGTCTGAGTTATATGTAATAGGCGGAGGGCTTAGCGGGGCGGAGGCCGCGTATCGGGCCGCCGAATTGGGTGTCCGCGTCACACTCTGTGAGATGCGCCCTGAAAAAATGACCGAGGCCCATAAGACCGGCCTCCTGGGTGAGCTGGTCTGCTCAAATTCCCTGCGCTCAGACTCCCCTGACTCGGCCCACGGCCTTATTAAACTAGAGCTTGAGGCGGCCGGCTCCCTGATTATGGCAGCAGCACGAGCTACGGCAGTACCGGCCGGAGGCTGCCTTGCCGTTGACAGGAACCTATTCTCGGAGTTCATAACCGCTAAAATCATGGCCCATCCCAATATAAAGATAGTCTATGCAGAGGTGGCCTCCATCTCTTCGTTCAATCCGGAGGCAGCCGTTATCCTGGCCACCGGCCCTTTGACATCTTCGACCCTGGCCGAAGACCTTCAAAAATGCCTCGGAGGACAGTCGCTCTACTTCTACGACGCCATCTCACCTATCATCGACGCCGAATCAATTGACTACGACAAGGCCTTTTTCGCCTCCAGATACGGCAAGGGCGGGCCGGAGGATTATCTGAACTGCCCTATGAATGCAGAGGAATACAATTTATTTTATAATTCCCTTATAAATGCCGATAAGGTATCTGTGAGGAATTTCGAGGACGAGAAGGTGTTCGAGGGGTGTATGCCCATTGAGGTAATGGCAGGGCGCGGGGTAGATACGCTGCGCTTTGGCCCGCTTAAACCCGTCGGACTAACCGACCCGCGAAACGCCGCCGCGCCATACGCGGTGATTCAACTAAGGGCGGAAAACACCGAAAAGACATCTTATAACCTCGTCGGCTGCCAGACACGCATGAAGTATGCAGACCAGCAGGACGTATTCAGATTAGTCCCAGGCCTTGAGAAGGCCGAGTTCTTAAGATACGGCAGCATTCACAGAAACACATATATCGACTCACCGCGGCATCTGAACAAGGACCTGACCCTGAAATCCATGCCCAACATATACATAGCCGGGCAGATTACCGGCGTAGAGGGCTATCTTGAGTCTACGGCAATGGGGCTTCTTGCCGGTATATACGCGGGGCGCAGGCTTCGGGGGCTTGCTGCGGTGTACCCGTCGCGCTTTACCGCGTGCGGCTCTTTGGTTGAGCATATCACCGGCGCTGCCGCCGAAGGTGGTAAGCCATCGAATTTTCAGCCGTCGAATATAAACTTCGGCCTCCTGCCCCCTCTTTCAGTGCCAATAAGGGATAAGGCTAAAAAAAGACAGGCTGTCGTCGCAAGGGCTTTAACTGACTGGGAGAGTTTCATTGCAGAGTCATATAGATAGTTTTTACAGATACATGGAGGTCGAGAGAAACGCCTCGCCGCATACCCTGAGGGCCTATAAAAATGACCTTGATGAGTTCTTTATTTTTGTGAAAAAAGGGCCTGAGACTATAGATCTCTATGACATCAGGGGGTTTGTGGCCTCACAGTCAAAAAAAGGCCTTGCAAAGTCATCCGTAATGAGGAAGCTCTCAACGGTAAAGGCATTTTTTAAGTATCTCTGTAGTGAGGGCATAGTTAAGGCAAACCCTGCCCGTCTGGTCCCCTCGCCCAAGATTCCCAAACATCTGCCCAACTTCCTGTCCATAGACGACACGGCTACGATGATTGAAAAGGCCACGGGGATTGGCTTTAGCGCCGCGCGCAATAAGGCGATACTGGAGCTGTTTTACTCAAGCGGCCTTCGGGTGAGCGAGCTTGCTGGCGTTAACGTGGAATCAATAAATATAAAACAAGGCATGGTAAAAGTCCGAGGCAAGGGGAAAAAAGAACGCCTTGTCCCAATCGGCTCACATGCCCTTGGGGCGTTAAAGACATACCTTGTCGAGCGGCTGCTGATAAAAGATGATACAAGGCGCTCCAAAACAAAAAATACCCCAAAAGACCCCGAGGCCCTGTTTATAAACACCTCAAGGGAGCGCCTCACAGACAGGCACATACGAAGGATTGTGGTCAAGTTTGCCAGGCTGACGGGCATTGAGGGCGCAGTCGGCCCGCACACGCTCCGGCATACCTTTGCCACCCATCTGCTTCAATCCGGCGCCGACCTCAGAATAATCCAGGAACTCCTCGGGCACGCCTCCCTGTCGACCACACAAAAATACACACATCTGGATATTCAACACCTCATGGATGTCTACGAAAAATGCCACCCGCTGGCGGAATCCCAAAAATAAGTAATATCTGGCGACAGTACTCAGGCAATTAAGAAGGTTTGGAAAAAAGACAGCGGCTACGTGTAGCTGTAGCTGAATACCGGATATGGGGTCTTCTCTACCTGATCGCTTACGACTTCCCAGCTATCTGAGCAGGCAAGGAGCTTGTTGAGGAACTTTATGTTCATCGTATGGCCGGACTTGTCCGCCACTATGTGTCCTTCTATGGGAAGGCCTATCAGGGAGAAATCCCCTATGCTATCAAGGATTTTATGCCTGACACACTCGTCCTTAAATCTGAGGCCCGATGTGTTGATAACGGACGTCTCGCTGAAAATCAAGGCATTGTCGAGTGAACCACCCTTGGCAAGCCCGTTAGCCCTTAAATACTCGACATCTTTCAAAAAGCCGAATGTCCTTGCCGGGGCAATCTCGTTAATAAACGAACCCCTGCCGAGGTCAAACGACAATAGCTGCTCCCCTAAGAAGTGGTTCTTGAAGAACAACCTGAAGGTTATCTTTCTGCCGTCATAGGGATAGGCGGCCACCTTGCCGTGGTTGTCTTCCAGGACGATTGGCTGTAGAATCTTTATATAAGGCATGGCCTTTTTTTGTTTTCTTATACCGGTATCCATAATTAAATTTGCGATTTCCAGGGCGCTTCCATCAAGGATTGGAATCTCCGGGCCGTCTACCTCAATTGTCAGATTGCCCACACCCAGGGCCGAGAGTACCGCCAGGAGGTGTTCGATGGTTCGTACCTTCATGCGGTCATTGCCGATGGTGGTGGCATATGTTGTATCTAAGACGGTATTTATGTTGGCTGGCAGAGAGGACTTCTTGCACGGCCTGTAAAACACAACGCCCGTATCTACGGGGGCCGGATGTAGAGTTACCTTGCAATAAGCGCCGGTGTGAAGCCCGACACCTTCGAAGTGGATACGATCCTTTATAGTCTTTTGTGACCTCATAACTCAGTTATCATTAGTTGCAAATAGTATGCCAGCGATAAACACGCATGGAATCAAGGCTTTAGGCCAGTAACATGTAGAAAAAAAGTGGGTATTGTGGTATAAAAGACACAGCTAAACTTCGCCGCCTACAACGATGTCCGGTATTCTTATTGTTGGCAGTGCGTCGGAGACCGGCACCCCCTGGCCGTCCTTTCCGCATGTGCCTATGGAAAACCCTATGTCTGAACCTATCAGGTCTATGGCCTTCAGGATTTCAGGGCCGTTTCCACATAAAGTAGCCCCGCGGACAGGCTCTGAGATGTGGCCGTTTTTGATTAAATATCCCTCCTGAACGTCAAAGACAAAGTCGCCTGTTACGGTGTTCACCTGGCCACCGCCCATTTTTTTAACGAACAGTCCATCATGTGTGCATCTCAGGACTTCTGCCGGGTCGGCCTTGCCCGGGGCAAGGAACGTATTTGTCATTCTTGGAATGGGGCGGCTGCGGTAGGATTCTCTTCTGCCGTTTCCGGTGGAGCTGACGCCGTCTTTTATGGCGTTGAGTTTGTCGTACATATAGGCAATCAGGATTCCGTCCTTGACGAGGATGTTTTTTTGCGCCTCAGTGCCTTCGTCGTCCACCCTGTAGGAGCCGCGCTTGCCGGGCAGGGTTGAGTCGTCGATGACAGTAACTGCCGTTGACGCCACCTGGGCGCCAAGTTTATTTGAATATACAGAGAGGCCCTCTCCCGCTAAATCGGCCTCAAGTCCGTGCCCTATGGCCTCGTGTATCATTGTGCCACCGGCCTCACTTGATATGACTACGGGCATACGTCCGCCCTTTATGCGCCTTGCCCCAAGCATTAAGACTGCCCTTTCTGCGGCACGTACCGCCATATCCTCCACAGAGTTATCATCAAACAGCTCAAGGCCGGTAAAGCCCCCAAGTGTCTCGTATCCAGTCTGGATGACACCGTTTTCTTCGGCAATTATGGAAGCCACAAAAAGGGTCTGCACGCGTTCGTCCTCTATAAGCACGCCCTCGGAGTTCGCTATTGCCACAAGCTGCACGAAATCCATGTAAGTAATGCTTACCTGGCGGATTCGCGGGTCAACGGCCCTTGCCCGTTGGTTTGCGGCGCGAATGAGCTTGATCTTATCGGCCATTGGGGCCTTGCCAGGCTTTTTCAGGATGGTAAAGTCGGTCTTAGGCCTTGATTTGTTGAGGTTTAATGGCGCCTTGGCTGTGTTGCTTTTGACGGCCTTGCTGAGAGAGCGTGCCGTGTCCATCAGTGTATCTTTTGTGAGGTCATTTGTGTAGGCGTAGGCGGTCTTGTTTCCATAGAGGATTCTTATGCCGATACCGCGATCTGTGCCGGTGGTGATTTTCTCGATTTTATCGTCCTCCATCTGGATTGTAAGAGGGGTCTTGTCTTCGAGAAATATATCGGCGTAATCGCCTCCGGTTGACATGGCAGTTTTAATAAGGCCGTCGAAAATCTCTTCTTTCAGCATTTGGCTCCTTTACCTTCAATCGAAAAATAGTATATTATTATACAACACATTGAGCAATTTATGAAAAGGGAGCGGTAAGATGCCAGACATTGGGATAATCGGAGGCAGCGGTGTTTATCAAATGCCATCGGTGGAGCTGATAAGGGAAGTGCCGGTTGACACCCCTTATGGGGCGCCCTCGGACACCTTCAAGATTCTAAGAATCTCCGGCATAGAGGCGGCGTTCTTAGCCCGCCACGGCAGTGGGCACACCATACCCCCGCATAAGGTGAACTACCGCGCCAACATCCGCGGCTTTAAGGAGCTTGGCGTAACAAGGCTCCTGTCAATGGGGGCCGTGGGCGGGATTAATCCCCTTTTGGAGCCAGGCAGCATTGTAGTCCTTGACCAGATAATCGATATGGCCGCCGGCAGACTCTCCACATTCTATGATAAAGGCGAGGTCTATCATGTGGATTTCAGCGAACCGTTCTGCCCCGAACTCAGGGCTGTATTAATAGAGGCCGCCCAGGGGATAAACCTGCCGGTTTTGCCAAGGGGCACGTATGTGTGTACAAACGGGCCGCGTTTTGAGACGAGGGCAGAGATAAGGGCCTATTCCATCATGGGGGCGGACGTAGTAGGAATGACGGCGATGCCGGAGGCAGCCCTGGCCAGAGAGGCCGAGATCTGCTACGCCACGGTTGCAACGGTCACAAACGCCGCTGCTGGCATAAGCAGAGACAAACTCACCACCACGGAAGTCATAGAAACGGTAAATAAATCCTCAATAAACCTTAACGCTCTGCTTCTGAATGCAATTTCCCTGATAAGGCCACATAGAGGCTGTCCGTGTAAGGACGCGCTTAAAGATGCAAAAATATAGAATATCGTAAACCACGGCTGCCGTAGCTAAAGCAGCCAGGTAGGAATTTCGTCCTCATACATAAATACACAACCACATAATGCCTTACTAATTTTCCACCATTACTTTTTCAAATGCCTGGTGGAGTTGCCCAACGGAAACTGTTTATGATATTCTCTGTAATATGGATGCGGAAGTCAAAGCGAGGGCACGCTTAGTTATCGAAGGACGAGTGCAGGGAGTGTGCTTCAGGGCATTTACAAGAGACATTGCCCGCAGGCACAACGTCAGGGGATGGGTGAAAAACCTCTACAACGGGGATGTCGAGGCCGTCCTTGAAGGCGGAAAAAAAGAGGTGGGCATTGTGATAGCCAACTGTTACAAAGGCCCGCCCGGCAGCCTTGTCACAAATATTTCTATCAAATGGGAGGACTACACCGGTGAAGCCGGCCCTTTTTCCATCATATATTGACATGCCTGCACGGCCTTATTTACAATACCGGCTCACACAAGGTTTTTTAAATAAATGAATAATAAAGGGCAAGCACCACTATGTAAGATATGCGGCAGCGAAATAAGCGATCTGATAATCGAAGAAATCACCGGCGAGTTTGACACCTATGGCGTGTACTACTGCCGCGCTTGTAAAGTCGGAGCTACAATACCCGTCCCCACACATGAAGATTTAAAAAAACTCTACGCCGTCGGCGGCTACAGAGAGAAAACCGGCAGACGTTTTATGCCGTTTGTCGAGTACTTTATCTTATATTTCAGGCATAAGCGAAAAAACAGGATAAAAAGATATATAAACAACGGCAGAATCCTTGATATAGGCTGCGGCAGAGGGCTGTTTCTAAACGTAATGAAAGGAGATGGGTGGGACGTGGCAGGCGTGGAATTTGACGAGGCAACTGCCTCTAACGCCGCCTCTTACTATGGAATAGATGTCATTGCCGGTGAGCCGCACACATGGAAGTTTGAGGCGGCATCCTTTGATGTGATTACCTTAAACCACGTACTCGAGCATATTCCAGACCCTAAGGAGTTAATTCAGGCCTGCCACAGGCTTCTGAAAGATAACGGCCTGTTGGTTGTGGCAGTACCTAATTTAGACGGTATGCAGTCCAAAGTTGGCAAAAAAAACTGGTTTCACCTGGACGTTCCTTATCATTTACATCACTTTACTGACAACGGGGTATCTTCTTTGCTGAGCGCTCTGTCTTTCAATATCGTAAGAAAGAGACACTTCGATCTTGAGTATAGCCCTTTTGGCTGGCTGCAGACACTGTTAAATATGAGCGGAGTCGAGAAAAACATGCTTTATGCCTTTCTGAAAGAACCACGGCAGGGGAAAGACGCCCTGATTGCGGCACAAAAAAAAGATCTCACATTGACAGTGCTCCTCTTTCCGTTGTATGCTGTATTAGCGATAATTTTTTCATTGTTCGAGTCCTACGCGGCCATGCGAGGAGGTATAGTGGAGCTGTTTGCGTTAAAGGTGCATAATGATACTCAATAAGAAAATAGCCGTAGTCATGCCGGCATATAATGCCGGGAAAACCCTTCAGATGACTTATGACGAGATGCCGCACGAGTATGTCGACGAGGTAATCGTTGTCGATGACGCCTCACGCGACGATACGATTGCCGTTGCCAGAGGGCTTGGGCTTAAGACTATCGCCCACGAAATAAATAAGGGCTATGGAGGGAATCAAAAGACATGCTACCAGAGTGCGCTGCAAGGCGGCGCGGATATTGTTGTGATGCTCCACCCGGACTACCAGTATTCTCCAAAGCTGGTTACGGCACTAGCGTCTATGATTGTCTCAGGACACTATGACCTTGTGCTTGGCTCCAGAATACTTGGTGGCACTGCCCTTAGAGGCGGGATGCCGCTCTATAAATACATATCCAACCGTTTCCTTACAATGTTCGAGAACTGGCTGCTTGGTGTAAAACTCTCCGAGTACCACACAGGGTTCCGTGCCTTTAGCCGTAAACTGCTTGAGACGATTCCGTTTGAGAATAACTCCGACGACTTCATTTTCGACAACGAAATCATTGTCCAGACACTGCATTTCGGCTTTAACATCGGCGAGATAAGCTGTCCGACAAAATACTTTGACGAGGCATCCTCAATTAATTTCACGCGAAGCGTTAAGTACGGACTTGGCGTCATGGCAGCGTCTGTGAAATATTTCTTTCAAAAACACGATCTCGCCCGCTTCACAATCTTTGACAACTCAGGCAAGGTTCAGCAGAAATAGCCTTACAAATGCGGCTTCATAACTCATGCTGTGCTGTGTTGGGCATGTTCCCGTATCAGTGCCAGCAGGTGTCTTACGGCATTTGCCGGGTCTACACCTATTGCCGTCTCATCGGAGAGAATAAACCCGTCCACACCCTGCTCTAATGCGGATATGATGTCCGTGAGTTCGGCCCTGAAGGGTTTGTGCCTGTTTACCAGCGAAAACATCAGCTCCCCGGCAAGCAGCACCGGTGTGTGGAAGTGTTTAGCCGTTTTCACAATATGTCTTTGCAAATAGGGTATTTTTGGCAGGTCTACCTCGACGCCGAGGTCCCCGCGGGCGATGCAAATTGAGTCGGAGGCCCTGCATATCTCATCAAGGTTTTTGACGGCCTCAGCTAGCTCTACCTTTGCCACTACGGTGTCCTTCATATTGTAACGGCGCAGGGTCTCCTTGAGTATGGCAATGTCTTGCGCCCTCTCTACAAAAGATAAATATACAAAGTCTATCGATAACCCTGATAAGCGCTCAATGTCGCCATAGTCCTTTTTACCGAGTGGCGGCAGGTCTATAGGGCAGCCAGGCGTGTTTACTCCGCAGCCCGAGGTAAGCTCCGCATCCGTTTCAACCCTGCAGATGATCTCCCGGCCTTTAATCTCAGTTACTGTCATTGTAATATTGCCGTCGTCAAGCAAGACCGCAGATCCGGCCTTTATCTTAGAGGCCATCTCAGGGTAACATACATAGGCATAGTCCTCACCGCCATTTTGAGCCTCTTCAGATGGATAGAGCCTGAACATTTGTCCGGCTTTGAGCGCTGTCTTACCGGACGGGACAGTGCCGATTCTCAGCTTTCTTCCCCTGATGTCAGCGCCGATTTTTATATGCGGGGCCAGGGCCCTTATCTGCGATATGGTATCGGCAAGCTTCTCATCTATTACATAAGACATGTTAAGCCTTATGGCGGTAATGCCTGAGTTTATGAGCTGATTGAGGCTCTCTTGTGTAAGGCACGCCGTGCCTATTGTGCCTAGTGTCGCGTGGATTTCCATCACAGGCCCGATTTGACTTTCCTGGTCTTAAGGTAGCTCTCTATGTCCTCAACAGGCAAGGGCCTTGAGAAGAGATACCCCTGGGCCTCATCACAATCAAGGGCACGCAGAAACTCCAGTTGCCCATTGGTCTCCACCCCCTCGGCTATTACCTTCAGCTTCAGGCTGTGAGACATCGCTATTATCGCCGTGGCTATTGCCTCGTCATCCGGGTCGGTAGTTATATCGCGCACAAACGATTTGTCTATCTTAAGCCTGTCAATAGGGAAACGTTTTAAATAGCTTAACGACGAGTAGCCCATTCCGAAATCGTCGATAGCCACATGTACGCCCATAGTCTTAATATCTCTGAGAATCTTAATCGCCGCCTCCGCGTCATCCATGACTACGCTTTCGGTCAGCTCAAGTTCGAGAAATTCAGGTGAAAGGCCTGTTTCCTTTAGAATATTCTCTATCAATAAGACAAGATTTTGTGACTTGAACTGCCTTGCGGACAGGTTTACGGACATAAGAAGCCCCTTATGGCCGATGTCCTGCCAGTGTTTGGCCTGAGCGCAGGCCGTCCTCAGTACCCACTCGCCTATGGCGATTATCAGCCCGGTCTCCTCGGCCAGAGGAATAAACTCTACCGGGGAAATCATGCCATACTGGGGGTTAATCCATCTGATCAAGGCCTCTACCCCGTAGACGCTCCATGTGTTGAGATCGATTTTAGGCTGATAGTGGAGGATGAATTCATTTTTTTCGAGTGCCTTGCGAAGATTATTCTCAAGCTTCAGGCGCCTCAGCGCGCGGGTATTCATATCAGAATTATAAAACTGGTAGGTATTTCTTCCCTTGTCCTTTGCCTGATACATGGCAATGTCAGAATTTTTCAGGAGCGTGTCGATGTCGTCTCCGTCACTGGGATAGACGCTTATCCCTATGCTCAGGGTGACAAAACACTCATGTGTATCAAGATAAAATGGGGTTAAAAAGGCCTCCATGATCTTCTCAGCTACCACGGCGGCCTCCCTTGCCTTCTCCAGGAGGGGCAGGATAATTACGAACTCATCTCCACCAACATGGGCAACCGTATCTGACTCACGCACACATTTTGGCAGCCTGCCTGCGGCCATCTTTATCAGCAGGTCGCCCATGTCGTGCCCCAGCGAATCGTTAACGAACTTAAATCCGTCCAGATCCAAAAACAGCAGCGCAAACATCTGGTTATACCGCCTGGAGTGTCCCAGCACATGGCTTAAACGGTCATAGAAGAGTGTCCTGTTTGGCAGGTCCGTAAGGGAGTCAAAATGCGCAAGGTACTGAAGGCGCTGCTCTGTGAGTTTCCTCTCCGTGATATCAAGCCCTGTGGCAATCACATGGGTAACCTCGGAGTTATCGTTTAACATGGCCGTATTTGACCATGCAATCAGGCGTTCTGAACCGTTCCTGCTGATCCAGAAATTCTCATACTCGGCGGGAAAATCCCCTTTTAATATCCTCTCGAAATTTACCTTCACAGAGTCTATATCCTCTTCTCTTATGAGAAAATCCCAGATACATTTCCCCTTTATTTCTGTAAATTCATAACCGGAAACCTTCTCGCACATGCGATTAAAACAGACTATGCGGCTATCCCTGTCAAGTATCAGCACCAGGGCACCTACGATGTCAAGTATCGCAGTAAGCACGCTCTGCTGTTGGACGGCAGCGCAATACGGACTGTCTTGTGTTTCTTCGAGGGCGTTGGTCAACCTGAAGATATTCTCTGCTTCAGTCTCCATAAGTATTATTGTAACAAAAAACCCATGGAGAAATCGCTATAATTGTTTATTGGGTGAGATGGGAGTTTTTTTATGTCCGGGGGGTGCTATTTTATGTCCGGGAGGACGCTACGCAACTGATACTTCTTTTACTACGCAAAGCACCCCCATAACAAGCCTTTTGCTCTGACATCAGGGGCAGTGTTATCTGTCCCTTATGCCAGAGTATGGTAAAGCTCATTCGGAACGATGTTCATCTCCGATGCGCTTTTGAAAAAATCCCCAGGCGGTATCTGCCTAATTAAATTCCCATTTGAGTCCACAATCTTGATGACCACACTTTGCTTATTGTCCTTAGCGTTTTTCTCTATGGAAAAATAAGCCTTAGTGCTTATAACATTGTTGTCAGGGGCAGGGTTTGAGACCTTATTTTTGTTATCAGCCTCTTTTTCGGAACGAGCACTATCACCCCGCGCTAAGTCTTTCAGCTTGGCGGCATTCCCTCCGCCATCTATTACGTTCTGCCGAGAGCTGTTTAGCTTTTCCTTCCCTTCATTAGTAATGGTAACCTTCACGGACTCGTCTGTATTTAAGCTCTTAGCAGGTGGCTCAATGCGTTGTTTTGATTGTGGCTGGGAAGTAGGTTGAGCATAGGTCTGCTGCTTAGCCTGCGGATCGGCAGACTTGACGTTCGTCTGAGCAATTACGCTTAACCCTGAGATTTCCATTTTCAATTCCCCTTACTTAACAAACAATTGGCTCCCTTGCTTTGACAGTCTTTATTGATGCCCGAATGCCACACATGGCTGCCATCTCTTTTACATTCCATGTCTGCTGCCATCTTCTTACATTTCTTAACCGGCCCATTTCTTAACCGGCCTGTAACCTCTGGTATGGTTATACCGACTTATTTACCGATTCCGCGACCCTTTTAGGATTTTGCGGATTCTGCATGTTTGCCTTTTGATTTTTCTGGGCTGCCTGCACGTTATTTTGTGCCCGTACCTGTTCGGCATTCTGTTCGATACGTTTAGTTGTGTCGGCTGCCTTAGTTGCCCCTGCTGCCGCGGCATTTTCTTTAGGTTTTGCTGTTGCCGCGTTTGCCGCCTCTCTTGCCTGCTGTGAAATTCTGAGAGTTGCCGACGGCCTTTGCTGCGGGCCTTTTTCCGCACCTGCCGCGCCTGCCGCACCCTGGCTGCCGCCTGCCTGCTGCGTCCTCACGGTCTTAAACGTTGTGTTTGGGGACGGCTGTGTACCAATTTGGATTGCCATAATAACTCACCTCCTGATTCTCATCAAAGCGTATTCAATACTTTTATCGGTTATATTTACAGAAACTTTAGGTCCTGGTAAAAATATTTTTGCCCGAACCATAAATATATGTTACTTCAAATGGTATTGCAATATCAAGGGCCCAGCAATTCTCAATGAGTGTGCAGAGCGGATGTGTATACTATAATATTTGGCATGGGAAGCAGCCATAGACGCAAGTTTGCAAAAAATCATATGAAATATTCCTGCAGGCTGCCTGAAAAGCGCTGAAATATGGCAAAAGACGAAGACAAAACCGTGAAGACACCCCAAAAAGGCGTACCTGTTGCTGGATTGTTTGTTTCATATCCGGGTGCATCAATACCGCCTGCATTATATAATGAGAGTAACTCACGTTTCCTTTTTTGTCTTCCTTTTCCTTTGTGCTCCCTTTATCTATGCCTTCTTTTATGTTCATTGAGAATTGCTGTACGGTCCAGAGGCCGATTAGCCATGCTAATTATCCACTTGGCTGCCTCTGGGTTTGCGTCTGGCTTGTCAATAGGGACTTTGTGTTGTACTACTGCATGGATGTAGCCACACTTCTTACGTCACATCTAAGCGCCGTGTGCCTGGGCTTCATGCAACACTTCACGGGCGCTTTCGAAATCGAACCCCCGTATTGCGTCGTCTATCTTGCGGAAGTGCTGAGGAAACGCCGTATTGAGCATGTCAGCGTTTGAGTCCAGAATATCTCCGGCCTCGGCATTGTCATCGGCAAGCATTGAGTCCAGTTGTTCACAAACCATCTTAAGCTTTTCGGGGTCGACCAGAACCTGCACGGCCAGGGCCGGGTCGGGTGGCAGTGCCTGTTCCAACGCCGCAATTAACGCCGTCAGCTTGCACTCGACAACTGTCAGCTGTTGATTAACGTCCCGGCGTGCCTGATTTTCTCTAAGCATGGCCTCAAGCTTCTCAGCTTCAGGCTGTACCTCCAAGGCTCCGATGTTGCCTGCAACGCCCTTGGTCGTGTGTGCAATACGCTCCGCGGTTTTCCAGTCACCTGCCGCCAATGCCTCCTCGACCTGCGCGCGCATATTCTTTTGGCCTGCTACGAATTTCCTCAACATCGACAGATAGAGTGAATGTTTGCCCAGCACCCGCCGCAATCCTGAGGCCATATCCAATCCAGGCACGTTCGCCGGCAAATTGACATCCGCTGCTGAAGGTTTAACATCCTGCTTCGCTGCGAGAGAGGCTCCAATGCCCTCACGCCGCTTAACCCATTTCAATAATCCTCGCCACAGCTCCTCGTCATCAATTGGCTTGGCTATATGTTCGTTCATACCCGCCGCAATGCACTTTTCCCTGTCAATCTGCATGGCGTTAGCCGTCATCGCCACAATGGGCAGGTCCATCATCTGGTCGAGTTTGCGGATCTCCATGGTTGCCGTTACTCCATCCATAACCGGCATCTGCATGTCCATCAGCACTATGTCATAGGGCGCAGCCTGTACCATATCCACCGCAATCTGGCCGTTGTCCGCAACATCAACAATAAACCCTGCATCCTTCAGCAATTCAGTAGCTACCTCCTGATTCAGCTCATTGTCTTCCACCAGCAGCACTCGCGCACCCTTGATCTCCGCCAGTTCTTCCATGGTTATCGAGATACATACTATGCCCGATTCGCGTCGCTCGGTTTGCTTGCCGCCAAGCACATACACCACGCTGTCAAACAAAATGGAAGCGTTAATCGGCTTTATAAGAAAGTCTGCAATCCCTGCCTGTTCAGCCCCCTTAATGGCATCCTCGCGGCCATATGCCGTTACCATTATCAGGTGCGGCTGCCTCTCTAACGGGGCACTGCGTATGCGTCTGGCCACCTCGATGCCATCCATCCCCGGCATCTGCCAATCAAGCATCACCAACTCGAATGGCCTCCCCTGGCGATCAGATGCTGTAATTACATCAAGAGCTATACGGCCGCTGCTTGCCTCTTTTGTTACGAGGCCCATGCCTTCCAGGAGATCACAAAGCACCATGCGCGCGGTATCGTTGTCGTCCACGATCAGCGCCCGTTTGCCTTGCAGGTCAACGTTGAGTGACCGCACGCCTGAGCGTCCGGCAGCCTTGCCAAGCCGGGCGGTAAACCAGAACGTAGAACCTTTGCCGTATTCACTTTCGACACCCACCTCTCCGCCCATCAGTTCAGCGAGATTCTTCGATATGACGAGGCCCAGGCCGGTGCCGCCATACCTGCGGGTGATAGAGGTATCCGCCTGCTGGAAGCTCTGAAACAGCCTGCCGCGCTGCTCTTGGGTAAGGCCGATTCCAGTGTCTTTGACTGCGAAATAGAGCAGGACGTCCTTGCCGGTCTCCTCTCGCTTGCGAACCTGGATATTGATTTCCCCTTGTTCTGTGAACTTGACGGAGTTGTTGACATAGTTGATCATGATTTGCCCGAGCCGCAGCGGATCGCCGATTAAGTCATAAGGGACGCCGCGCTCCACATCGAAAATAAGCTCCAGACCCTTGGCCGCCGTCTTCTCTGCTATGAGATTTGCAACATTCTCCATGACCTTGTCCAGCTGCATGTCGATGTGCTCGACTGTGAGCTTACCCGCTTCAATCTTGGAGAAATCAAGGATGTCATTGATGATGCCCAGAAGGTGCTGAGCTGAGCCCTGAATCTTTCTGACGAAGTCTCGCTGGCGCGGGGTCAGGTCGGTCTTCAGTGTCAGGTGCGACATGCCGATAATGGCATTCATCGGTGTGCGGATTTCGTGGCTCATGTTAGCGAGAAAGTCCGATTTGGCTCTCGTGGCATCCTCGGCCACTTCCTTGGCCTGCATCATCTGCTCATTTATCATCTGCATCTCGCGAAAAAGCTCATCACGCGATTTCTCCGCTAAAATCTGCCGCATTCGGCTGATTTGTTCGAGGGTGAGTGGCCCGTTGCACAGTGTAGAGCGGAACTGAAATGCACGCGCGCCTGAGTCGTCCGTCGTCTCATGAACAACACCAATTGCCGGCGAACAATAAGGAGGCATCAATGCCCCGGAAGGAACAAAAAGGATGACAAGCCGGGCAACTGAGCCGTTATCCAGCTTAAGGTGTACGGTGAGTGGCGGTTGCTTGACTAACGCAACTGCACAATCTGAAAGCCACGCCGCACGCACCGTACTGTCTAAAACCGATGTGGTACTCAGCATGGCACCGACCAACTTGCGTCTGAACTCAATGCAGGAACGTTCGCTTTCAAGTGTCATGGACACGAGGTTCATTAACGCAGGCATTTGACCACCACGCAGGACACGTCGTCTGTCGTTTTTCCAGCCTGCATTATCACTTCCTCAACGATCTGTTTTGCAGACAGTGCAGAGCCGCGAACAAGGACACTTGTCCTGGCACTTTCTGATACGCCATCAGAGGCTATTACTACCAGGTCGCCTGTTGCCAGCTCCACCGATTGCAGAAATATACCCGGCATTCTCTCACCTATAATACCATCACGCGACACCCCTCTCCAGGGCCGCGCTCCAATCACACGAATATGGACATTGCCGACCCCGGCGTAAACGAGCCGGCGGCTTACACAGTTGATAAAGGCCAATCCCACAGCCGCGCCGCGTGTGCCGATTGCCGTCCCATGCAGCAACAACAGCAGTTGCTCTATGTCCGACGATATCGTCTCCATTACTTTTCTGCCGAACAGTTGCGCAAGAAGGTGTGCTTCGGGTCCATGCCCTGAAACGTCGATGATTCCAAACAGCAACCCTTCATCCACCTGGTGTAATATTGTTATGTCACCGCTGAGAGTTTCACGCGGGTGTGGGCGCACCTGCTCTGCGTACTCTATCTTCATTATACCGGTTACACCTCTACGCGATTGCAGGCCGGGCCGGTCAGCCGCACTTACGCCGTTTAGCCACTTGCTGGCAACTACTCTGGTACCTTTTCCCACCACGGTCTCAATCTTCATCGTTGACATAATGCGCTGAACCGCCGGAAGCCCAAGCCCAAGCGTGCCAGCGCTGCTGTAACCGTCCTGCATTGCCTGTTGTACGTCGCAAATGCCGGGGCCGTTGTCTTGCGCAACCACCTGGATTGCATCGTGCCCGTTATCTACGGTACGGGAGAGCGAGAGCGTGCCCTTACCGGCAAATTTCAATATATTTGTGCCTAACTCGGAAACAACCGTGGATATTAGTACACGGTCATCAAGGGCAACATCTTTCATAAATGGCAGTGTTTTCGCCATGGCAACTATCCCATGCAGACTGGCAAAGCTGATCAGGTTGAAGCTGACGAAGGTAGTCCCATTGGTGTTGCCCATATCAGCAGCCTTCCCCTAATTGTTGAAGGGCTTCGTCCAGCCCCAAAAAGTAGTTAATCCTTCCTGTCTCTGCCTGGACTTCGGTGAGATAGACAACAATGCCGGCAGAGAGGCTTACGATTGCCGTGTCGGTGCCAAGCAAGCGGGCTGAGTCGAGAAATGTCCGCGCGCGATTGAACTCTGACAGGTTTATCACGTCTACCGCGGAAAAGTCGAGTATCACCGCCTTAATATTGGTTTTTGAGATTAGCTCAAGCACCGCCTTTTGCATGGTGTTAA
>PEAC01000038.1 GCA_002753305.1 Nitrospirae bacterium MYbin6
GCCGGCCTCTATCGTGCTTTGCCCGGTTACGCGAAGGGCAAATCCCTTTTCGATCTTAAATAACCCCTTGTCAAGCGTTATGTAGTCCTCAATGTCCGCAAAGCAGCACGTAGACGCCCTGATACAAAAAGGGTACTTACAGAAGGACGACGCCAAGCAGCGGGCCATAGAGGTTGTCGGAATGAGTATGAAAAATACTGTGAAACTGCCGATAGCCGGACGAATCAGGGCAGGAGAGCCAAACCTTGCCGTTGAGGACATTGAGGACTACATAACGCTTGACAAGGGGTTATTTAAGATCGAAAAGGGATTTGCCCTTCGCGTAACCGGGCAAAGCATGATAGAGGCCGGCATTGAGGACGGCGACATCGTGATTGTCGACAAAAACCGTGTTGTAAGAGACGGCGACATAGCGATTGTCCTTGTGGGGGATGACGAGGCAACCGTAAAGAAGTTTTATTTGAAAGGCGAACACGTCATGCTTGTACCGGCAAATAAGGACATGCAGCCCATACTGGTAGAGGCCGCTGACGCACGCATATTAGGGCGTGTGGTGGGCCTGGTGAGGAGTTTTTCCGATTAATGGAATACCTTGGCGAGAGAATATCGGTAGTGGCCTCATTTGGGCTGAGGGAGCGTCTCAGGCCGGTTAAGTTTATGTGGTCAGAGAGGGTTGTCCAGGTAAAGGACGTGACCTATAGATGGACAGAGATGGAGGGGCAGGCAAAGGTCTATCATTTCTCCGTAACAGACGGAAGCACCCTTTATGAACTTAGTTTTAACGCCTCGGCAATAGGGTGGAAACTCGAGCGCGTAGAGACAGATGTGTGAATATCATAATGCTCGTGGATATGGACGCATTTTTCGCCTCCGTCGAGCAGGTCTCAAACCCCGCACTCAGGGGTAGGCCTATAGCCGTCATAGGGGCAGAGAAACGCACGGTAGTCACCACATGCTCATATGAGGCCAGACGCTTTGGGGTGAAGACCGGCATGAGCATCCACGAGGCAAGAAGGCATTGTCCCGGCCTTGCCACCGTAATTGGAAATAACAGGAAATATGCGTATACCTGCAAAAAGCTGGCCGATATATATCATAAATACACACCAACCGTGGAAATCTACTCAATAGACGAATCATTTTTGGATATAACGCAGACCAACCACCTATTTGGCGGCCCCATTGGCACAGGAGAGAAGATAAAGGCCGACATAAGGGCCGCCTTCGGCCTCAACGCCACCATAGGCATAGCACACAACAAGCTCATGGCAAAGCTGATATCCGACATATCAAAGCCGGACGGCCTGAGGCACGTAATGCCCGAAGAGACGCTTGCCTTACTTGAGGCCCTCCCCGTAGGGAAACTCTGGGGCATAGGGAAGGGCATAGAGAGAAAACTAAACGCCATGGGGATATTCACCTGCGGGCAGCTTGGCAGGGCACCGGTTCCGCGGCTAAAGGGCCTTTTTGGCATAATGGGGGAAAGGCTGAACGCCATGGGACGGGGGATAGACACTCAGGAGGTAACCCCAGGACTCAAGCACGGAGTTGAGCAGGCCAAGTCCATTGGACACAGCACAACCCTTCCGCGCGACATATCTTCTATGCCGGAGATAGAGTCTTGCGTGCTCAGGCTCTCGGAGATGGCCGCGCGCCGCGCCAGAAAACACCGCCTCATGGGGTCGGTTGTTACGGCCACCATACGCTACAAAAGTTTTAACACCGTGTCGCGCCAGAAAAAAATGAATGCCCACACAAACGACACACACGTGGTCTATGCCCAGGCAATGGAGATAATCCGCGGTGAGCGGCTGAGAGAGCCGGTGCGCCTGCTTGGCGTAAGTATTTCAGATCTCATAGAGGACGCCGGGCAGATGTCACTCTTTGGGGAGATCAACCGCCGCAGGGCGCTGGTTGAGGCAGTTGACAGGGTAAATGACCGTTATGGCGAGGACACGCTGATGTGGGCACTGTATGCGAGGCACAAGCGGCCGCTGGTTGCAATCTCGCCCGCGTGGCGCCCGGATGGAGTCCGTCGGACGGCCGTATGAGTTTTTTTAAAGGCAATCTGCATCTTAGTAGCTGTAAAATATTAAGTCATCAATTTTACATAGTTGATATAAGCAATGATATAGATTTAGGCTAACACTTACAATTAGCAGCACTATATAAACCGATGAGTTATTTATTTACATTTCATTAGTGACGTGTTGTATCAGCAGTGCGGGGAAAAGTTTGGGAGCAAGCCGGTTTGAACACATGGAAGTTACGCGGCATGACGAGGTTTTGCGGCGCATATTCGGATATAAGCGGATGGCTGGCCATGAAGGCAAGTGATATTGAAATTATCGGCGCTTCATTGTACAATTAATCATATTGGATAAACTAAAGGAGGTACTATCAATGGGTAAGCGCTTAATAACTCTGGTTGTATTTTCAAAGCAGTCCGTATTTCATATCGCTATAATCTTGTTACTTATGGTGATAACATCGGTTAATTCACACGCCCTGACGTTTTCGCTGTCGAAAACGGTAACCGTCGACTACGGCGGCATATGGTGCATCCCGGTATTTGATGGAAGCGCCATAGTCGTGTCTTCCGAGCAAAGCGGGACGATTAAAGTGGGCAAATTTGACCTGTCTTTAAATCAAACCCTAACGGCAGCAACCGTTGCAACATCGGCAGATACCGCCAATGGAGATACCATTGCCGACCACAAGCACATCTTTCAAAACAATTACCACTACATAGTGTTTTCAACTTCAGGCTCCGGCCAGGGAGGATATTTATATCTGCTAAAACTAGACTCCAATCTCCAGCGCGTAGGGATAACGAATGTGGTAAGCAACGACGCTCCGACAAACGACATGTTCTTAGTAGGTGACGGCACATATGTCTATGTCGGGAAACTCTACCCCGGCAATGGCCACAAAGTTTATAAATTTGACTCGAGTTTGACGGCACAAGGTACATATGTCATAGGCACCGGCTCTAATGGCCACTCTAACGGCGCGGCTGCCGTTTACTCTAACGGCTACTTCTATCTCGTAGCCCCGGATACACTGGCCCCCGGCGCTAATAACATCTTCAGCAGGATTATCTATGACTCGAACTGGAACGTAGTTGCAAATAAATCGACCATTCTGACGGACAACGGTATGCTGAGCATAGTGTCAGCACTTTCTATCGAACCCACCACCGGCTATTTCATTATCCACTATGGGCGCGGGGCCTCGGAAAATGGCGGTGATTTGTATCGCGCGGTTTACAACAAAAGCTGGGGACTTGTCTCCAATACGCTTGTGGTCTCCGGAACTTGGACACGCCCTCACAGCGTGATTTACAACAATACATTATATGTGGGTTACGACACTCCGCCTACCCTGTCTTCATTTAGTATAACTGATACCTCGACGAACACCGCTAAGAGCGATTTCAACGCCGACGGCTACCCCGATATTCTCTGGAGAAACAAGACAAGCGGAGCCAACCAGGTCTGGCTAATGAGCGGTACTTCCGTAAGCAGCACACAAACGCTCACTTCACTTTCAGATACGGCATGGAAAATAGTGGGCACCGGGGATTTTAATCAGGACGGCAACACCGACATCGTATGGAGAAATACCACAACCGGGGACATCGCCGTATGGTATATGAACGGCACCTCAGTAAGCGGCAGCGCGTCAATCGCGTCAGTATCCGATGCTAATTGGGAAATCGCGGGCATTGCGGACTTCAACCAGGACGGCTACCCTGATATTCTCTGGAGAAACAAGACATACGGTTACACGGCCGTGTGGCTCTTAAACAACACTACGTTAAGCGGAAGCGCGTCTCTTCCTACGTTATCCGGGACATCGTGGGAGATAGGGGGCACAGGGGACTTCAACGCCAACGGCTACCCGGATATTATCTGGAGAAACAACTCAACCGGGGCTAATTCCATCTGGCTTATGAACGGCACTTCGGTTAGCAGCTCTGCTACAATAACATCCCTAACCGGTACGACATGGGAAATCGCCGGCGCCGCGGACTTCGACAAAGACGGCAACTATGACATCCTATGGAGAAATAAATCAACCGGGGCAAACACCCTGTGGCTTATGAACGGTACTTCGGTTAGCAGCTCAGTGTCCCTGCAAAGCAATACTGATTCTAACTGGGAGATAACCGGACTTAAATGAGCCGGAAATCCAATAAATTATTTGACAAATACCGGTGACGTAACATAGAATTATTCAGTCAGGAGGGACAACGATTATGTATTGTAGAAATTGTGGAAACTCAGTCGCGGAGACCGCGCAGTATTGTATGAAATGCGGTGTGCCTCCGTTAAAAGACAGCAAATTCTGTCAAAGCTGCGGCGTTGAAGTAAATCCCCAACAAGAGGTATGTATCAAGTGCGGCGTACATCTGTTAGGCGGGCAGCACACATTTGGCTTTTCAGCCCAGGGCTTCTCCACCCGCCCTAAAGAAAAGATTGTAGCCGGATTGTTAGGAATATTTCTTGGCTGGTTAGGGGTACACCGCTTTTATCTGGGCTATACAGGAATTGGAATTGCCCAGATAATCATCACACTGGTAACGGCTGGGGCCGGAGGTCTATGGGGTCTTATAGAAGGTATTTTAATATTGACCGGCAATATAAACAAAGACGCTCAGGGAAGGCCGTTGATTGGATAAGGCCAGCATATCAGGTAGTGGATGCGCATTGATCTAACGGGTAAGACGGCCCTGGTTACAGGCGGGGCAAGGGGCATTGGGCGGCAGGTGTGCCTTAAGTTAGCGGCAGCCGGTGCCCGTGTGATTATTAATTATGCCAAATCCGCTGAGGCCGCCGCCGCTTTGCAATCCGAAATCGGCCCGGGCGCTGATACCTTCAAAGCCTCAGTCTCTAAAGAGACTGAGGCTCAGGCCATGTTCGATTACATTAAAAAGACGCACAAACGGCTTGACATCCTGGTAAACAATGCTGGCGTCATAAAGGACAACCTGCTGATTGCCATGGAGATGTCCGAATGGGACAAGGTGCTGGACGTAAACCTGCGGGGGACGTTTTTATGTTCAAAATATGCCGCCGAGATGATGATGGCAGCACACAGCGGGCGAATCATAAATATCGCCAGTGTCTCGGCCATGAAGTGCTCGCGTGGGCAGACAAACTACTCGGCCTCAAAGGGCGGGGTGTTGTCCTTTACGAGGGCCTGCGCCGTGGAACTTGCCCCTAAGGGAATTCTGGTAAACGCGATTTTACCGGGCATGATAGTAACGGACATGAGCGCGAGGGTGAGAAAGAGGGCCGGCGGCATGATACTCCAGACAATTCCCCTTGGCAGGTATGGTGAGCCGGAGGAGGTGGCAAGCCTTGCCTTGTTCCTCTCCTCAGACCTGTCAAGTTACATAACCGGACAGGCAATCCCGGTCGATGGCGGCATGACCGTAACATAGTGCGCCTCTCCCAGGGAATCGACATAGTAAATGTGGATAGGCTAAGGGCCGCGATGGACAATAACGCGGCCTTCGTTAAGGAGATCTTTACGGAAGAAGAACAACTGTACTGCCTCAGGCACAGGAATCCACATGTGCACTTTGCCGGGCGATTTGCCGCTAAAGAGGCTTTTTTAAAGGCAGCAGGCACAGGGTTTTTAAATGCCGGTATATTTCGCGAGATAGAGGTCATGGTGATGCCTTCGGGGCGTCCGTCCCTGAGGCTCAGCGGATGGGCGGTTAAATTACTGAAGCGGCTAAAAGCGCACGAGTCGGCCGTCTCAATCTCCCATACGCCGCAGTTCGCCGTGTCGTCGGTAATTATAGTGTCTGAAGGAGAGCAAACGTGAGATATTTATTGGTCGACAGGATAATCGAGTGGAAGGCAAACGAGACTATTAAAGGTATTAAGAACGTGGCCATGACGGAGGATTTTCTGGAGTTTCATTTTCCCGGGAATCCGGTAATGCCCGGGGTGCTGCTGATAGAAGCACTGGTGCAGCTTGCCGGATGGCTGGTGGCGGCGTCATCGGATTTTAAGCAATGGTTTTTACCTGAAACCGTTGACAAGTGCAAGTTTTATAGCTTTGCCCTGCCCGGAGACCAGGTGGAGCTTGGTGTGGAGTCCGTCTCAGGCGGCAAAGACAAGGTCTGCTTTAAGGGTATAGGCACCGTCTTGGGTAAGAAAAAAGTGGTGGCCGAATTCTCCGGCAGCCTGATTGCGTTAGATGAAATTGAGGACATAGAGAAGGAGCGCAGATTTTTTAAACTACTGATGAGAGAGTTGAGCTTATAATATGGAAAAAAGAGAGGTAGTAATAACCGGCATGGGGCTTCTGACGTCCTTAGGAATGGGGGCCGCACAAAATTGGGAAGACATCAGGGCGCTCAAAAGCGGAATCAGGCACTATCCGCAGGAGGACTACCCTAAATATATGCAGTACATGGGGAAGGTTGAAGATTTCACATACCCATATGAGATACCCGGCAAGCTGTCAAGCCAGATGAAATTTCTAAACAGAGGCTCAACGCTTGGATTTGCCGCCGCGCTTGACGCCATAAGACATAGCGGCATAGGGTTTCCAGACATAAACGGTATCCCGCCCGGACGCAGGGCGCTATACATAGCAACCGGAGACTTTACAAAAATAGGATACGATTTCTTTTATCCCGCCACAAGGGAGGCCACAGACGGCCGATGGAAGGACATTGACTACGCAAAACTCAACGCGCTGACGTTGAACAAGGTAAACCCGTTTTTTCTTCTTGAGTCAATAGCGAATAACCTGTTTAGCGCGCTATCAGCGTGTATGGATTTTAAGGGGCCAAACACCACACTGGCAAGTATGTCGCCATGTGGAGGGCAGGCACTGGAGCTTGCCGCAAGGAGCATAAGATATGGCAGGGCGGACGTAGCGGCCAGCGTAGGATGTGGTAATTGGCTTAATGAAATCCCGATGTATGAGTTGGAGGGGCTTGGCCTCTTGTCCGCGTGCCGCAACGGCATATACTCTTACAAGCCTTTTGATAAGAAGAGAGACGGCTTTATACCAGGCGAAGGAGGCGCAGCCATAGTGCTTGAAGAAAGAACAAGCGCGGAGAAACGAGGCGCTACAATATATGGAACCATACTGGGGTTTGGCAACGCCATAGAGCACGCCGAAGGTCCGGCCGTAAGCGTACCGGAGCGTGTCACAGCGCTTTGCATCAAAGAGGCCCTGGCGAACTCCGGTGTAAAAGCAGAAGACCTTGCGTTTATCTCACCACATGGAAGCGGCACAAAGAAAGGTGACCGCTCAGAGCTTAATTCAATTGCCGCAGTGGCAGGTGATAATCCTGCAGCGCTCTGTGCGCTAAAACCATATACCGGGCACATGGCCGCGGCAAGCGACATAGCGGAGATAATAATCTCAACACTGGCAACGAGGGACTCAATCATACCAGCTACACTTAATTTCAAAGAAACGGAAAGCGAATTCACGCACCTAAGGCTCTCAAACACCCACCAGCCATGTGCCGCGGATAAATTCCTGTCGATAAGCTACGGCATAGGCGGGCAGTCATCAGCGGTAGTAGTCAGAAGGTAGTATATATTTGTACATCGTAGTTGGTACTAGCAGCGAGAGAGTGACCCACTTTTACAGTTAAACATGACCCGCAGTATAGTTGCATGTTTTTGATTATGGCGATACAATTCATCGGTAAATTAACTCACCTCCGCTGATAATATTGATAAGGAGGCGTAGACCGCGCTATTTAATATGGCATTTCGCGCAGTACCTCTCGTCCGATGTGCTGAATGAGGTTTTACCGTTGTGGCATGCGCCGCAGAACTTCCCTTCGTTTAGTTCGGCCATGGTCATCTTGTTCTCGCCGCGCTTCATCCTGAATACTTCTATGTGGCATTGAGTGCATTTAATCCCGTTGCCAGCGTGTTTAGAACCGCTAAAGACAACCACACCCTCTTCACACTCCCACTTGAGCACTTTCCCCGGAGGCACCGCAAAGGCCATTGATATTGTAAATATAAGCATGGCCACTGATAGCGCAATGATTTTACTCACATTTCTCATACCTCCTGCCAAAGCCTTAGAGATATAATATTGGCTTCACTGCACAGTTGTCAAGACAAAAAAACCTGTATCTCCCCAACATAAGGCCTTCGCTTGTGATATGGATCAAATAATAGATTCTATTTCAACATAGATTCATTTTGGGGCAACTACCATAATTATGCTTTTTCCATCCAGTTTTGGTTTCAACTCAAAATTACAGGTTCCATCAAGCTGTTCCATCATCTTATCGAACACCACCATTCCATGCTCCGGCCTTACGATCTCCCTCCCTCTGAAAAACATTGACACCTTCGCCTTGTTGCCTTCCGATATGAACTCCCTTACCTGGTTAATCTTCCTCTGGAGGTCATGTTCTGAGATGCGAGGCCTGATTTTCACCTCTTTTACATCAATCGTCTTTTTGTGCGTGTGTTTTTTACTTATCTGGTACTTGTACTTGCCGAAATCCATAATCCTGCATACGGGGGGATTTGCCCCTGGCGCTACTTCTACCAAATCAAGGCCCTTCTCTTTGGCCGATTTTACGGCGTCTCTGACCGCTACGATACCCAATTGCGCTCCCTCTACGTCAATCAACCTGATCTGGGGTACCTTGATCTGTTCGTTTATCCTGATTTTTTTATTTATGGCTTTACCTCCTGCTTTCGATTTCTTCCCGCATAAAGCTGAGAAGATTTTTTATATCCGTAAAAGATATGTTCTCCCCTTTTCTCTTTCTTACTGTCAGGCTCCGCGCCTCCATCTCCTTATCGCCTATCAATACGGCATACGGGATCTTCTTCATCGACGATTGCCTGATCTTGTAGTTGATCTTTTCGTCGCCCATGTCTGTCTCCACCCTGATTCCGGCCCTTAAGAGAGACGCCGCGATTTCCTTTGCGTAGTCTGCCTGCCTTTCCGATATCGTAAGGACGGAGACCTGCACAGGGGAAAGCCATAGCGGAAAGGCCCCGGCATAGTGCTCAATTAAAATGCCAAAAAACCTCTCCAGAGAGCCCATCAGAGCACGGTGAATCATAATAGGCATATGCTCATTGTCGTCCGAGGCGCGGTAGGTGACACTGAAACGCTTCGGAAGGTTGAAGTCTACCTGGATTGTGCTGCACTGCCACTGCCTGTTCAGGGAATCCTTCACCTTTATGTCAATTTTCGGGCCGTAAAATACCCCTTCGCCAGGGTCTGTCTCATATTTAAGTCCCTTTTTCTCAAGGGCCGCCCTCAGGGCCTCTGTAGCAATCTCCCAGTTCTCAGGCGTTCCGACATATTTCTCCGGCCTTGTAGACAGATATATGTCGTATTTTTCAAACCCGAACGTCTTCAGTACATAAATTGTAAAGTCAAGGACATCCAGTATCTCACTCTCTATCTGGTCAACCCTGCAAAATATATGCGCATCGTCCTGTGTAAATCCCCGTACACGCAGCAGGCCATGCAGCACACCGGAGCGCTCATACCTGTACACTGTCCCAAGCTCCGCGTACTTTATGGGCAAGTCCCTGTAGCTTCTTAGCGCACTCTTGTAGACCGCGATGTGAAACGGACAGTTCATCGGCTTAATCTCATAGTCCGCACCGTCGATGTCCATAGGGGTGTACATGTTTTCCTTATAAAAATCAAGGTGTCCACTCTTTTGCCATAGGTCGATTTTCGCAATGTGAGGTGTGTAGAGGAGTTTATAGTCCGCCTTGATGTGCTCCTCGCGCCAGAAGTCCTCGATAGTCTTTCTTATCATAGCCCCGTTGGGGTGCCAGAGGATAAGGCCCGCACCTATGTCGTCGTGTATGCTGAACAGGTCAAGTTCCCTGCCAAGCCTTCTGTGGTCGCGGCGTTTGACCTCATCAAGAAATTCGATATGCTTTTTCAGCTCTTCCTGGGTGGCAAAGGCGGTTCCGTATATGCGCTGAAGCATCTTGTTTTTTTCGTCGCCGCGCCAGTAGGCCCCTGAGGATTTTAATAGTTTAAAGGCGCGTATGGAGGATGTGCCCGGAACGTGCGGCCCGCGGCAGAGGTCGATAAATCCTCCCTCTTCATAGAGGCTCACCTCATCGGCCTCTATGGCCTCAAGGAGTTCAACCTTATAGTCCTCGCCCAGGTCTTTAAATAGTTTAATGGCGTCTGCCCTGGACATGGTCTTTCTCACAAATGGATTATTTCGCTTGATAATCTTCTGCATGGCCTTTTCTATCGCGGTGAGGGCTTCGGGGGTAAACGGGGTATCTATGTCGAAGTCATAGTAAAAGCCATCTTCAATGGAAGGTCCGATTGCCACCTTTACGCCGGGGTAGAGATCTTTCACGGCATGGGCCATTATGTGCGACGTGCTATGGCGGCAGATGCCAAGGCCTTCTTTTGAGTCTATGGTAACTGCCGTTATCTCGCCAGTGCCTTTTATTTCGCCTATTGAGGAGATGTCAAAGTATTCATCGCCGCTTTTCAGGGCTAAGGCATTTATCTTCTTAAGTCTTTTGAGGATGTCATCCGTGTTACGACCACCCGCGCTACTGTCGATTACTTCGCCTTCGATGTTAACTACGATACTTTCCACCTCTCTAATCGATGATATGTAAGATAATAACCTATCTGGGATGAAGATTTCAATAGCGCGCAATGAAAAAATATTCGGGCAATGGCTAATCTTGACACGAAGCGGCATTTTATAGTAATTTTTATACGTGAGGTGCGGCATACCATGAAGAAGCTATTAAACAGGAGATCAAAAAAAATCGGCCTGCCGCCGGGGACACCGGTTCACATCGGCGAAAAAAAGACCGATACGGTCAAAATCACCTCCGTGCGTTATAGCAACCACGAGATATTTATTGATGAACATGCAGTTGTTTCGGAATGTTTTCCTCTTATGAAAGACCCAGCCGTAACCTGGATAAACATTGACGGCCTGCATGAGGTACCTATTATTGAGGAAGCAGGGAAACTTGCCGGCATCCATCCCCTGACGATAGAGGACATCCTGAATACGGAACAGCATCCGAAGATCGATTTCTTTGACGATTATGTCTACGTAGAGATGCCAATTATAACGCTTACAGAAAAAACCGAGCCAATTTGCATAGAACAATTAAGTATCATTCTGGGAAAAAACTATGTCTTTACGTTCAGAGAAAAAGAATCCGAGATATTCAGGCCGCTCATAAACCGCCTCGTCCACGATAAGACCCTTATCAGGAAGATGGGGGCAGACTACCTGGCCTACGCATTGATGGACATAGTGGTTGACAACTACTTTGCCATCATAGAGAGATTAGGCGACAACGTAGACGAGGTAGAAGATGAGGTCTTGCGCACGACTGCGCCTGAGATTCTGAGTAAGATACACACACTTCGATGTGGTTTTGTCCGATTGCGCAAGTCCGTCTGGCCTATGAGAGAGATAGTCAACACGCTGCTCAGAGAGCAGAGCGGCTTAATCGGGGAGGCCAGCAAGGTATATCTGAAAGACCTCTATGACCACGTAATTCAGGTCAACTACACGCTTGAGACATACAGAGACATAATATACGGCCTTCATGACATATATCTGACAAATCTGAACACGAAGATGAACGAGATTATGAAATTCCTCACAATGGTAGGGACGATTTTCATTCCGCTGACGTTTGTGACGAGCGTCTACGGGATGAACTTTGAGTATATGCCGGAGCTGAAGTGGCACTGGGGATATTTTACGGTATTAGTGTGCATGTCCACGGTGGCCGTGTCGTTTGTAGTGTTGTTTAAGCGAAAGAAGTGGCTCTGACGTGCCTAAACGTTGATAAAAATACGCAAAATCCAGTGCATAACAGTAAGAATCACACTAAACAGGATGGCCGTAAAAAATCCATTTACCTCGAAGCCTTTTACAATTTTATCTACGATCAGAATAATTATCGCATTAATGACCAGCAGAAAAAGCCCTAATGTCAAAACAGTTACCGGAAGTGTCAAAATAACCAGAACCGGCCTGAGAATTGCGTTTAAGACCCCGATGGCGAGGGCAACAATTAAAGCGCTCCAAAAGCTCGCCACCTTCACGCCAGGAAGCAGGTAGGCGGCCACTATCACCGAGACGGTCATTATCAACCATGATACCAGTAAATGGGTCATACTTTGATGGTAACATTAATGCAGACAATTGTACAAGGAGAAATTCCACTGGGTTAATTAGTTAAAAAAAACCACTCAGACGTTTGTTATAATATGCGCGCGGAAACTTTGCCTGATACGTTAAAGATTCGCGCCGGTTGGGCGTACAGGGATTATTTAAGAGAATGTGTGCAATAGCGGGAAAGGTTTTTTTCAGGGGCGGCGCCGTAACCGAAGGCGATATTAGCGCTATGAACAATGCGATGGCACATCGCGGCCCGGACGGCTCCGGCATATTCATATCACGCGATTGCAGGGTCGGCCTTGGGCACAGGCGCTTGTCCATTATCGACCTTTCGCCTCTGGGCAGCCAGCCCATGCACTGCCTTGACCGGTACTGGATTGTCTTTAACGGTGAGATCTATAACTATGCCGAAAAACGCCTGATGCTTGAGCGCGAAGGTTACACGTTTACCTCGAAAACGGACACCGAGATTATCCCCGCACTCTACGATAAGTTCGGCGTCAGGTGCCTCAGCCACATGCGCGGCATGTTCTCATTCGTGATTTATGATCAAAAACGGCAAACACTCTTTTGCGCGCGCGACAGGGTTGGTAAAAAACCCTTTAAGTATTTTCTTAACGGCGATGTCTTCATATTCGCATCGGAGCTTAAGTCCATTCTCACACAAACCGAATACCACAGAGAACCGGACTACGAGGCTATCCACCACTATCTGACATATCAGTACGTACCGTCGCCCCTTACGGGTTTCTCAGGGATTCGGAAACTTGAGCCGGCACATTACCTGTTTATCGAAATCGACTCGATGAAAATCACAAAGAGACGCTACTGGAGCCTGGACTATTCACAGAAGCTGGAGCTTACAGAGCGGCAGTGGTGCGGCAGGATTATGGAGAAACTTGAGGAATCGGTGCGAATCAGAATGGTCTCTGACGTCCCCCTTGGGGTGCTGCTTTCGGGCGGCGTAGACTCAAGCGCCGTTACGGCGCTGATGTCCCGCGTAAGCGCTGAGCCAGTCAGGACATTTTCGATAGGATTTAACGAGGACAAATACAGCGAACTCAAATACGCGGCAACAGTTGCCAACATGTATAAGACCGAGCACACCGAGCTTATCGTAACCCCGGACAATGCCGAAGAACTCCTGCCTCAGCTTGCGCGCATGTACGAGGAGCCGTTTGCCGATTCCAGCGCCCTGCCATCATATTATGTGAGCAAGCTCACTCGTGAACACGTTACGGTTGCCCTCAATGGCGATGGAGGAGACGAAAACTTCGCCGGTTATGACAGATACGCCCTTCATAAGTTTGCCCTTAACTACGGCAGCCTCCTGCCCAATCCGCTGCTCCTCCCAATCAGCAGGTTTCTTGCGGACAGGATTAAAAACACGCTCTTTGACCGCCTTGAGCGTTTCGTCGGGACGCTGCCTGAAGCTGCCGCCCGCAGGTATGTCAATTATATCTGCTACTTTACAAACGAGATGAAAACTGCCCTCTATAGTGATAAATTCAGTGAGCATACGCGCGGAAACGACTCTTATGCCCTCATAGAGGAGAGATTTAAGGAGGCCGGTACGCCGGATATGCTTGATGCCGCCCTGTACGCAGATTTTATGACATATCTGCCCGATGACCTTTTAGTGAAGATGGACATTGCCGCGATGGCCGTATCGCTTGAGGGGAGGAGTCCGTTTTTGGATCATGAGTTTATCGAGCTGACGGCCAAAATCCCCTCAGGGCTGAAACTCAGGGGCTTAAACGGCAAGAAATATATACTGAAAAAGGCGCTCTTACCGCTCCTTCCCAAGGGCGTCATGTACAGGCCGAAAATGGGCTTTGCCGTCCCCCTTGACACCTGGTTCAGGGGGCAGCTCAAGGACTATGCCTCTGGGGTGCTGCTGTCTGAGAAGGCCGGTGGACGGGGTATTTTCAAGAGAGACGCCGTCTCCGCGCTCATAGCGCAACACACCGGTACGAAGATAAGCCGGGGCTTTCAACTCTGGGCGCTTCTGATGCTTGAGCTATGGTTTCGGGAGTTCTTCGATTGACAAATCCACAGGCAAATCAATCGGCCAACCGGCCTAAGGTACTTCACCTGATAACCGGCCTCGACGTGGGCGGGGCCGAGAAGATGCTCCTGAGATTTGTCCCGCGCATGGAGGAGGCATTTGAAAACCGGGTATGCGCAATCAAAGGCAGAGGCCCAATAGGGGCAAGGCTCAATGAGGCCGGTATCCCCGTCACTTATTTGGACTATCACGGGCCGTTTGACTGGCGTCCGATATTAGAGGTCAGGAGGCTCGTCGATGAGTTTAACCCCGGCATCCTTGTCACGTATTTAATTCACGCCGACCTCTTTGGAAGGATATTGGGGAGGTCATTTGGCATAAAAAGGATTGTCTGCTATCAGCGAGGCTCGCTTTTAAACTGGGAATTTCTGCGCAAATTTGACAGGATTACGAAGGCGCTGGTAACAAAATATATTGTTCAGACAGAGACAGCCAAAGAGGAACTGAAGTCTGCCCTCAGAATCGAAGGACAAAAGATAGCCGTCATAGGCAACGCGGTTGACCTGCGGGACTTCGATTTCGACATGGATAGCGCCGCCAAAAAAAGAGACCTTGGCATCAACCCGAATAACAAAAACATTGTATGCGTCGGGAATCTGAGAGAGGGAAAGGGACACGAATACCTCCTTGATGCCTTCGAGGCGGTTTACGCACGCTACCCCGATGTAAACCTGCTTATTGTCGGTGCCGGACAAAAAGAGAAGGCACTGGCAGAGCAAACCATGTCCTTTCACTCACGGCATAACATACATTTCCTTGGGGCGCGGGACGATGTCCATGAGATATTGAGAATCAGCGACATCTTTGTGCTTCCAACGCTCTACGAAGGCATGAGTAACGCCATTATGGAGGCAATGGCGTCAAAGGTTGCCGTCATAACGACGGATATTCCGGTAAACATAGAGCTTGCCGGAGACTCGGCCCTTTTGGTTCCAACAAGAGACGCTGTGAAATTAGCCGGGGCCATGGCGGCTCTCCTGAAAAACAGCACATTAAGGAAAGACCTGGCAACCAGGGCATACAATAAAATATCGTCAAACTTCGACATAGACATTGTCGTCAGAAAGTACATAACCCTGTTAACAGACATTTTAAACGAACGGCCCTGGACATTGATGAGTAAGTAGGTATGCAGGTACTTTTTTTTGTGAAAATACATTATAATAGTCTGCAGTAGTTAATCATGATGGATATTTTAGTTACAAATATAGACGCGATATTAAAGAATGGTAAAATAAGGTTTTTTTGAGGAGATGATTTGATGAAATACTCCAATGGGGCGATGTATAACTACGATACTTGCGTAATGCAGCCGTTTAATGCAGACAACATGTATATGTCTGTATCGGAAAATAATGAAGGAGATGGACTGTCCTTGTCCGATGACAAGAATGTCTTCAAAGTGCCAGTCTACCAGTTTCGGCCACAGCCCGGCGATTTTACAATATCCGAACCTCCGGAGGCATATCTTAGAAAGTTAATCACAAAAAACAAGGAGATGCTAAAGGTAATCGCTAAGATTAGGCAGGTCGCGGCAACTGATTTTACCGTTATTATTCAAGGCGAAACCGGCACTGGCAAGACCATGATAGCACGCATCCTCCATTCCCTTAGTAAAAGGGCGACTAAACCCTTCGTCCATGTCGATATAAACGCAATCCCTGAGTCCCTGATTGAAACAGAACTATTCGGGCACGAGAAAGGCTCCTTTACCGGGGCATATAGAAAAAAACAGGGCTTTTTCGAGGCCGCCCACGAGGGTACCATTTTTATCGACGACCTTCAGAACATGTCATACTGGATACAGGGGAAAATCCTGAGCGTCATCGAAGAGAAAAAACTCTACTGTGTAGGGTCCTCAGTCCCGGTACACATAAATGTGCGCATTATAGCGGCCACAAATACTGACATAAGAAAGAGCCTGAAAGAGAGAAAAATCCGTGAAGACCTGTTCTACCGCCTGGGGGAGTTTTTTGTCCACATCCCGGCGCTCAGAGAGAGGCTGGATGACATACCGCTGCTATTCAGGACGTTTGTCGATAGCGCGTGTATTGAGCTGGGACGCCCTAAGCTCCTGTTTGCCGATTCGGTGATAAAAACACTGTCAAAACACGCATGGCCCGGCAATGTGAGGGAATTAAAATATGTTGCCAGACGAGCCGTCCTGCTCTGTGAGTCTGAGATAATAGAAGACGAGCACATTGAGATAATCTCACAGCATCAGGCTGGCGTTATTGAAAGCGACATAACCCTGCCGCTGAAAGAAACCACCGCCCGCATGGTAAGGGAAATCGAGACCGAGGCCATCAGAAAGACCCTCGAAAAGACCAGGGGCAACATGAAAAAGGCCTCAATCCTTCTAAAAGTGGACTATAAAACCCTGATAAATAAAATAAAAGAATACGAAATCGAAAAGAAGTGAAAACATCCCGCCGCATGAGGGACGCGCTATTTTTTTAAGTAGTATCCGCCATAGGCGCATACCTTACACATCTCAATGCCGTCTTTGGCGATATGCCTCATGTCCTGGACATAGTCGCCGCAGATGGCACACCGGACGCGCATAATTGGCCGGCCCGGCATGTCCTCTGGGGGGACTTCTACGGTGACAGCCATCGTAGAGAACAGCTCCTCGTCAGACATTAGCCTATAGGCCCTGAGCTGGGCCTCGTAGGGGTTTGTAACATCAGGGAAATAATTTTTTGCCTTGTCGCGTGAGTCCTCGCGGGCTATGACGCGCACAGCGGAGTTGGTTTTCAAATTCAAAAAAGTGGCCGCCATTATGCCATAGTCCATGAACTTCATCGACCTGTGCCCGAGTGAACAGCCCGTTACGGACTGTACGGCGTCCGTTGCGCAGCGGTCTATCTCTACGTACACGATAAGCGCCTTTCTGTCAGCGCCCTTGGGGTCAAAAATCCCTACCGAACTAAGCCCTAAGATTGACATTTTAACGCCCAGCACCTGCCCCGCGCAGAGGTGCCCGTGTATCCTGGCCGATTCCTCAAGCAGCCCTTCAAAATCGAATGCCATGCGATTGCCTGCCTCCATTGTGTTTAAGTATGTTTAAATACCTGCGCGGTAGTCAAGCGGTGCGGGGCCTTAACTCAAAAAAAACGGCTGACAAGGTGTTGCACTATAGACACACAGTTGTGGCAAAACTGCAACAATCGCGATTTGGCCTGACCTATGCGAGGTCTTGATGGCTATGTTGAGATGTGCTTAATATAATTAAGTATTTTAGATTCACAACATGATAGGCATGATTATTGCGTATGCTACAGAAAACAACAGAAAACACAGTACGCGCTGCCGACGGTGTCGCGTTTGACAGCAACATATGTTATCGGGTTGGTCAATTTTTCGGGTACACTGAATCTTAAATTTCAAAGTTGACGCTCGTGCTTTATCATCAGGAGGTAAAATATGAAGAAAACACAGGGTAAGGGAATAATTAGTAAGAGTAAATGTTATATGTTGCCGCTGTTAGTGGCAGCAGCTGCGCTCCTTACAGGAATGCACTACATGGGGACGGTTGATAACCTAAAGTTACAGAATAACAAGTTAATTCAGAAGCTTGCGAGTTTAGAAGGAAAGTTTCTCTCCGAACTGGACAAGGATGAGTTCGAGGTAACGGCATACGAGCCATCGGCTAAGAGCTGTGGCAAGTGGGCAAAATTTGGCATTACAAGAAGCGGTACCACTCCCAATAGATTAAGGACCGTAGCGGTAGACCCTAAGGTTATACCAATTGGTTCACTAGTATATATCGAGGGGATAGGCTGGCGGGTTGCCGAGGACACGGGAAGCCGCGTCAAGGGCAAGATTATCGACGTATTTTTTGAATCGGTCAAAGAGGCCAGGGAATTCGGAAGGCAGAAAAAGACCGTATACTATAATAAGGCATAAACAAACACGCCCTCCCCTTGCAGAGGGTATGTTACCACACAGAGAGAATTCTCTTCAGATTTTTCAGTTCTTCGCCGAAACTTATGGTCTTTATCAGTTCATAGTCGAATTGGGTTTTAACTTTAAACCCCCGTTGGGTTTCGCTTACGAGGATTGCCCCTTGTCGGTCTGTCCGGTATACTGGAATGCCATGGAGATTGTCTAATACATCCTGGGTTGGATGCCCGAAGGAATTGCCTCTGCCCACGCTTATGACGGCAACCGATGGGTGTACGTATGAAATGAACTCCCTGGCAGTTGCCATCCTGCTACCGTGGTGTGACACCTTTAAGACCTCAGAACGTAGTTTTTCCTTTAATCCTGTGATGGCCTCCTCCCCCTCTGTCTCTATGTCCCCGGTGAATAGAAACGACGTATGCGCGCCGGTTATTTTAATCACCAGGGATGTGTTGTTGCTGGATTTTCCGCTTAAAAGGCCGGGGCCTTCCAGTTCGCCGGGTGGGTGCAGGACTGCAAGTGTAATGTTGTCTATGTTTAGTATGTCACCACGCCTCAGGATTACGTGTTTTCCCCTGAAGTGCGCCATGTCCGCGGTTGAGTAGGCAATAAAGCCGTTGTCAAGCAGGTATTTTACGTCAAACTTACTCAGAATATTCGATAGTCCGCCTATATGGTCGCTATCGCCGTGGCTTAATATCATGGCGTCAAGAGTGTGTTTTCCCCTGTATCTCAGATATCCCTCCAAGAGGCTCCCGTTGCCTCCGGTATCTATGGCGATGGCCTTACCATTTGGTGTTTCTACAAGGGTGGAATCTCCCTGTCCGACATCAAGAAACGTTACGCTAAGTGTGTTCGGTGCCCTCGTATAATAATAAAAAACAACCAGACAAGCGGCCGCTGCCGCCGTAACGCCAAGGAGTTTAGTTTTTCTCAGAAAAAAACACATCAATATCACATAAGATATGATGACAAATATAAACGGGAAGGCCTTTATGTTTATAGACGAGTATGGAACGCGGGCAAAATAATCTATTACGTCAAGCATGTTTTTCGTAAGCAGGCCGATTATCCCCGCAAATGGAAAATAGCCCGATATGAGGTATATAAAGGAGCTAAACAGGATTATTGGGGTTATAACCAGGCACATATACGGCACGACAATCATATTTGCCAGAATTGATACGGTCGATGTGCTGTGAAAGGCATAGAGGATTACCGGCATAGTCCCAAGCGTGGCAGCCAACGACACAATTACCATATCTCTTAAGTAGCTGAAGATTCTACCTGCATACGTGTATATCTTAGAGTCCAATTCCCTGATATGGGCGAAAAATTTATCTATAACGTAAAACGCTGGAATGTTCATATCCTGGGGTTTTTCGTGCTCTGTGAAGTGGTAGCCGAAACGGTCTGAGGCCAGGCCGATAAACAGGCATGAAAGGAAAGAAAGCTGAAACTGCGCCGAAAATATCGACTCCGGGTCAATAAGCTCGCATATACACGCGGCAAGGGCCAGGGTGTTTTTCCACTGCCCCTTTCGGCATAGAATGAGGCCAACAAGGAACAGCCCGTTCATTATAAACGAGCGCAAGGCCGGTACACTCATCCCCGATATCAGTAAGTACGCCGCCACTATGGGGATTGTCAAAAGCGCCGCTAACTGCTTTGTGCTTATTCGGATTGTCATTGCCAACAATAGCCTGTGTGGGATGCGGCTGACGATGAAGGTGCATATCCCAAAAACCAGCACTGTAAGCATTCCGAAGTGAGTACCTGAGATGCTCAGCAGATGCGTCAGGCCGGTTACCCTGAAGTTTTCCCTGACTGAGCCGCTAATGCCGGAGATGTCTCCAATGGTGATGGATTTCAGGACCCCGGAGGTCTCACGTGTGAAGGCCGCGTCGAAGTATCGGGCAAGGTGGTAGCGCTGCCTCTGAAAAAACCAGCGTAAGGATTCTGATTGTTTCAGAGATAAGATCCGTTTAACTGAGCCTGTGAGCCTTGTATCGAAGGAATAACTGCCGGGGATTTGTGGAGGTCTGTAAGTCTTCAGGCGCACTAACAACCCGGCCTCAGTGCCGGGCATAAAACCATCACCTGGATGTGAGTAAAAGAGTGAGACGGGTTTTTTAAATAACCCCCCGGGCGATGGAGCACTTATCTCAAAGTCCTGTTGAAACGAGGGTGCCGCATATTTTCTGAACGAATGGTGCTCGACTTTCACAGGCAGGGAGGTGAAAACTCCGGTAACAATTAAGCTTTCGGGAGGGAATAGTTCGATTGGCTCGTGCCTGAACCACGCGTAGAGAAAGCCGGCAGTTATAAAAATAAAAAGATTAAGCGGTAAATTCTTCTTAAACAAAAATAAAGCTAAAATGCCGAGGGTTGCAATGGCAGCACTGGCGGGAAAATAGAGCTTGCCGTGAAAGAGGAGGACACCGAAGACGAAAGAAAGAAACCATTTCATCTAAGGCACATCTCAGGACATGGCTCGTCTGACCGCCTGCGCAATGGTTTCCGCTAAGTGCTCGATTTGCTGTTTGTCGTTTCCTTCGAGCATGACCCTGATTTTTGGCTCGGTTCCCGATGGACGTACCAGCACCCTGCCTGTGCCCGCGAGCTGTTTTTCCGCGGCCGCAATGGCAGTAAGCACATCGGGGCATTCTTTAATCGGCCTTTTAACTGCGGTTGTTATGTTTATCATCACCTGCGGGTAGAGCGTAACGTCTCTGGCCAACTCGGACAGGGGTTTACCGGTTTTATTGACGATGTTAATAATCTGAACGGCGGATATAGGGCCGTCACCGGTGGTGTTTAGCGGCAGCATAATAATATGCCCGGATTGTTCGCCACCGAAGATACAGCCTGTCTCAAGCATTTTCTCTACTACGTACCTGTCTCCTACTGGTGTGCGCAGGAGTTTGATGCCGTGCCTTTGCAGGTAGTGTTCAAGGCCCAGGTTGCTCATTACCGTAGCAATAACCGTGTCATTAGTGAGTTTCCCCGCTGACTTGAGTTCCTTAGCCCATATGGCCATAATCAGGTCGCCGTCGACAATTTTCCCGTGCTCATCGCAAAACAGGGTCCTGTCGGCGTCGCCGTCGTGGGCAATGCCGAGGTGGGCGTGGTGTTTTACGACATGCTCTGCCAGCCTGTCTATATGCAGGGAGCCACACTTGGCGTTAATGTTCTTGCCGTCGGGTTTATCGTGTATGCTGATGGCCTTAGCGCCCAGCTCGGCAAGGAGCGTGGGAGTAACCTTGTAGGCCGCACCGTTTGCCGAGTCTACGACTACCTTGAGGCCGTCGAATATTGCATCTCTGGGGATGGTGGATTTTACGTACTCTATGTATCTGGCCGTTGCGTCCTCAAGCCTGTAGGCCTTGCCGATATTATTTCCGGGGCGGCACGCCATAGTGAATTTCTCGCTCAATACGAGGGCCTCTATCTCCTCCTCCAGCATGTCCTGAAGCTTGAATCCGGCAGCGTTGAATATCTTAATCCCGTTGTCCTGGTATGGGTTGTGGGAGGCAGAGATGACGATGCCTGTGTCAAACCTCAGGGATTTTGTCAGATACGCAATGCCGGGCGTTGGCAGCGGCCCTACCAGGGTAACATTCATTCCCATTGAACATATGCCGGAGGTCAGGGCACTCTCCAGAATATATCCTGAGAGCCTTGTGTCCTTCCCTATCAGGATCATATTTTTACCATGTCTCCTATGCAGTATCTTGCCTATGGCCATACCCACTCTGACAACCATCTCCGGCGTGATGGGATATGTGTTTACAGTACCTCTGATGCCATCTGTGCCGAAAAGTTTCATTTCTTCTCCCCCTCAATTATTATTATAACCTTTGCGACGTCGACATGATAGTTCAGGCTTCTGTCTTTTATTACCAGACGGACGGTTTTCTCTATGTTGGCGTCCGCGCCTCTTACGTTAACAGGTTCGGTTTCGATGTGCTCTAGTTTGTTTAGTGCCTGCCGGGAGCCTTCAACGGAGATTTCATCCGGTATGGCCGTTATATCACTAATGACATAGCCTTTTTTTGGTGCGCCCTTTATAATCGGCTTTACTATCAGGGATTTAGTAAAGATCTCTTCCGTGTAGACAACGATATTGGAGGGATTAAACCTGGCCAGGGTTAATGACGGAGGGATTTTAATATTCTCCTTCGTGAAATAAAACATAGTCTCGCCTTGTTTTACTTTTGACAGGTCGACAAACACATTTATGTCCTTTGGGAGGAGGTTTTTAATGATTCTCTCCGGCCCTTTTATGGAGACATTGACGAATTTAGCGCTGGCCTTGGTTATTTCAACGCCCTTGGGGATATTCTTATATTCGACGGGTAGTTCTATTATCACCTCGGACTGTCCCTTTAGTGTGACGAAAAACCATAAGATTAAAGATATGAAAAGCGTAATCAGCTTGAGTTCGGTGTTTTCTGTAAAAAATTTCTTCATTTACGTTTCTTCCCATGGTCTGCAAATATATCTGTCAATATGGTTCTTAGATGTGCCATATCGGTCTTCTTTTCTATATCACCGGCAACTGCGGTAGAGATGTTTCCCGTCTCCTCGGATACGATTACCGCCACGGCATCAGTCTCTTCGGTTATGGCAAGGGCGGCCCTGTGCCTGGTGCCAAGGAGCCTGTCAATATCCGGCCTGAAGGTAATCGGCAGGAAACACCCAGCGGCAACTATCTTGTTTCCGTTTATGACTACGGCGCCGTCGTGAATTGGCGATGTGGGATGAAATATACTAAGCAGGAGTTCCCTTGTAACACGCGCCTCCAGATAGGTTCCGATTTCGATGTAATCTTTCAGGCTGGTCTCCCGCTCAAGGATTATCAGGGCGCCAATCTTTCTGGCCGAAAGTGACGCAGCCGATTTTACGATTTCATCGAGGGACTTCAGCTCCTCGGCAGACGTAGGCCGGAAAAACGGCGACTTACCCATCTGCGCCAGCGCGCGCCTTATCTCCGGCTGAAACAGCACAATAACAGCTATCACAATGTATGCCCAGAAACTCTGTATCAGCCAGTCCAGCGTGTATATCTTCAGATAGCCGGCTATCAGCGACATCACCAGAAGCACTCCAATCCCTATGAGCATCTCCACGGCGCGCGTCCCTCGTATCAACAGTAGTACCCTGTAGAGAACCAGCCATACCAGGAGTATATCCAGGATGTCCTGCCATCTGAGTTGATCTATTATATCCATTTATCCAGCTTGTATCTCAATCCGGGTTATTTTCTGGTTAGCACGATTCTATGCTTAATCAGTGAGATCTCTTTTATGTGGCCATCGAAGAGTTTTTGCTCACCAAACAGGTTTCTGATAAACAGCTTGCCGTCTTCGGGGCGTATGACGTCGACATTCTCCAGGTAGAGGGTCTCGCCCTTGCCTCCTGCCTCTTCTATATATACGTTTGCTTCACACATTGTGTACCTCCTTAGAAAATAATTTAATCCTTGCCATAAGGCTGTCAACCAGATGAGGCAGCGGTTCCTTAACGACGCCGACGACCTCAAGGCCCTCCTGGTTTAGCGGCAGGAGGATCTTCTTCGCACTTGCGGCGGCTATGGAGTGTGCCATCGCGGGCGTCAGCTCTCCCATCATGGAGTTGGCCATGATGATGCTAATCGGGCCAAGAATAATGTCAACCTTGTGGACGTTAACGGCTATGGCGTTTTCGCCGGTTGCGCCCTTGTTGGCCCTTGCCTTGAGCATTGAGGCGGTAGCCGCGGAGTTCGTACCCAAGGCAACGATCTCCAGCTCGTCGGCGAAATCATCGCGCAGCCGCTTTACGATAACACTTCCGATTCCACCGCCTTGTCCGTCCACAACTGCAATTTTAAGCATCTGTCCATCCCGATTTAAGCATTGCCGTACCCTGATTTACTATATCTGTCTGGCAACCAGTTTGCCATAGCGGCTGCCACCGTTTTTTAGTATAAATTAAAAAAATAAACGTGTCAAATATTGAAGTATTTTTTCAATATAGTTATAATCATATTTAATGGAGCCAACGACAGCCCTTTACATTGAATCCCGATTGCCGTTATGATAAAAACACTCGTCACAGGCAAGTACGGCGAATGGCTGGCCGCGCGTTATCTGAAAAAGGGCGGCTATTCCATCCTGAAGAGGAACTATAAAAACCCTATAGGAGAGATTGACATCATCGCAATGGACGCAGAGACAATCGTTTTCGTAGAGGTCAAGACAAGGACCTCGGACGAGTTTGGCGAGCCTGTTGAGGCCATCGACTACAAGAAGCGAAAGAAGATAATCAATACCGCAAGGTTATACCTGAGAAAACATGGCAGCACACCTGCCGCGCGCTTTGACCTTGTGGGCATAAGCCTGGGCAAATCCGGGCGTGAGATCATACATCTGAAGGACATATTTGAGCTATGACGGACACTACCTGGCTCCTGAGCGTTGAAGACGTAAGCATATATTTTAAGAGACAAGGGGCAGAGGGCCTCAAGGTGGTGAACTCCATCTCCTTTGGCGTCCAACGCGGGGAAATATTTGGAGTCGTAGGTGAGAGCGGCTGTGGAAAGAGCGTAACAGCGGCGGCAATCATGGGGATTCTTCCGCAAAACGCGTACTACGAGGGGGATATTTATTTTGAGGGCCAACGGCTTTCATCCCTCACACAGGAGCAGCAGAGAGGCCTCCGGGGGAACAAGATCTCGATGATCTTTCAGGAGCCGATGACCTCCCTTAATCCCGTGCTTACGGTGGGGTATCAGATAGCCGAGGTGTTGATGGTTCATAGGGGGCTATCAAAGCGAGACGCGATGGAAAGGGCCGTGGGGCTGCTTGACGACGTAAAGATCCCGTCCCCGACCCTGAGAATAAGGGACTACCCGCACCAGATGTCAGGCGGCATGAGGCAGCGCGTTATGATAGCAATGGCCATAGCCTGCAACCCGGCCCTGGTGCTGGCCGACGAGCCGACAACTGCCCTGGACGTAACCGTCCAGAGGGATGTGTTAAAGCTGCTTCGCGGGATTCAGGAGAGGTTTAACATGTCGATGGTGCTGATAACCCATGACCTTGGGCTGGTGTCCGAGAATGCCGCGCGGGTTGCGATAATGTACGCGGGCAGGATAATGGAGACTGCGGATACGCAGACGCTGTTTAAGCGCCCGGGGCATCCCTACACGACAGGCCTGTTAAACTCCATTCCCAAGGGCAGGAATATACCGCTGATACCCATACCGGGCTTCGTTCCCAAGCCGGACATGCTGCCCGATGGGTGCAAGTTTTCAGACCGCTGCGGATTAGTCGAAAAAAAATGTAAAGAGGCCGAGCCGGAGCTAATAGAAATAGAACCGGGCCACTTCGCGCGATGTATCTTAACCGGAAAGGGCGGCGCATAAGCTATGGATAACCGCGATATGAAGCTAATGGAGGTTCGGGGCCTGAAGAAGTATTTTCAGATGAAAAGTGGATTTCTCTCGAAGCCTCATCAGGTAAAGGCAGTGGATGGGGTGGATTTTACGATTGAGCGAAACAAGGTATTTGCGATAGTGGGTGAGAGCGGGTCGGGCAAATCAACGGTGGCGCGTCTGTTGCTGAGGCTGATAGAGCCACAGGAGGGGGACGTGTTATTTAAGGGTACGGACGTCCTGACTTTGAGGGGAGATGCGCTAAAGGCCTACAGGCGCTCGGTACAGATAATATTTCAGGACCCCTTTGCGTCATTAAACCCGAGGATGAAGATATACGGCGCCCTATCGGAGCCGTTAAAGATACACAAGACCGTACCGAGGGCGCAGTTCAGGGAGCGGGTGCAGGCAATGCTGGCAAGGGTTGGTCTGGATGCCGACGCGATGGAGCGCTATCCACATGAGTTTAGCGGGGGGCAGAGGCAGAGGATATGTATAGCGAGGGCGCTGATGCTGGGGCCGGAGCTGGTGGTGGCGGATGAGCCGCTGTCATCACTGGACGTATCCATCCAGGCGCAGATACTGAATCTCCTGATACAAATAAAAGAGGACATTGGGCTGTCGTTCCTGTTTATAAGCCACGACCTGAGCGTGGTGCAGTATTTCAGCGATAAGATAGCAGTAATGTACCTTGGCCGGATAGTGGAGACAGGTGAAACGGCGGAGCTATTTGACACACCGATGCACCCATACACACAAATGCTGATAGAATCGGTCCCAAAGATAATCGGCGCAAAGCCATCACAAGCACATCAGCAAACCGAAGACCAAGCGGCAGACACGCCAAGCCCGATAGAAATCCCGGAGGGCTGCCCATTTCACCCAAGATGCCCCAAGAGATTCTCCCCCTGCGCAACCACCGCGCCGGAACTAAAACCCCACAACGGCAGACTAATAGCGTGCCACCTGAGTGTGTGAACTCCTCCGCGGTGTGAGATTAAAAAATAAATCTGTCCCAATACTGTCCGGTATGAATTATGATGCCCCTTGGTTTGAAAATATAGCGATAAAATATTCCGCTGATAAAGGCGAACCATTATAGATTATTCGCAAAAATACTTGTCATTTTTCAAGTGAAAATATGAGGGAAAATAGAAAAAGGCAAAGCGGTAGCCGTGGTAAGTACAAAGGACATACCAGTCCTGTTAATAATTATTGGATTTTTTCAAGTTTATTGATGTGGTTAGCTAATTCTTTTTCTGGAGCCAAGCCCATAAAATAATAGCCGAACATTTCATACGTACGTTTAGTTGGTTTTCTTCCACGCCAAAGCCTTATAAAAAGGCTGGCAATCAACGCACAATATATTTGAAGAATCACGCCATTTTTTGAAATGTTTATCAAGTGGTTACACATTTAAACCAACGAAAAAACAGCTCGATTTGCCATCTGCGGCGATAAATCGCTGCGATTGTCTCTCCTGGCAAGTCGAGCCGGTTTGTAACTATTAGAATTGTATAATCACTGTCAGTTGTCCGAAAACTCTTGTACTTCGGTGAAACCTTAGGTTTTCTTTTTCGAGCACTTAACCCTTTATGATAAATCTCTAATACTCTTACAGGCGCAGACAGAGGGTCATTAGTGCCTAATCTTACAATTATGTCTTTTTGTATCCCTTCGCTTTTATCGGCGTCTGTTAGCTCTTTTGCTTCTATCTCACGGCATTATCCCGCAATCTCACCCTACCATTTCTTGCGATCTCTTCAAATAAGTCATATCGGGCATATCCGTTGTCTAACACATAAAACTTGTTTGACTTAATGAATTTTCGGAAAACCTCCTTTTCATTCCCATTCCCTTCTGTTACCCCCATCTCTGTTGGTACCCAATTATTAATATCAAGCTCCAAATGCAGTTTCACCGCCCTATGCTCATCGTCTAACCCAAAATGCTTTTGATACCGATTGTATTATCGTTCCATCTACCGCTACTAATTGCTTTTCTATGCCAGTTAACTTGCCTTCTTTTTCTAAGGTTCGCTTTATTAGCTCCCGGAACAGTGGCTCCAATAATTTCGCATCGAATACATACCCTGCCTCCGATAGTGCCCCTAAAGAACATCTCTTTATCTTTAGCTTCTTTTTTACATCATCTAATTCCGTGGTTTGCTGTAATCCCCTCAGCGTCTTCATTAACGGATTAAAAAAGTATAAAAGCAATAGTAATACGTATTCATCCATGTGGAGGTTTCTATTATGGTGTGCCTTTTGCTCTCGGAGAGATTTTAATAATGGCAGTATTTGATTAAAA
>PEAC01000039.1 GCA_002753305.1 Nitrospirae bacterium MYbin6
ACCTGGCCCTCTCCGTCTATTACGAAGTCCACGGCCTCCTCTTTAAGCGTCCGGGCTGGCAGGGCAGACGGGTGAAGGCCGCCAATGGCTACTTTAACCCTCGTAAGATTCTTCAGCGCGGTACATATCCTGCCGGCAATCCCCATTGTCTGCGTAGAGGCCGATGGTTGGGAGCCATATACGATTACTACGGCCAGTTGGGCGGATATATCGTTGACTCTGCCAGCTGTCTCTTCCGGCGTCAGCCCCAGGGCATTGGAGTCGATGATTTCTACGCTGACATTGTTATTGCGCAGATATGAGGCTATCGATGCTATGAGAAATGGTGGCTCAATGGCTGAGTGCTCTATGGAGAGTTCCTGGTAAATCTGTCTCCGGTCTCCGGGATTTATCAGGACTATGTTTGTTCCGCGGGGCATGGATTATTTTTCAATCGTTGTCTGGATGGTTTTAATTATATCTGTCTGAGACAGCCCGGTTAGCTCGTGCAGGTAATCCCTGCTGCCAAGATCGAAGACGTATTTATCTTTAAAGCCCATCCTGATTAATTTGCAATCGTGGGGCATCTTCCCAATCAGGTGTGAGACGGCGCTGTCGAGGCCGGCCTTGTCGATGAATCCCTCCTCTATGGTAATGATTGTTTCATAGCTGCTAAGGGCGCTAATCAGCGCCTGTTCGTCATAACGGCTTAGGAAAAACATATCTATCAGGCCCACGCACGCGTCTATGGATTTAATTGCCTTCAGGGCCGTGTGCGTCATATATCCCGTGGCTACTACACAGGTTTTATCGCCTTTTTGCAGAACGTGAAATCCCTTTTTTATGTCTAAGTTCATGGATTTATCGTATATCATGGGGTGTGGTTTTCCATCGAATCTCAGATACTTCGGATGCCTGTTTTCTATAGAATAATCGATGTATTTATCACATAGCGCCCAGTCGCTTGGGGAGAAGACATCGATATTTGGCAGTGTTCGCATAACCGAAATATCCTCCAGGCAGTGGTGCGTCGGGCCAGATACGTCATAACTCAGGCCTGCCCCGACACCAATCATGTTGACATTCAGACTGTAAAACTCCGACATCACGGAGAGATTGTTGCGAATCTGCTCGTATGCCCTCATTGAAATAAATGGCGCGATGGCGTAGGCGTATACGGTACAACCCTCCAGCGCAAGGCCCGTGGCTACGTTTATCAGGTTTTGCTCTGCTATCCCGACGTTTATGAATCTGCCCTTATATGTGAGGCGCAGCTTATCAAGTGCCGGGGAGCCGAAGTCGGCACTGAGAAAAAAAATTGAGCCGTCGTCGCGCATCCTGTCACACAGGCCATCTAAGAAGGCGTCTCTCATGGTCTTAATAGCCGTCATTTTCGTCTCTCTATGTGTAATTCGATGTCCTTTGGGTTGATGTTTTTAGTATGGCTTAACGGGTCTGTCTCAAGTTCCTGGATACCCTTTCCTTTGATGGTGTCTGCCACCAGGAGGCTGGGTTTTCCGGTAGGGGCCTCCTTAAAAGACGTGAGGGCATTGTGTAGTTTGCCAATATTGTGGCCGTCCACTCTTTTAACGTTCCAGCCAAAGAGTTTTACCTTTTTATCTATTGGCTCCAGGTCGATCACATTTTTACAGAAATCTAGCATACAGGCCTTGTTGTTATCCAAGATAACGATAAGATTGTCAAGCCGATGCTGCCCGGCGAACATTATGGCCTCCCACATGGCGCCCTCGTACATCTCGCCGTCTCCGACGAGGACGAAGACCTTTTCAGTCCTGTTAGCGTTTCGCAGCGCCAGTGCGACTCCAGAGGCAACGCCAAGCCCATGCCCCAGCGAGCCATTAATCGTCTCATATCCGGGGATATGCGGGTCGGGAATAGCCCCTAAGATGGCGCCCTTCTGGCAGACAATAGCTAGTTCGCTTTTATCGAAATAGCCAAGTTCACTCAGAATCGGATATAAAGAGATTGACCCATGCCCCTTGCTGACGATAAACCTGTCCCTGCCCGGCCACGATGGGTTGGCGGGGTCAAATGCCAGCACCTTGCCATAGTACAGGACAACCAATATCTCAACAGGAGAAAGCGACGAGGCAATCCTCGTCCCCTGGGCAATTCCATGAATTCTCAACGTCTCACGACGCACATTAAGGGCCCTATCCCTGAGCAGGAGTTCATCTTTCCGGTTTAACTTCATAATATGTTCAGGTATAATAACAAAACGGCTTCGATTAATCAAATAGATAGCGGCTTTTTAAGATCCTGGAAACATGCGTATATTTTTTATTGACAATATTCTATAATACCCAATGCCAGAACGGGTACACCGGTACCCAATCGGAGGTGTATGATATGCCGGTAGAGCGTAAGAAAGAGCGGCCTTGCCATTACCATGAGTTATTTGTCCAGTGCGACGGGCTTATGCGCCCATGTTGCAGGATGGAAAGTGTGGCCCGCGTTATCGGACATGTTAACGACCCCGATTTATCCGGCAAGATTAACTCGTTTGACGCGCAGTGTGAGTGCGAGAGTTTTATCCTGCGAAGAGGTCTGAGCGCTGACAGGAAATCCTATTTCTTTTTAAACGTTGAAACGGCACTGTCCTGTAATTCCAAATGCGCAATGTGCTGCGTAAACGCCCCATCGTGGCGCGGCAAGTATGACCTTTATGAATCGCTCACTAAGGTCATCGACACATACAGGCCTATGGCCATGCTCTTACAGGGTGGCGAGGTGCTGATTCAACAGAAAACCCTTGACTGGTGCGTTCACATCCGAAAACTCTTCCCTGATTTGGAAATCAACATCGCTACAAACGGTAACGCCGGCATTGATATGGCCGCCTTCCTTGACGGCATTGCCGACAGGATAATTATCTCAATCTATGGCTTCCAGCCCGAGACCTATAAGAAGGTAACCGGCCTCAATCTCGACAGGACGGTCTCTTTTGCCGAAGAACTTGTAAAAAGAGGAAAATCAAGGGTAAATCTGAAATACCTGACAACGCCGATAAACTTTCACGAGGCCGCACTGTTTTTGCACTGGGCGCTTCAACTCCTGCCGGAGCGTATAATCCTCGCGGATTCAAACATCGCCCAATACATAAATACAGATACGCCGGATAATTTCTGGGATAAAATTATACAACGTACGAGTGTGTCCATTCAGGAGGAATTATTAAGCGCTATATCAATCCTCAAAGAAAGCGGATGTTCCATTGTCATAGACACCAACAACAGAAAATATTTCGGCATCAGCGAGGACTTCTTACTCAGCGACGATTGCCTGAATAGCCACATAACCACGCCTGTCAAATCCAGGGCAACGCTCTTTAGCAGGGGTACGGGGTTGATGTGAGCCTGCAATATGGAACAAAAACGTATCTTCGGTATAGATCTTTTCAGGGCGATTTCAGCTTTTTCCGTCGTTTGCATCCATACCCATCCCTTTAAAGACATTAACGATTATGTTTATGTGGCAATTAACCAGGGCGCGAGGTTTGCCGTGCCGTTTTTTTTCATAACGGCGGGATATTTTTTCGGCAGGAAACTTCAGAATAATAATCAGGATGAGGTATTTGTTTCATATATCGGGAGATTGCTTTATGTATATGTCTTTTGGTCGATGTTCTATCTGCTTATCCCGCATTCCTCATATACGGAGATATTCCCCCCGATAGATGCCTCGATATATGGGCGGCATGGCCTCATTAAAGGAGAATTGCTGGCCATAGCCGGAAATGTCGGGCATACCACCATGGGGCAGATTGTTTTTGCGGGTGTGTCTAAGCACCTGTGGTTTTTTCCTTCGCTCATCATGTCGATAATGGTTGTGTTTATTTGCCATAAAAATAATCTTGGCAAATACCTGATGCCTGTTGCGATAGCGCTCTATGTGGTAGGCCTGCTTGGGGGTGCCTGGTCAGTTTTTTCATTTGGAGTGGATTTTACGTTTAACACCAGGAGCGGGCATTTCTTCAGCCTTCTATTTGTTTATGCCGGATACAGGCTTTCATCAACCACACAGAGGCATTTCAGGAAGGAAACCGCGTATGTAATCTTTGCCCTTGGCATGGTGTTAAATCTGATAGAGGTCTATGTGCTGAAAGGCCTGTTTGGCGTCGGAGAGATACAGACATACAGGCTTTCGACCGTGTTAATGGGGGTGGGGGTGTTTGAAAGCGCGCTCCATTTTTCAGGAAAGGCAATCGCGGCAGATATGTTAGCCCTGGCAGGCAGATATAGTTTGGGTATATATTGCGTACATATATTTATAATGGAGATAATAGAGGCGGCCGCACCGCCTGTGCCATATTATATTATGCCATTTGCCGTTTATGTCGTGTCGCTGCTGTGTATGGCAATGCTTGCAAAGGTTCGTTTCATGGGTAAGATCTGCAGATAAATCAGTGCTCCTTAAGCGAACGCGCAACAAGCCCCAGGCCACCGACCAGCATTGCCAGCATCAGGAGTGTGTTAAACAAGCTTGTCGGGCGAAAGTAGATGTGCAGGTTGGTTATTATTCCGGCTAAGATTATTATGCCCCCAGCTATTGTCAGTATCCAACCGGCAGTCGAGCCGCCGTTGAAAAACAATATTCCTATCCCGAATAACAACGGGATTAACGTCATTCCAAAGGCATTATACCCCCAGATATACCACCCGCCTGAGCTTACCGTCACCTGGTTTAACAGCAAATACCCGCCCGCTACCACCATTATCAGGCCTATAAGAAACTTACCTATGCCGCCCGAAGTGCCGCCTGCTCCCTTGATTCTTAGCATCTTACCCTCCTCCCTGTTAATGATCATATATCCCCCGCGGCTGGTTCCGAGCTTGTCCACTCCGTGCCTGTCCATGCCCTGCTGTGTTTGCGCAGCGCGTATGCCGAGAGCCAGAGCTGTTCCATCGTGCGCCAACGCCCTATTGTATCACTGGTGACGGAGCTGATGAAATCCCTTAGCATGATGACTACCTCTGCCGGATAGGAGATATTCAGCATCTCATGGAGCTGGTCCTGCCTCGGCAGCCACACCGCCTTTGTCCTCTTGAAATCCTGATTCAGCACGTCAATCAACACCTTGTCATCGACTAGCGATATGCCGCCGTCGGTGCTGCCGTCTCTGGTAGCAAACGCGGCGCTCTTGTCACAATAAAAATCCCCATACGTGACAGTCCATGCCTGCTGTAGAAAAACAGCCTTTTCGCACATCAGGATATACTCGGGTGAGAAATCCATTTTTGAGCCACCTCCGCCGTGTCCGGTAAATATATACATACTGCCATCTGTTAAAAAGACAGGTTTATAATATAGTATAAAAGCTATGTAAAATGATAGTTGTGCGGCGGCCTGTGGAGTCTCGAGTTGTTAATAAATCGTTTATGAAAGAGTGGACTAGCGCTGTTTAAGAACTTCTTATTGGGAAGAGGTAGCGCCTTTGGCACTATGTCCGGGAAAATTCCATGGATTGATGAGTTAAAAGGTCTTGCCATTGCCCTTGTCATTCTTCATCATATGAGCCACTTCTCCGATGTGCTTGCCTTAATTCACGGTGAAATCGGCGTCGATATATTCTTTTTACTCAGCGGATTTGGCCTCACCATAAACCTTCACAAAGACGAAGACGCATTCTCTTTCTATCGGCGAAGGTTTTCCAATATCATCCCCGCGTACTGGTTTACGCTTGGGCTGGTATATTTCCTGAATTCGTTTATCAACTATACATACATCGACATGGCCAATGTTGTCATACACCTCTTATGTCTTCAGGCTCTTGGCCTTGAGGACCATTTCTTTTTTGGCCTGGCGATGTCGCTCTGGTTTGTCGGGGCTGTATCCATCTTATATATTGTGTTTCCTTTTCTAAAGCGGCTCATAATATCCAAACAGGCCGTTTATATTGCGGCCCTGGGGTTTTTTATTCCATTTGTGTGTATGGCTTTTATTTACGCCACCACGGTTGTCAGGGATTACGACGGCTTTTTATGGCTTTTTATGGCGCGCGTGCCGGATTTCTTTATAGGCATATGCGCGGGGATTCTTTATTGTAACAGGGGACTCCGATTTTCGGGGAAATCAATTGCCATACTTATCGCGGCGGCGTCGCTCTATTTCTATATGGTTACACACAGGCGCGTGGCATTCTTTTTTTATCCCTTTATAGGTATAGCGATTTGTTATCTGTACGTGTTGTTAAGGGAGAACGTGTTTAAGAAAATTACTCTCACACTTGCCTTTGCCGGGACAATATCCTATGAGCTATACCTAATCCACCACACGGTGATTGGATACCTGAACCCGTGGGTATGGGAACATTTTATGAAGAAGAAATATGTACTCAGGGATTACAACCATATCCCCATCGTTCAGCGCGCCGAACTCATCACTGGTGACGTCGGATGGATTCTCATCTGTATAGTAGCAGCTTATCTTATAAACAGGGGTGTGTCATACCTTAGGGGGATTGGATTTTTGCGGCTGCTAGCCAATGAACGGTCTTTCGTAGTCTATACGGTGGTGGTGGTTTTCACGGCATTGTACTGTGTCATATCATATTGGGTAAACGTCCCGTTTGATATGCAGTGGACATATTATGGCGTATCGCCCGCAGCGCTTTTTTCACAGGGGAGGTTGGGCGGCTTTTTGTCAAATCTGGTCTCTTATCTGGCAGGCCTCACCTCCGGTTTTGACACGAGGGCTGAGATTGCCGTGTCTTTTGCCGTGTTATGCCTGATTTTGTTCAATCTGTATCTGCTGGTCAGGCATATAGTGGCGGTCTATCGTAACGGGCTGGTATTCGTCTTTGCGCTTGTGCTGTTTAGTCCCGATGTGTGGAGAGAGCTGCTCTGGGGAAGGCAGTTTGCCGTTTACCTGCCGGTTTTGCTATTAACAGTTGCATTGAATATCAGTGTCTCAGGCCTTACGGCAAGGGTGAAGGTATTCCTCTACAGTATCCTTGCCATTTCAGGCGCCTTCACATATGAAACGGCCGCTGCAAACTTTTCCATTGCCAAAGGCACGGCTGCATCACGTATTATCACAGGGATAATTCCTGCCGGATGGCCTGTTATGCCGGATATTTCAGGTATATTCGTCTGCCTTTGCCTCTCATCGCTTTATATCCTGCCGGTTATATATATAAGAAGGCATCGTCCCCAGGCCATCACGGGCATATATGTGTGGGTTATCATTGGGGCCTTTGCGCTTGCCAATATAATAGCGTCATCTATGGGCCTGTGGCCGCCAGGGGTATATTCAAATATTTTTCTGATTTCTGCCATCGTTTTGGTCTACATGTTTTTTATAAATGCCAGGAGCGAAATGCAGGGCAGGATTTTCACCTATTGCCGTGGTGCGGCCATAGTGTTTTTAATCATAGTATATCTTTGCACGTATGGGCCTGCCGTTAATGATATGAAAGGGCTGAGGCTCGACCTGGAAAGCGGCAAAGCGGCCATTAAACTCATGGAGTTCGTCTTTGACGAGGGGAAATTAAAGAAGCTCTATCCCGATACAAACGCCATAGCCGCGATGATTCAGAGGTTAAAGAAACACAGACGCTTCGACGTTCAACCGGTTCCTCCCGCTGCAATAAAATTCATCGCCGGCGAACATTGGGGGCAAATAGACAACTGTACGTTTCATGGCAATACGCTTGAGATATCCGGCTGGGCAGTTAACAAGAGGACTAAGGCCCCTGCCGGCAACGTCATACTCAACACCACGGACGCCCAGGGCAGTATAATGGCATTCAGTATCCTGATACCACACCATAAGAGGGACGATATCAGGGATTTCTTTAAAAAGCCCTCAGTATTAAACAGCGGATTCATGGAGTCAGTTGACACATCGGCCCTCACATCGGGGGCTAACACCATAACCGCGTTCACCATTGATATCGACAAAGGCGTCTCCTATCCCCTGGAAAGCAGTTGTACAATTGTGAAAAAAGAGCCTTCCAATGAGGCATTATTTGGCTCATTGGCAAATCGCGGCACACGTACAAAAAAATACTTGTTAAAATAAATCGGCAAATGCTAACATAGCACATTACATTAATAATAAGGAGAAATCGAAAATGACGAAATTCGACGATCTAATTAAGACAATTGGGAAGTTTGTAGACATTCAAAAAGGCACATGGGACCATTTGGAATGGGAGAGGCTAGTATCGAAAGTGAAACAGATGGGTTATGAGATGTCTGGAGACATAATGTATAACCTTGGCACTTCATTGGAGGCCTTCAAGAAGTTATATCTATCCAAGACAAGCAAAGATGATTTGAACAAGATAGTGGCCGATATTCCGAAGAGTATTTCCAGTTTCATAGACGAAACCAAGGGTATGTGGGAGCACGCCGATTGGTTGAGGTTGCTGAAGGAAATCGAAAAAGCTGGAGTTACACTAACGGAAGAAACACAGAAGTATATCGGCGATTTGCTTGAGGGTGCGAAGCGTCTATACAGCGCTCCATACAAAGAACCGGCAGTTGTTATCAAACCGAAGGTAGAGACAAAACCTGTTGAAATGCCTGCGGAGATAAAAAGACCGGCCACAGCAGAAGTCGAAAGGCCCGTCGAGGTGAAAAAGCCTGCTAAGGCCGAGGTGAAAAAGCCCTATGAGACCGAGATGGAGAAATACATTGAGACCAAGGTAAAAAAACACGTTGCAGAAGAGGCAAAAAAACTAGCCCCTGTTGAAGCGGATAAATTAAAATCAGATAAGGCCGAAAAGAAGGCGGCGCCCAAGGCTGCCGAATCAAAAGACAGCACCCAAAAGAAAGCAAAAAGGCCGTATAATAAGAAAGGCTGAAGATACTCTTTAATCTGATGCAACCAGGCCGCAGATGGAAATGGCTATGTGTAAGTATTATCGCATGAGTAGTGGTCCGATGTTGCCCACAGCCCGGACTCATCCCCATGCTGTCGGCAGTTTTGTCAACGCCGCAGCATAAGGCCGTTAGACAACTTATTGCCTGACAGATGTACCCTTTGGCCCCCAATGGGGGCTTTTCGTTTTCTTAGCAGGGCGCTATAGACATCATGGGCAAGTTTTTTATATAATCATACACATGAATTTATCCACAGATGAATGATGGGAATAAAATGAGAAAGATAAAGCCGGCGTTGGGCATAGTGTTATTAATGCTTATGCCGTTAATACTAAGTGTTGCGTTAGCGCAGGAAGATCTCCTCTCGGCAATCAAACGAGTCAGGCAAGACGCAAAAAATACCCCGACAAACGCCGCCAACATGGACGAGAGACTCGCCATCGTATTTCAGTGGCAGCGCCTCCTGTTTGAACAAGGCATAGACGTAAGCAAGGCCGTAACCAAAGAGCGGGCTATGAAAATTGACTCTACCGCTAAGACAACCCCAAAAGAGGCATTTAAGATGATAGACAAGGCCTATGCAGACCTTGAGCGTAATTTTGGGAAAGTTGAACTAACCATGCGCCATGACCCATTGCCGGGGCCGCCACAGCCGCCTTCACAAGGCGTCCCATATCCGCCTCCGGCAAATCAGCCGCCCACAGTCGCACCGCCAATGGGCGGCCCGCACTCACCTCCAACGGCGACCCGCTTTGACGCCCAGACACTTAAGGCCGTCCGTGCCGAGGTTAAGGCCTCCCCAACCACTGAACAAAACGTACAATACAGGGCCGCAGCACTCCAGTACTGGGCAGGTACGCTAAAGACATTAAATCCCGAATCCCAAAAAATATTCCCCAACGAGACGTCCATTCTCATAAGGGCATACCTGCACGAAGACCCAAAGAAAGCGGCCCTCATAGTAGACCGCGTCTTTGGCGACCTCGAAAGGCTCGACAGCGGCGCTAAACCCGCAACGCCCAAAGATGATATGGCCAAAAAAACCGTCGAGCTGACAGTCGGCACACACATAGATAAGGGGGTCAGCGACCCCTGGCGAAAAGTCAAAATAACCGAGGCTGTTCCCGCCTCACAAAGCGGCCGCCAGGTGGCAGGTTATTCATCGGCATTTAAGTCCTACACGGCTGACGTGAAAAACGGCGTTGTTGAGATTGACGTAACAGACACGCCGCTCTACGTTGAACCACTCTCAGAGGCGCGCTGCACTGCAAACCCTGTAGAATCCCCCTTTGTCCTCATATCCCCTGAGATAGATGTCTTACTAAATCGCAACTCAGAGAAATACGTTGGAAAATACTCAGCGGAGCTTGGCCTGAAGTGGATAAGATTTTTGGGTGCGACGGGCCTGAACTTCATGGTCTATAAATACGGGGGCAAGGACTTCTCCTCCGGGGGTGGCTATCTTGGGCAGATAGAGGCCCTCTACGGCGATGCCGTCTCAAAGGGGCTTAACGTCATTGCCACCATTCACCCGGGGACCGCCTCTGGCCCAAACCCTCAGGCTGGCGGTGTCGGCAGGCTCTCGTTCGCCGAAAAAGATGTCAAAGACTATACGGACTTCCTGAGGACCGCCGTCGCAAAACTCCCAAAAGTAAAATACTTTTTCGTCGAGACAGAGGCCGACTATAAGTTTGACCCTAAGGACTATGCCCTTGCCCTTTCAACCACTTATAAGACGATTAAGGCCGCTTGTCCCGACTGTAAAATCATAACTGCCGGCTACGTAAACCCGGAGCGTGCATACTACAAAGAGGTACTGGACGCCTTGGCACTAATGAAGGTAGACAGGGCATTTGACATCTATGGCATGTGGCATCCCTTCGGCACGCTAAACGTATACAAGGGAAACGACACCGAATATGAGAAGATAAGAAGTGAATTCGACAAATCCACAAGGCTCCTCAAGGCCTACGGCTACGAGGGCGTACCAATATGGATAGGTGAGACAAGCTACCCCAGCGGCTCGCACAATCCTTACGACACCGGCTTCTCTGAACGAAAACAGGCCGCCGGCCTCGTTGAAAGATATACCACCGCCATTGCGGCAGGTGTGAAAAAGATAATCTGGACAAATATATACGACCATAATAAGTTCGCCGGAGACTACAGCTACTACGACTACGCCGGCCTTATCAATAATCCCAAAAACGCCGGGGCCTCTTATAAAAAACTCTCCTATTACACATATATGATGCTGATAGAGAAGTTTAAATGTCTGGACAGCCCTACAGTTACCCGCATGGCGTCAAAAAAGGGTATTGACGGCTATAAGTTAGAAGGGAAGAACGGCCAGACCCTCTACGTCTTGTGGCCAGACGCCAGATGACGCAGGGCATGCCTCGGATAGTTAGTGAAACGCCGGTGCTGGTGTTGTTGTGTGTGTGCTGTGTTACGGCCTCCATGATATATCTGTTAAACCCAGCGTGGCTTGCAGTGCCGGTTGCGATTGTTTTGCTTGCCGCCGTTTTTTTTGCCGGCTATGAGTTTGGGTTTTTGTTAATGGTGTTTACGTTTTACATTGAGTTCACCTGCATAGAGCATTTTATTTCCAAGACCGGAGATGCCGCCATATTTCCCATAAGTATCCTTTTTTTGGTGGTAAGCCTTGGGGCGTGGCTTTATCATAAGGCCATCGACAGGGAGCTGAAAAGGGAGACTACGCCAATTGACCTCGTTGTGCTGTTTATACTCGTATACAATGGAATATCACTGCTGTGGAGCCCTTCATTGGAGGAGGCTTCGTTGTTTTACCTTCAAATGCTCTTTGGGGCGCTGGTATATTATCTCGTAACGGCGATTGTGACAACCAGGGAGGCGCTAAACCGGCTGATTATAATGATTTTTATATCCGGGGTACTGCACAGCGCCACTGTTGTCGTCTCAAAGTGGTACATGTCGTTTTACGATTTTTTGATCGGCCCCCGTACACTGCTCTCCGTATACGGATTGAGGCAGATAATGAACAGGCCGACGGGGCTTAGTATCGGGGCACCCTCCACACCGTTGCTGATAGAGATGGTATTTATTTCATTAATGCTGTTTTTTCTTGTTAAGAAACGGGCGATGAAGACCATGTATGCCCTCCTGGCCTCCATAGGGGCGCTTGCCATTGTGATGATGGCCGTAAGGGGTGCCTTTATTGCGCTAGGTATAGGTATTGTCTTGTTTTACTTGCTTCACCCCACACTCAAAGAACATTTTACCAAATATACGACAAGGACACTCTTTGTGTTTCTGATAATAATTCTGACGGCTACACCAGGGTTCATTGACCGGCTGATAATAGGTTTTGGCTACAAGGGCCAGACAATCTTCACTCAGAGCACCACGCTGAAGGCAAACACCGAGGAGTTGTCGTCCAAAAGTGAAGGTCTTACCGGCATCGGCTCAAGGATGACGATGTGGAAAGACGGGCTGAAGTATATGTATAAGAACCCCTATACGCTTATAACCGGCATCGGCGTAGGTGGATTTGTGTATGTCGTACCGGATACGATATCGGAGGTGCACAGCCTGATATTTTCGTTCTTTTTTGAGATGGGCATATTTGGCCTGTTAGTGCTGGCGTTTTTTATTAATTTCTTTGCCAGGACAATGTATAGGACAATAAGGGAGTATGACGGCAGCTACATGGCAAACCTGATGTTCAGCTTAAATATCATAACAATAGCCGTGTTGTTAATCCATGGACTGATTCAGTTTGACCTGACTTCACATACGGCGCGCTTTGTGTGGTTTTTATTTGGATTTTACCTTGTAGTCCTGAGGTTATATAACCAGGAGCGCCACGCCGGTACCGCGGAGACTTATGGCACCGGCTAAACATCCACGAAGGGCACAGTTCGCAGCCTTTCTGAAATGGTTATACTGGCGGTACTTACGCGTGGGGTTTTCCCTCTTGCCGCCGCGGGTGATAAATATGTTTACACAGGCCATGGCACATGTTGAAGTGGCCATCGCCGGCAATAGAAAACACATCATGCTGGAGGAACTCAGACTGTCGTCCCTCACTAAGGACGGAGACACGGATGCCCTCATCCTAAGAAGATCGTTTCAAAACCAGTTGAATTCATGGATAAAACAGTGCTACCTCAGAAAGATGAACGAAAAGACCATTGGCGAATATATCCCTGCCGAGGGGCTCTCGCACCTGGATGGGGCATTAGGGCGTGGCAACGGGGCAATATTGTTAAATCCACACTTCGGCCCATACATGATGATTATGCCGGCGCTTGGGTACAGGGGATACAAGGTAAACCAGCTTGCAATCCAGGCGGAATCACCAAGGGTGGCGCGGGCGGGCTTTACGATGCTTGCCAACAGGGCCAGATATGAGGCCGTCGAAAAGACCATGCCCATTAGATTTATTAACGCCGGGGCGGAAACATTCGACAACTTCGGCCTGAGAAATATGGCAATCAGAGACGTTCTGACCGCACTCAGGCAGAATGAGATAGTGCTATATCCACCGACGGGCAGGGGCGGGAGGCAGTGGCAGACGGCGCCGTTTCTTGGGCGCATGGCAAACTTCAACCTCGTACCGTATAAAATCGCCCTAAAGGCCGGCATACCGCTTATCCCGGTGTTTCTGATCGATTTGACGGCAACAGAGGGCAGCGTCCATGTGGCAAGGGCCGTTATTGAACCCCCCATAGAGGTCTCAACCGGAGATACGCCGGAGGGGCTGCTTATGAAATACCTTAAGGTGCTGACGGCCTATGTTGAAAAATACCCTGAGCATTTTGCCTTTTTTCAGTTCGACATGAAAATAAAATCCGAATGGGACGACCATCCCTTCTTCACTAGGAGTTCCCCCGAAAAATAAAGGCAAGCCAAGCTAAGCAGGTGAAAAACAGAAAGGGGAAGAGGCGGAGCAAAAAAATGGGGGAAGTCCAGGCAAGTAGTTGCACAAAAGAATCCCCCTCTGTTATAACTTGGTAATAGACCGACCAGAGCATAAAACCAGGGGGAGTATTATAGCCGGAGCTTGGGCAAGCTGGCGTATTGACGCGCTGCCTCTCTTAATGATAGTATTCGTCTTGATGTTGAGCCAGTCAAAATCAACGGGAAACCTGATTTGAAACATATTACGGCGTCGCCGTGTAATGATGGATTATAAAATCCTTATAGTTAAACCAAGCTCACTTGGGGATGTGGTGCATAGCCTGCCCGTGCTCTACGCCCTTCATAAGGCATACCCAGGTGCCACCATCCACTGGGTCATTGCCTCGGGGCTTGAGGGATTGCTCAAGGGCCATCCGATGATAGAGAAACTCTGGATAATTAATAAAGACCAGTGGAAGCGCCTCTCGTCCCTGAAAAACACGTTTAAGGAGATAACCGCTCTGGGTGCTGCCTTAAAGAGAGAACGCTACGACATAGCCATAGACCTTCAGGGGCTGTTAAGAAGCGCCGTGATAACTGCCCTGAGCCGTAGTAAGAGACGCGTGGGCTTTAAAGAGGCCAGAGAAGGCGGCACAATGTTTTATACCCACCGTATCGAAGGCGGCAAGGACATACATGCCGTTGACAGGTATATGAAAATTGCCGCGTTTGCCGGGGCAGACGCCGGGGAGGCCGTGTTCCCACTGTTATACGAGGACATCCGTGAGGACTGGGCGGAGAGTCTGAAGAAGGGACAATATATTGTTATGGCCCCAGGTGCAGCATGGATGACAAAGCGCTGGGCCGCGCGCAACTTTGGCCTGCTTGCCGCACGGTTTTCCATTCCTGCGGTAGTTGTCGGAGGACGGGGTGATTATGCCCTCGGCGAGGAGATTGTAGCCCACTCCGGGGGAATGGCCATTAACGCGGCAGGCAAGACGACATTAAAAGGCCTTGCTTCATTAATCCGGGATGCGCGCTTTATGGTTACCAACGACACCGGCCCAATGCACATAGCCGCGGCCGCGGGCGTTACCGTGTTTGCCATTTTTGGCCCAACCGACCCCAAAAGGACAGGGCCATACGGCACCGGGCACACTGTCATCGGGCGGAGGATTCCATGCAGGCCATGTTTCAAAAAAAGATGTCCCACAGTTGAATGTCTGAGGGATTTATCTTTTCACTATGTTTATGATACAATAAAAGATAAGTTAAAGGATGTTTAGGGTAACTTCATGAGATTAAATTCGTTAGCTGCATCGTTAGCTACATGGTAAGGAGGGCACTGCTGAAGGATATGAGGGTGTTTATGCCGGCTCTGGCGTTAGTGTCGGCTCTGGCAATTGCGGCGGCCTTATTTCCGGCAGTACTTATGGCCCATGAGGTTCAGGAGGGGTCTGCCCCTTATGAGAAGTCCAGGAGATGTTCTGCCTGCCATCCGAAGATTTACCAGGAGTGGGAGGGTTCGATGCACTCCAAATCATCTCTGCACAAAGACCAGGCACACAGGGTTATGTACGGGGTATTCCTTGATGATATGAAAAAATTAGGTAAAGTGGGCAGCTACCACTGCGCGTCGTGCCACATGCCGATGGCAGAGAATATCAAGGAACTCATGGATGGGACGGCTCAACCCAACGAAAACCTCTGGAGAGAGTCCGAGGGCGTAGGATGCGCGTTTTGCCACCGTGTCGAGGCCATCATAGAGGGAAAAGACAGAAATATGTTTAAAATCAATAAAGACGGCGCATACGTCTCATCAAATCCCCCTGAAAAGGCACCTCACACAGTTGGGGCTAACCCACTGTTTGCAAGCGGTGAACTCTGTATGGGCTGCCACAGCCATTTAAAGACTCAGGGCGGAATGTCAATATGCTCAATGAAAGAGGAGGGGCAGAGTGATTGCCTAAGCTGCCATATGGACAGAAAGGAGGGCCCTCCGTCGATTGAGTCATTAAAACCGGACCATGCCTCACACGCAATGGGAGGCGGCCATAATCTGGAGATGCTTAAAAAGGCAGCCACCGTCCAAGCCAACATCAACGAGACAGAAAAGGGGAAAACCATCGACATAGAGATTACAAACAAAACAGCCCATGACTTTCCTTCGACAATGCCGATGCGCATGGCGTTTCTTAAGGTGGCGTTTTACGATGCCGACAAGAAGGCCATCTTCAGGAATTATCAAAAGAATCCGATGGAAGACAAAAAGGCTGTATTTATGAAGGCCTTTAAAGGGGGAGGCGAAGTTGGCGTCCCGGCATGGAAGGCAGAAGGGGTTGCATTTGATACAAGGCTGAAAAACGGCGAGGTGCGCACATATTCTTATCCAATCACGGACGACGGGGTTAAATATATCTCGGTGGAACTAATGTACCGCCTTTTCCCTCCGCAGGCGACAGAGAAATACCCTGCACTCAAAGAGGTAGATGGCAGCGTAAACGATAAGGCCATTCCAATATACAAAAAGGATTTTAAACTATAAATAAATCATCTTTATATTAAGATGGGACAGCAAAAATAACAGGAGGGGTTAAAGTATGACAATCGGGTTACTGATAACAAGAGACGGCTATAAAGACGATATAATCGGCCTGACAAAGGCAGCCGTCAAAAAGGGCTTAGAAGTAATACTTTTTATGATGGATGACGGCACGAGGCATTCCCAGGACAAGGATATCGTGGCGCTGATGAGTTTAACTGGTGTGACTATGAGCCTCTGTGACCATAGCGCGAAATTAAGGAAAATCACCACAGACATGATTCCGGCGGGCTGTGCGGCCGGAAGCCAATACCAAAACTCAGTTATGAATCAGGATGCCGACAAGGTAATCCTAATATAACTTACTAAAGTAAGGAGATCCATATGCCGAAAAAAATAGCAGTACTGGTAAGGGACAGACAGGGTGAGGCCCTGAGGATGAGCGTTGGCATAACCGTCATGGACGATATAATCGACGTATTCATTCTGGACAGGAAAATAGAGTCGAATGACGAAAACGACATGAACCTCGAAATGGTCAAGGAAATGGACTTGTCGTTGTGTACGAACATCAAAGGTTACGAGGGAATCGAATATTGTTCCACTGAGGACATAGCGAAAAAACTCCTCGAATATGACAACATCCTTGCATATTAGAGGACATGATAAAAGGAGGTATAATGAAAAAAGTCCTATTTTTATTGAAGCAGGAGCCGGACAATACAGCTAAGACTATCATAGAAGTTCAAAAGACACTCGCCGATGTGACAGTTATAGACATGAGAACCGATAAGAACTATGACAAGATAATCGACGAGGCCGTCTCAAGCGACAAAATCATTACATGGTAATTGCTAACACGGAGACATGTACACCTTCGTAGAAGGTTTAACTTAACAGGATGTATTGGTGACATCTCAGGTGTCATATCTGAAAGCGTATTGTAAAAGGAGGATTAATTGATGTTGGATTTTGTGGTGAGTTCACCGGGTAGCGTGTATTCTAAAAAAGCAGCTCATTGGTTACTGCTTTTACTTGTAGCAATTGCCTTAACTGTTACTTTACCGTCACCCGGATTTAGTGAATTGAAAAAGGGGGACTCAAAAAAAGCTGAAAAAAAGACTGAAAAAAAGGGACCCTCGAAAGAGGAAGCAATTGCCTATATACAAGAAAGATGCACGATTGACAACGACAATGCCCAGACGAAGGATACTGTATCTCTTGATGGGTGTACGTTTATTTCAGAGACCGCGATGTATGACCGTGACACGTATGTACACAGGCGCTCTGTCCCATTAGAGACGTTAAATCCCGACAGGTTTACAAACGGAGTATGGCCTTCGACTAATGCCGTTAAATTCGGCATTATTGGTAACAGTGTCAGCTACGCCACTTCAGATGAAAAACCCCATGTTAAGTTTGTAATTGAGAGAAAGAAGGAGGGGGTAGACAACATTGAAAAAATGGAAAACTACGGTTTTTTTCAATGCTTCACCGAACAAATGGCAGCGGAGGCTGCTAAAGCGCTTAGACATTTAGCAATACTATGCGGCGCTAAGAAACCGGTAACCCCATACGATTAGAAAACTGGTTGTTTGGTATTCAGCGAATCCGTATGATTTTTCCTTACGGATTCGCTGTTTTTTTATTCTACACCTCGATTGCAAGTTCTATCGTAAAGCATGCCCCACCTTTGGCGTTGGAGGCATATATTACCCCTGACAGATTGTTTTCTACGATCATTTTTGACATGTAGAGGCCGATGCCCGTACCCTTGTCGTTTTCTTTTGTCGTAAAGTAGGGTGTGAATATTTTATTTATTATCTCGTTTGGGATTCCACCGCCGTTGTCGTTGATATTTATTATCAGCGTCTTGGTGGTGTTATCCGCTGACAGACTAAACGATATTTTCCTTGGCTTTGGGGCCGTCTTTAAGGCGTCTTTTGCGTTGTTTACGATGTTAAGGATTACTTGTTTGAATTCATTTTTATAAGTAGATATAAATAATTGAGCTGAATCGACAGACTTGTTTGGGTCATAGGCATGGCCGTTTATTTGTACGCCGATGGAGTGCAATTTCAGTTGTCCCCATGTTATAGAGAGCACTTCCGTTATGGCCTGTACAGGGTCAAAGGTATCTTTTGTCTTTGCCGGTTTGAAATAATTCCGGAAATCGTCTATGGTCTTTGTCATGAAGTCTATTTGCTGCATTGAGTCCTGGACGGCCTCTTCCATGAATGATTTATCGCATTGTCCATGTATGAATGTGTCCGAAAGGTCCTGAACTATCAGACATAGGGCATTCAGGGGTTGTCGCCACTGGTGGGTAATGGCCTCAATCATCTCGCCCATTGAGGCCATTTTGGCCTGTTGTACGAGGATTTTCTCCTGTTTGAGTCTTTCTTGGACCTCTTGCTTTACACGTTGTTCGAGATGTGCAGCAAGCTCACCAAGAGTTTTTGTTTTTAGCCTGAGTTCGTTTTCCATTCTGTCTCGCCACGTAATATCACGAAAGTACCATATTCTTCCATAGTCCCCACCACCTGGAGATGTCACAACGGCCGAATGCTGGGAAAATATCCGCCCGTCTCTCATGGCAAGGTCGATGCAGTTTGAGTCATGGGCAGCCGTGCAGTCCGAGTCGACTATAAAGTCTTCGGGGTTTTCAACCATCGTCTTTAAAAATTCCAGAAGTGGACGGCCATCGGCTCCTTCTTTCAGCAGTCCTTCGGGTATTGCCCACATCTGGCGGAACAGGGCATTGAAGCTTGATATGTTTTGATTTTCATCGAGAAACAGTATCCCGTCGATTGAGGCCTCCTGCTGGGACCTCAGCATGGAGTTGCTGCGCAGAAGCTCCGCCTCCATCTGCTTACGTTCCGTAATACCCACGCACGATCCTATATAGCCTATGAATGTGCCGCTTCCGTCTTGGCGAGGCGTGCCGGTATCCAGGATCCATCTATAGATATTGTCCTTGCGTCTCAATCTGTATTCGGCCTTAAAGGGGACAAGGCCTGCCAGTGCCGTATTGAACGATTCATAGTAGTTCATATAGTCGTCCGGGTGTATGCCTTCCACCCACTTGCCACCAAGTTCCTCCTCAAGGGCCTTGCCTGTGTAGTCAAGCCATACGCCGTTGAAGTAGTTGCGCTGTCCGTAGATGTCAGATGTCCAGATGAATACCGGGGCCGAATCGGCTATAGAAAAATAATTATTATTTTCGTCTTTACTCACTTTTCGTATTTCTCCTGTACTGCTTCGTATTGTACAATAAAACCATATGGATTTAAAACTACGATTGCGATTTCGTATCGGGCTGGCTCATCTTTTTTATAACTTTTTTTATATGAGGCAGCGCACCGAGGGCAGCTATGGCCATGAGTGCCGCTATGAATCCGCCACTAAACGGCGTTAGAATTTTGCTTCCCATGTAGGTATACAAAAAACTCACCGGAAGTAACGGTATCATGCTTGCAACAAAGAAATCCCGGAACCTGACCCCTGAAAGTCCCGCCCAATAGCTTACTATATCCCATGGAAGCTGAAACAGCCTCATTGACAGCACGGCACGGCGGCCGTTTTCCTCTGCCCAACGCTCAAGCATCCCCAGTGCCGCACTCACACCCGTCAGGCGCACTATCGCATCTCTGCCTATCCATCTGGCAAACCAAAACCCCACTATGCTGGAGAACACCCCAGCACAGGCCACATACAACGTGCCCTTAAATGCCCCGACCAACAGCCCCGCCACTATTGTAAGCCCCATCGCCGGGATAAAAAATAAGAGTGGCCTGAGGGCGCATACCACTATGAACACTACCGGGGCCGCGCTGCCATACTCTGACGCAAAGGCGCTTATCCCTGCCGGGTTCAGCCGCTCATAGTGTGTTACGCAGAATATTATAATCGCGGCTATTGCGGCACACTTTAAGACTTTACCTGCCGTGTTCATCCGGTTTCGTATGGTCTCGTATCCAGACCTCTTTCGGAAGTTTCAGGTTAAACATATCCGTGCCGAATGTTGGATTTTTCTTTACATCTTTTAGCGACGTAACGTATCTGTCGCCCTTTGGGGTAACCAGCTCGAATCCGGCCGGAGTCCCCGTGGCTTCGTTAAAATATATTACAATCGATGTGAGATACCGGGCAGCCATCTCTGAAGTTGGGACGAGTTTATAAATAATATAGCCTTTTTTAATATAAATATCCGCCTTGAATCTCTTTTCCATCTCTGAGAGGTCTCCCCACATGGTGGAAGAGAAAAAGGCCATCGACTGTTTGGCCGCTATGTTGGAGTCTATGGCGTATATGTCCGCCTCTTTCTCAAGCGGCTTATAGATGGTTATAGTGGTTTCGTCTATGAGGGTTATGGATCTATCGGGGTTTGTTATCTCCCACCTGAGCCTGTGAGGCCTGGCAAGCAGGACTGTGCCCTGGGTTTCGATTGCCTTTTTCAGCATCGCAAGGTGTTTTGTTTGATATACACTTGCTGAGACGGCATCAATAGTGCCCATGAGGTTTTTTATATGGAGCATCGCCCTTGCCTTGTCCGCCGGTGAGGCCGCAATGTCAGTGCCTGTGAGTTGAGTTGGGAGTTGGGCAGACTGAGTGAGTGTAGTGTCCGGCGCTGATATCACGGGGGCGGGGATTATCAGACAAAAGGCCGTTAAGATGAGAGCCGCGCGGAGCCTGTTAAATTCCACTTTCTGCCATGTGCCTTATCCCTCCATGCCGCCCATGCTGAAATTATACCATTGGCAGGGATATTTTGCAATATTGCGCTGGAGGCTTTTTATGGCCTTACGGGCGGCGTCTCTGATGTCGTTGCCAACAGTAAAAGGCCCGTCTATTATACCCTTGTAGCCGTCTTCTTCCCTGACGACAAAGCCTGTGATTATTGGCGCGCCTGTCATCTTGCTTAATATAAACGGCCCCGCAGGGAAATTCACGTTCCTGCCGAAAAACTCTACCTCAATATTTCCCATCAGTGGGTTATAACGGTCTATGAGCATGGCCACGGCCTCACCTCTGAACAGCGCACCGGCAAGCTCAACGCTGGACAGGGGATTTTTCTCCCCGACCGTTATTGTGTTTACGCCGTGCCTTTGCCTGTAGTTGGTTCGGGCCTCGTCTATCCCCGGGTTTTCATCTTTATTAGTGAGGACGTTTATTTTAAGGCCATAGCTGTTTAAAAATATCCCGCCAAGCTCCCAGTTTCCCAGGTGTGCCGTCAGAAGAATTATGCCCTTGCCTTCTTTAATAACGCCCTCAAGTATGTCTATTCCCTCGCGGGATGTGATTTTTTTGAGTATCTCGTCCTTTGGCAGGTATGTAAACATAGCATAATCGACGAGGTATCTGGCGTAGTTTTTAAAGAGTCTGCGTGCCGCGGCCCCAATGGCTTGCCCGGAGTCTGTGGGCATGGCCATGCGAAGGTTTTCAATGATACTTCTTAATGCCTTTCGATAGAGGACAGAACTCACTGAGGCAACACCGTCTGCTATGGCATAGGCAAGCCCAACAGGCAGCCGCCCTGCCCACTTCGTCCCGAGGCGATAGACAGAGGGCCGGTTAAGAAAGTGGGTCTTGAGAGGTTTTGCGGGCGGATTCAGTGGCTTTATCCTCCAGGTTATTCAGGGGAAAGTAGTTTTCTGCATCTATAAGATGCTGGATTCCTGCTGCTTTCGCAGGAATGACAGACAGAAGAAAACGGTTCTCTGTTGTCATAGCAAGTTGCAGTCAAATGAGTAAACTAGAAAATTTGTCATTCCTGCGAAAGCAGGAATCCATTCTTTAAGAACAAACATTAACTGGATACATTTATTCATTTTGCAAATTGCTCATCTGATTATTTATCCGTGAACACACGATTGTATATAAAGTCAATGTGCTTTAGGTAGTCGTCCAGGTCAAATAGCTTATCAAGTCTATCTAACATAAATTCCCTGATCGTTTTGTCGGTTTGCAGAAGATCTTTTAATAAGTCACCATCTTTCCAGCTCTTCATGGCCTTTTGCTGGACTACCACATAGGCGTCCTCTCTGGACATCCCCGCCTCGGTAAGCGCAAGCAGCACCTTTTGGGAATTGTATAGTCCGTGGCTCATGTTAAGGTTTTTGAGCATCGCATCTGGATATACGTTCAATTTCGACAGGATCCCCTTCAGGCGTATGAGCATGTAGTTAATGAGAATCGTGCTGTCCGGTATAATAATCCGCTCAACCGATGAGTGGCTGATGTCGCGCTCATGCCAGAGGGCAACGTTCTCAAGGGCGGCCAAAGCGTTAGAGCGAACTACGCGGGCAAGGCCGGTGAGGTTTTCAGTCCCTATAGGGTTGCGTTTATGCGGCATAGCGGAGGAGCCTTTCTGGCCAAGGGAAAATGGCTCTTCGGCCTCGCGAAGTTCCGTGCGCTGGAGGTGTCTTATCTCTACGGATATTTTCTCGATTGTCGAGGCGATTATGGCAAGGGTTGACATGAACTCAGCGTGCCTGTCGCGCTGCACAATTTGTGTGGCCACGGGTTCGGGGACAAGGCCAAGCCTCTCTAACACCAGGGTTTCTATCTCAGGGTCGATGCTTGAAAATGTCCCTACGGCGCCTGAGAGCTTTCCGGCGCTTATTGTCTTACGGGCGCTTTCCATTCGAGCAAGGTTTCTCTTCATCTCCTCGTACCATAGGGCAAACTTCAGGCCGAATACCATAGGCTCGGCATGGATGCCGTGGCTTCGCCCTATGCACGGGGTATCCTTATATTTAATGGCCTGATCTTTGAGGACTTCCATCAGGGACTTGATATCGACTATGATAATATCTGCCGCATCCCGCATAAGAAGGGCATTGGCAGTATCAAGGACATCTGAGGAGGTAAGCCCCTTGTGAATGTATCTCGATTCGGGGCCGACATGCTCTGCCACACTGGTGAGAAATGCGATGACGTCGTGTTTTACTTCGGCCTCGATTTCGTCGATGCGTTTAACGTCGAAGGCCGCCTTTTCTTTAATAGCCATGAGGGCCGCGGCCGGGATTTCCCCTTTTTCCGCCCATGCCTCACATACGGCCAACTCCACATCGAGCCACTTCCTGTACTTAGCCTCAAGTGTCCAAAGGCTGCCCATCTCTTTTTTCGTGTATCTATCTATCATATTCTTAAAAACCCCTTGAGTGTATGATTTTAGTGCCCATAAGACAAGCGCTCAATAAGCCTTACCGGAAGGCCGGCCTCTCGCATTTCAGTCTGAGTTTTTTCTATGTCGTATGAGACACGGATTATCTCTATTGCCTTGTCGTTGACAACGGCATATGAGGCGCGTGTATCGCCGTCGCGCGGCTGCCCTACACTTCCAACGTTTACGATATAACGGCTTGATTCCTTTATTTCAGTGTTATCCCATATGGTTAACATCTCACCGGGGCCTGCGTATTCTATTATAACAGGGGTGTGGCTGTGCCCGACAAAGCAGAATTTTTGTTGAAAACTCCGAAAGTTAACCGCCGCGTTTGTCAGCGAGAAGAGATAGTCCCAGTTATCGGGGTCTTTAGGGGAGGCGTGGACAAACATGGCATCGCGTGCCGGGTCGGATTTGAAAAGTTTAAACTCCTTTATATCTTCCATGTGTTTATCTGTCAGGTTATCCCGCGTCCATTCGATGGCATACATGGCAATTTCATTAAAATATTCCGTATCAGTATATCCGATTACCGCCCAGTCGTGGTTGCCGGCAATGAGTATCTTACAGCGTTGAATTATTATATCTATACATTCATTTGGCCTCGGGCCATAGCCGACTATATCGCCGGCAAAGTATATATCCTCTATGCCGCGGCCATCGATATCTTTGAGTACTGCCTCAAGGGCGTGCAGGTTTGAGTGTACGTCTGAGATTACCGCATAAGGCGTCATCGTTTCAGCTCCTTCGGTCTGGTATCTTTGGCGATAGTATCCAGTATACCGTTTATAAACGAGAAAGACTCCAGGGTTGAGTACTTTTTCGCTATGTCCACGGCCTCGTTAATGGTAACAGCCGCCGGGATATCCGCCCTGTAGAGGATTTCATACACGGCAAATCTTATAATATTCCTGTCCACAGAGGCAATCCTCTGCAGCTCCCAGTGTTTTGAGACCGACTGAATCCTCTCGTCAATTTCATTAAGATGCCTGATTACCCCTCTGATGAGGTCATCGACGAATTCTATTATTTCGCCTGAGGGGGATTTACGCTCAAGCCTCTTTTGTATCTCTTCCCTATCGGTGACCGACTTTGTAAATTCATATTGAAATAGTGCTTGCAGGACGTATTCACGGGCCTCTCTTCTTGTCATAGGCGGCGTGGGTTACAGTTTCTTCATGAGATTAGCCATTTCTATAGCCGTCATGGCCGCATCCCATCCCTTGTTGCCGCTTTTAGTGCCTGCGCGCTCGATGGCCTGTTCTATGGTGTCTGAGGTTATGACGCCATAGGCTATGGGCACCCCTGAGTCCATTGAGGCCATGGCGATTCCCTTTGACGCCTCTGCCGCTACGTACTCGAAATGTGGCGTTGCCCCGCGTATTATCGCAGCCAGGGTGATAACCGCGTCATAGGCCTTAGAGGCAGCCGCCTTCTTTGCCATCAACGGTATCTCAAACGACCCCGGCACCTTGATTATCGATATGTCACCACTATCTGCCCCATGCCTTGTAAGGGCATCTATTGCCCCTTCGAGGAGGCGCCCGGTTATGAAGTCGTTAAACCGGCTTACGATAAGGCAAAACTTAAATCCCTTCGCGTTTATATCTCCTTCGTATATCTTCATCTCTGCTCTCCTTGATTAAAATTTATTCCGAACTCAGACTTTATCCAGGATATGTCCCATTTTCTTCTTCTTTGTCTTTAGGTAAACCATGTTTTTATCACACGGTGTAACCTCAATAGATACCCGTTTTACGATTTCAAGGCCATAGCCGTCCAGTCCGACAATCTTTCTCGGATTATTTGTCATCAGGGCGATACGCTTAACGCCTAAGTCGACGAGTATCTGTGCCCCTATGCCATAGTCTCTGAGGTCGTCCTTAAAGCCAAGCTCTAAGTTAGCCTCAACGGTGTCCATGCCTTTGTCCTGCAGCTCATAGGCCTTGAGTTTATTGGCAAGGCCGATACCGCGCCCCTCTTGTCTCATATAAAGTATCACGCCGCGCCCCTCTTTGTCTATGATTTCCATTGCCTTACGCAGCTGTTCGCCACAGTCACAACGTCTTGAGCCAAATACATCCCCGGTAAGACACTCGGAGTGCACACGCACGAGCACCGGTTCATCAGAGGTAAGGTCGCCCTTTATAAGGGCCAGGTGGACATTGTCATCTACGGCGTTTTCATATGCTATGGCCTTGAAGTCACCGCCATGCCTTGTCGGACATTTCACGTTTGCCACCCTTTTAATCAACCGTTCGTTTTTCAGCCTGTATTCGATAAGGTCTTCTATTGTGACGATTTTCATCTGGTGAGTTCTTGAGAACTCCATAAGCTCAGGAACTCTGGCCATAGTGCCGTCATCGTTGAGTATCTCACAGATGACACCGGCAGGGGTAAGGCCTGCAAGGCTTGCCAGGTCTACGGAGCCTTCGGTCTGACCGGCACGCTGCAAGACACCGCCCGGCTTGGCCCTTAATGGGAATATATGCCCGGGACGCGCAAGGTCCTCGGGGCGGCACTTCGGGTCGATTGCCGTAAGGATTGTCTTTGCCCTGTCATGGGCCGAGATTCCGGTAGTAACACCCTTTCTGGCCTCAATGGACACAGTGAAGGCCGTGCCGAATGATGAGGTATTGTTGCTTGTCATCATGGGGAGGTTTAACTGCTCGATTTTCTCGTGAGTCAGACTCAGGCATATCAGCCCTCTGCCGAATTTTGCCATAAAGTTTATCACATCCGGTGTGATTTTCTCGGCGGCTATGCAGAGGTCCCCCTCGTTTTCCCTATCCTCGTCGTCTATGAGGATTACCATTTTGCCTTCTGCTATGTCCTTTATTGCCTCTTCTATGGTATTAAACGTATGCCTGGTTTTCATCTTGCAAAGCCTTCCTCTCTTAATTTATTTAATAGATTTCCACCATTGCCTCCAGCTCCGTTTCCTAAAAAAGTGGCGGCGAATTTCTCTACATACTTGCCAATAATATCAGCTTCAAGGTTTACACTATCGCCCCGGTTCTTGGCCCCAAGGGTCGTTACCCCCGACGTATGTGGGATTATGACGATAGAAAACCCGCCGTCATACACATCTGCAACCGTCAGGCTCACTCCATCTACGGCAATGGAACCTTTCTTTACAATGTACTTCTGAACCCCGGGCGGCGCTCCAATCTTTATCTCAATGACGCCGCTGCCACTGCCTGTGAGGCGCTTCGATTCGATAGTCCCCGTGGCATCAACGTGCCCGGTTACAAAGTGCCCGCCGAATCTGCCACTTGCAGACATGGCAGGCTCAAGGTTCACCCTCGACCCCGGACGGAGCCAGCCCGTGCCTGAGCTTCTGAGGGTCTCCTCCGAGACGTCGAAATACATCTTATCCCGATCGTTTCTGGTTACCGTAAGGCATACGCCGTTTATCGAGACACTGTCGCCGATTTGCACGCCTTTTGATACAACGGCGTCTGTAACCGCCAGTTCGGCCGCGCCGTGTTTCTTTGTTATTGAGGCCACTTCGCCTACTGATACAGTTATACCGGTGAACATTATTATTGTTTTACATCAATCCTGAAGAAAAGGGTTTTTTTATAGAATCCCATTACGTCCACCTCAACATTCCATGCCATTTTTATCGTCACAATCTTCTTTTCCTTGTCAACGGAGACCTCTATTTGTTCTTTTTTTACGGGGATATCAAGTTCCTGCACCTTTTCGTTTATAAGCTCAAGGGTCTTTACTTTGTCCTGCCCCAGTCTGGCAATCTGTGTTGCCTCTGATGTCATGGAGTTGTGCTTATAGTACGGTATCGCAAACATGTACCCTACGTACAAGGCCGTTACTATGAGGCCAATCATAAAGATTGCCTT
>PEAC01000040.1 GCA_002753305.1 Nitrospirae bacterium MYbin6
TACATCCTCTACCACAGCGCCCGGTACAATTACTTGTACCAAGTACAAAGTTTTTGACTATAATATCATTAGCATCTATTGGCGGCATTGGTTCCACAGCTGGCGGCAGTGGGTCTCTACAACCTGAAGTTTCATTTTCAGCCGAGAACAAATCCGCAGATGAGACGATAGAGCTAAATCTGCTTTTTAACAATAAGCAGATAAACGTAACCATTGGTTATGGAGGCAAAGAAGGCGAAATCCATATTAAAGGCAATGACATCGAGGATCCTTTAATGAAGATTACAGAAAGTGACAGGACCCTTATAAGCAGGGCTCTTAACGCAGTGCAACGAGAAAATAATGGCTCGGATGTTTTAGTTTCCAAGTTGGCCAGGGTTTTAAATTTATTTGATTTTTGGCCAAGTACCCTGCCTATTGTTGCTTTAGATCTGGATAGCCTTGTAGAAAAGTCTGATAATCCCGATCCAGGAACGGGGATGATATGTGGTCTAAATTTGCCAATTCCAATGAGTAAAAGTCTATGTTCTGTTTTTAAATCGGGAAACATTAATGTCCCCACATATGTTACAAATACGGGGACGTCCTGTCCAGACACCTTGAACTTTTACATGAAACCTTGGTTGGCTATTTATCGCGGTGCAGTGCATATGACTATGTCGCCGCCAATAGATGCTAATGATATTATAGTCAAAAACTTTGTACTTGGTACAAGTAATTGTACCGGGCGCTGTGGTAGAGGATGTAATGCGGCTAATTTTGACCCTGTTAACAGGGATGCGAATATATACACGCAGGCTTGTTTAGATCACGATGTTTGTGCGGGTTATTATTCCCTCACAGATTCACGCTGTAATTATTTGTTTCTGCCTTGTGTAAGAGATGCGATCTTCAACGTGCAATGCCATGTTGCTCCTACAATTGTAGCCCCCGTGCAAGGCAGTAAAATTCCATACGATCCAAAAGGTGTTCAATTTAAATGGAAGACTAATTTCCCCGGGGCTACTAAGTATAGAATTGAAGTTTTCGGTCGATATAAAGAGGATAACTATGTTTCTAAAAAAGTACTTACTAAGAGATTCGATGCCGCCCAATATTGCACAGAAAGTACTACTGGAGGCTGGCAGGTGGATTGTATTCCTTACACTGTGTCCCTACCAGCAGGAAATTACACATGGAATGTAATCCCCGAGTATGCAAGTGGTGATTTAGAGACATCTGCAGGTACAGCATATAGTTTCTTCGAAATAACACCACAAGCGTGCAATTCAACTGCGGTAGCAGGCAATGATACAGCGCAGACTATTAAAGTCAGCATGGGAAAATCTTCTGGTACGTTTACATTTTCTTACGATACATATAGTGTAAAAGACCAAATGGTTGTGTCCTATGAAGGCAAAACTCTACATGATACCGGTTGTGTTGGAAAAAGTGGTAGTGTCGCCCTTTCCTATTCGGGAACAAGCACTGAGGTTACAGTTGCTGTTACTCCTAATTGTGCAGGGGAAACTGGCACTGCGTGGAATTTTACTGTCGGCTGCCCAAACTAGTCTGATAGTGAAAATCAGTCTTTATGGTATAATTTGCATTTAAGACGATAAATATGGAGGATTAATGAATAACTCAAGGTCATTGATGTGGTATTTCAAATGTCTGGTTGTAATTTTAAGTTTGGTTCTTGGTTTTAGTGTAAACACCCTGTACGCCGAGGACTATCAATTTAAGACTCAATGGGGTGGCAGCGGCACTGGCAACGGAAAGTTTGACTCTCCATCTGGGGTGGCAGTGGACAGCGCCGGGAATGTATATGTGGTAGACAGCGAAAACAACCTCATCCAGAAATTTGATTCAAACGGAGCCTTTAAGTCTCAATGGGGCGGCAGCGGCACTGGTAACGGAAAGTTTAATGCTCCCGTTGCTTTAGCAGTGGATAGCACTGGTAATGTATATGTGTCAGACGTCGGTAACCATATTATCCAGAAGTTTGATTCAAACGGAGTTTTTAAGTCTCAATTTGGTGGCAGCGGCACTGGTAACGGAAAGTTTAATGTTGCATATGGGGTGGCAGCGGACAGCGCCGGGAATGTCTATGTGGTAGACACCGGAAACAACCTCATCCAGAAGTTTGATTCAAACGGAGTTTTTAAGTCTCAATGGGGCGGCAGTGGCACTGGTAACGGAAAGTTTGCCATGCCATTTGGGGCTGCAGTGAGCAGTGCCGGGAATGTCTATGTGGCGGATTCCCAAAACGGCCTCATCCAGAAGTTTGATTCAAACGGAGTTTTTAAGTCTCAATGGGGTGGCGGCAAAGATAACGTATCACTTTCTGCGCCATCTGGCGTAGCAGTAGACAGCGCGGGCAATGTCTATGTGGCAGACGCTTTAAATAATTTAATACAGCTGTTTGATTCAAACGGAGTTTTTAAGACTAACTGGGGTGGCGACGGCGCGGGAAACGGAAAGTTTGCCATGCCATATAGCGTAGCAGTTGATAGCTCTGGCAATGTCTATGTAGCAGACACGTTTAATAATTTAATCCAGAAGTTTGTCCCATCGTATACCCTTGCCGCTACGGCAATCGATACAAGCTATAATAAAAATGCGTCGTACTTTGGTACAAAGTCTGGAGGTGTGGTAGCAGTAACAGTCACAGGCGGCACATACTATATCCAACGGTATACGAATGGAAAGGCTCTAATGGCGTACTATAACGGCTACATGTATTGGTATGATGGTGCCAAGTGGAACGCTTCTACGATAATTTGGAAAACAGACGCCGACTTCGCTAAGGCACATGCCAAGATAGACGAAATCTATAATAAATATCCATCGTACTTTGGTACAAAATCCGGAGGTGTGGCAACAGAAACAACATCTTTCGGCGGCGTATACTATATCCAAAGGTATGAAAACGGAACGGCTCTGATAGCGTATTATAACGGGTCCATGTATTGGTTTGATGGTACCACGTGGAATTCTTCTACGTTAACCTGGAGAACACCCGACTTTGATATGGCGAGTGCCAAGATAGACGAAATCTATTTTAAATATCCGTCGTATTTTGGTATAAAATCCGGAGGCGTGGTAACGGGAAAATCATCAAACGGCGGCCCATACTATATCCAACGGTTTACAAATGGTACGGCTATAATGGCGTATTATAACAGGTACATGTATTGGTATGATGGTACCAAATGGGTCTCTTCTATTGTAACCTGGAAATAAATAAGATGTGAAATGAAACACAGGAGAGCCTTTCGTCCTGTCGCAGGAACGGCTCTCCAAATTATTCAGTTCGCAGGAATGGCAGAATTTTTAAATTACTCGTTTGCCGGTAACTTAGTATGAAAAGAAAAAAAGTTATCCTCACAGTGATTATAACAGTTCTGGCGCTTCTGACGGCGCTTGCGGGGGCTGGTTATCTCTTATTTTACTCCGGCGGCAGCGCGTCCCAGCAATCGTATCAGGAGGTGAGGGACTCATACAAGGCCTCGGAGGCCGTCCTCCTTGACAGGCACATGGAGGTAATCCACGAACTCAGGACTGACGCAAAGGGCCGCCGCCTTGCATGGCAATCCCTGAAAGACATATCCCCCTCACTTATCGAGGCGGTAATACACATAGAAGACAAGAAGTTTTACGCCCACCACGGTGTGGACTGGCGTGCCCTTGCCTCAATAGCTATAAAGAGATTCACAGCTGGCACAAGGCGCGGCGGCAGTACCATAACCATGCAGCTTGCCTCCATCCTCAACGAAGGATTCAAACCCAAAAAGGGAAGGCGGTCATTCGCCCAGAAGATAAGCCAGATTAAGGCCGCCCTGGCCCTGGAGCGGCAATGGAAAAAAGACGAAATCCTTGAGGCCTACCTCAATCTGGTAACCTATAGAGGTGAACTCTCAGGCATAGGGGCGGCATCAAGAGGGCTTTTTGACAAAGACCCATCCGGGCTTACGCAAGTGCAGTCTCTGCTTCTGGCTGTATTAATAGGGGCGCCAAATGCAACGTATCAGGCCGTAGGGCAGCGGGCCTGCCTGTTCGCCCTCAACGCAGCCGTCCCATGCGAGGAGATAAAAAAATCGGCCTATGAGGCCCTCTCATCTCCCTATCAACTCAGGCAGCGCATCGCATTTGCCCCGCACGCGGCACGGCTCTTGATAGGGAAGGGCCAGAGGGAGGCACTCTCGACATTAGACGGCGACCTGCAGCGCGTCATAATAGAACGGCTCGACAGCCATCTGATTGCTCTCAGAGTAAGCAGTGTCTCAGACGGGGCCGTGCTCGTCGTCGAGAACAAGACCGGCGAGATACTGGCTTATGTGGGTAACGGCGGCGTGGTATACTCAAGCGCAGCTCAAGTCGACGGCATACGGGCGGAGCGCCAGGCAGGGTCCACTCTGAAGCCCTTTCTGTATGAACTGGCCATAGAACGGGGATTTTTGACCGCGGCATCTATTCTTGAAGACATACCGCTGAGGCTTCAAACCACGACGGGGCTTTTCGTGCCGCAAAACTATGAGAAGGATTTCAAGGGCCAGGTAACCGCCAGGACGGCGCTGTCGTCTTCTCTGAACGTGCCGGCAGTCAGGGTGCTGGAGATTGCCGGATTAGTAGAGTTCACAGACAGGCTTAAAGAACTGGGCTTTAAGGGCCTGCGGGAAGACCCGGAGTTCTACGGCTTTTCCATCGCGCTTGGTTCCCTGGACGTAACCCTGCTTGAGCTGGTAAACGCATATCGCACACTTGCAAACGGCGGCCAGATGGGTGAGCTGACCCTAAAACCTGTCCCCAATCCGCCAAAGCCGCAGCAGATACTCGATAAAAGGGCCGCCTACATAGTGGCAAATATCCTATCGGACAGAGAGGCACGGAGCCTTACCTTTGGCTTTGAGAATCCCCTTTCGACGAGATTCTGGACAGCGGTTAAGACCGGTACGAGTAAGGACATGCGCGACAACTGGTGCGTGGGGTTCTCAGACAGATATACGGTTGGCGTATGGGTTGGGAATTTCTCCGGCGCGCCGATGAAAGACGTAAGCGGCATCACGGGTGCCGCGCCGCTCTGGGTAGAGATAATGGGTTACCTTCACAGTACGGCAACATCAAAATCGCCGCGGACTCCCTCCGGCGTAATCTCCAAAATCGTCAGATTTGACGGAGACATCGAACCTGAGCGCAGCGAACTGTTTATAAAAGGCACCGAACCAGCCAACCCCGGCAAGGCCCCCGCAGTGGTCAGGCTGAACAGGGAATACGAGACCCCGCGCATAACATATCCGCCATCAGAGACAATAATAAGCCTTGACCCCGACATCGGAGAGGAAAATCAAATGGTGGTATTTCAATATAACCCGCCACATGAGAGGCTCACCTGGATGCTTAACGACGAAAGGCTTGCCTCACCCGGCTCACCACGGTTGTGGAAACCTAAAAAGGGCAACTTCACGCTTTCTATTATTAATAGTGAGGGGAAAACTCTCGATACGGTGGTCTTTCAGGTGCGCTGAAGGGTCTGTAACTATATATTTTACGTAATACGTTTTACCGGTAGTTTTATTATAACGGAAGTCCCCTTGCCCTCTTCGCTGTCAATGTCTATTGTGCCGCCGTGGGCCTTGATGATTCTTTCCGTTATGGTGAGGCCGATGCCGGTTCCGGTACCAACCGGTTTTGTAGTAAAAAACGGATGGAATGCCTTTTGTAAGACTTCTTTGTTCATACCATGTCCGTAATCTCTTACTTCAATATTTATGTGTCCGTCCTCCTTATTAAACGCGGTTCTTATTACCACCTTGCCCATAGGGCCAACCGCGTGTATGGCGTTGCTTATTATTTGAAGCAGGCATTGATTTATGTCCCCTACAGAGCACTCTATCTCTGGCAGCGTGTTATATAACTTTTCAAACTCGATATGTCTGAAGCTTTCAACATTCAACACGTCAATAACTTCATCTAAGCGTTTGTTGACATCGACATATTCAATATCCGGCATGTCAAGGTTTGCAATATGTCTCAGGCTGTTGACAATGTTGACGATTCTCGTTATGGATCGTTTTATTGTGTCGAATTTATTATTCAGGGAGGTTGTCGTCTGATCAATATTCAACTGGGCAATGAGTTGCTCGTATTGGGCCTTAAGGGGGCCGGGAATATCCTTATCTGTCCAAAATCCAATAGCCTGAGATAACTTGGCGGTAAGTTTGCTTACATACCCGACAGAGCTGCTTATAATACCCAAAGGATTGTTTATTTCATGGGCAATCCCCGCGGCCAGGGAATTTATACCGGCCACTCTATCCATTGCTATGCGGTCCAGCTCCTGTTCCCTGATCTTTTCCTGCGCTTTTTTTCTACTGGTGATGTCTCTGATGATACCCGTGAAAAAAATCTCTTCCTTCTTTTTCCACATGGAAAGGGATAACTCTATTGGGAACTCCATGCCGTCTTTATTTACGGCAAATATCTCGATAGTATTGCCAATAAGGGTCGAGTGTGCGCCGTTGACGACTTCCGTTAATCTTTCGTGATGTCTCTTTTGGAACCTCTCGGGGATTATTATATTTAAAGGCAAACCAATCATTTCTTCGGTTTTATAGCCAAAAATATTGACCGCTGCCTTATTCCAGCTGACGATTTTACTATTAGGGTTTATTGTGATTATGGCGTCAGTTGCCGTTTCAACAATAGATGATAATTGTTCCTCATGGATTTTGATTGATGTCAGACTATTTTCAAGTTTCTCCAGTGTTCGGCTATTAATCAGGGCTATTGCCGCGTGTTCGCCAAACATCTCCGCAAGCTGCACGTCTCTTTCGGTAAACCCTCCGGGCTTATTGGCAAGCCCTATAAGCCCTACCGCCCTGTCCTCTACGATGAGCGGGGCAAACAGTACGTTGGAAAGTTCTACATGTCCATCTGGCATAAACTCCATCCACTTGCTGCTGTGGAAGTCGTTTTCATACACGACTGTGCGTGTCTGGTAAGACCTTTCCCGCAAACCCCTTATCGGCATCGGTAAAGACGGATCGACGGTGCAGGGTATCCCACCCGCATCAAGAAACAGCACCTCATTTTCAGTACCGTCTCTGCTTAACAGGGCAATATAACCGGCCGTCGCGCCTATAGCATCTTTACACGAATCGAATATAGCCCTAGCCGCATCGGCAAAGACGCTATACTTAAGAACTGCCCTTGAGCTTTTAAGCAGGGCCTCCAGCTCTTGTTCATGCTGTTTTGCTGATATTGTTCCCATTTTTTATTATAACACGGCATAGCCGTTACCAGCAATTGCCGGTTTTAAGATTGCTTTCACGGCACATCTCATACTTATAATCTTCCAATATGTTAGAATATGCTATGGCTTTGGATGTTTTAGCTAAGGTTTATGCCGGTGAGAGGCTTGATAAAGACGATGCCCTGGCGCTATTTAATTCTGATGACCTCTTTGAACTAGGCAGGGCAGCATCCTTTGTTGCCGAACGCCTCCACGGTAAAAGGGTCTGCTACACGCGAAACCGGCACATCAACCCCACAAATATCTGTGTCAACAGGTGCAGGTTCTGTGCCTTTAGCCGCTCCCATGGGCAAGACGGTGCGTATGGGCTAACCGTTAATGAGATCCTCGATAAACTGGCCGGAACAAGTTCACACTTCAACGAACTCCACATTGTTGGCGGCCTGCACCCGGACTGGCCGTTCAGCTATTACCTTGAGTTGATTTCAAAGATAAAACAACACTATCCGCATGTGCAGATAAAGGCCTTTACGGCCGTCGAGATTGACCATTTTACGAAATTAAGCGGCCTGGGGCTTTCCGGGACGCTCTCTGAGCTGAAGGCTCACGGGCTTGACATGCTGCCCGGCGGCGGGGCTGAGATTTTTAGTGAGACAGTTCGCGCGCGCCTGTGTCCAGAGAAAATCCCCGCGGGCCGCTGGCTCGAAATCCACGAGGCCGCCCATAATCTTGGCATAAGGACAAACGCCACAATGCTCTACGGACATATTGAGACATACGAAGACAGGGTCGGCCATCTCCTGATGCTCCGTGAGCTTCAGGGGCGCACCGGTGGGTTTCAGGCCTTTATTCCACTATCATATCAGCCCGTGACTGGCTCTGCCATTGATGTAAATAATTATCCATCCGGCCCATCCGGCATAGACGACTTAAAGACAATCGCGGTGAGCCGCCTCGTACTCGATAACTTCCCGCACATAAAGGCATACTGGATAATGCTTGGTGAGAAGATCTGCCAGTTGGCCCTCTATTTTGGCGCTACCGACATAGACGGCACGGTAATAGAAGAGAAAATAGCCCACAGCGCCGGCGCCTCTTCATCAGAAATGCTAACCCCCGATGAAATGGTACATCTTATTAAAAAGGCCCAAAAAGAACCCGTCGAGCGTAACGCCGTCTACGAAGAGGTACCTTGCACGGCAAAATAGAACAGGCCCTCATGCATCAAATTACATATAGGGATAATTTCGGTGAAAATTAAACATCAGGTTTTGCGGCCTTGTTTCTGTTCTTTTTCTGCCGCCAGCTCTTCGCGGCAAACCTTTTCTAAGGGTGGCAGATCGTCCCTCACCACGCCCCACAACACATCAAGTGCAACGTGCTCATAGGCATGGCGTAATACATTGCCTATGCCCGCCACTTTTGACCAAGGAATATCTGTGTGCCGCGCCTTCAATTCAGTGGGCAGATGGCGGCTGGCCTCGGAAATAATTTCGATACCACGTTCGACAACCCACTGCCGTTGCCAATCGGTTTTAAAAACATCAAGAGGAATGTTCAACAACACCGTATGAATACGCTCAATAGCTTCAACGATGTCAGTTAAACGCGGAACGATCGAATGGCCAGTCAATTAGAACACTTGCATCGCCGATCTCTCAATCTGCTCCCGCAAAACATGATGCAGGCTACGCCTTGTCATGATGTCAGTTTTGCAGTCAAGTATTCGAACGGCGGTATCCTTTATGTCCATCAACTTGAAAAGCCCTATTGACCCTTCAGGGTGATCGAAAAACAGATCAACATCAGAATCCTCACGAGCCTCGCCACGTGCGGTTGAACCAAACATGAAAAGATGCTCAACGCCAAGTTGCTTAAGGTCAGCTTCGTGCTGTTTTAATCGGCTTATGGCTTCATTACGTTCCACACTTTTATTATAACATAAGTTTATAGTGATGTAAGATGGAAAAAGTGGACACCAAAATAGGGTAAAATAAATTACTAAATGGAGATATCTAATGGAGAGGCTCCCGAACGGGAAGTACACGAAGGAGTTTAGAGAAGAGACGGTAAAGCTTGTGATAGATGGTGGATTACATTAAGTAACAAGTCATTGTGTTTGAATTCGTCTACAATATGTTAGAATAATCTATGGCTTCGCATGTTTTTGATAAGGGTTACAACGGAAAGAGACTCGACAAAGATGATGCGTTGGCGCTTTTTAGTTCCATCTACGAAGAGGTCAATTGAGCGATAGACTAAATAACGGCCAGGCACTCAGGCATCTGTCTGAGACCCCTCTGCTTGACCTTGGCCAACTGGCCGACGCTGTGAGAGCTGCCCTTCATCCTGAGCGTCTTGTCACGTTCATCGTTGACAGAAACATCAACTACACAAACGTGTGTATCAACAGGTGCAGCTTTTGCGCCTTCTATAAGGACGAAGACGACCCCGGGGCGTATATCCTTGATGAAGGCATCCTGATGGAGAAAATCCGCGAGACCATCGCCCTTGGCGGTACTCAGATATTAATCCAGGGCGGCCTCCACCCCGGCCTTGATATGGCTTATTATACCGGTTTGCTGCGTAAGATAAAAAATTCATTCACGATTAACATTCACGGGTTCTCCCCGCCGGAGATTGCTTATATTGCGAAAAAGGCCGGCTTCACCATTAAAGAGGCCATCACTGAATTAAAAGACGCGGGACTTGACTCAATCCCTGGCGGCGGGGCCGAGATCCTCTCAGACAGGGTAAGAGAGGCCATCAGCCCCCGGAAGATTAACACCTCCGCGTGGCTTGAGGTGATGAAAGAGGCCCACACACTGGGGATGAAGACCACCGCCACTATGATGTTTGGCACGGTTGAAACACCGGCAGACATAGTTGCCCATCTTGAGGCAATACGCCGTCTTCAGGATGAGACCGGAGGGTTTACGGCCTTTATCCCGTGGACGTTTCAGCCCGGGGCTACAGAGCTTGGCCAGAAAATCACGCACGCGACCGCGGCGGACTATCTGCGTGTCCTGGCACTATCAAGGCTCTACCTGGATAACGTCAAAAACATCCAGGCATCGTGGGTTACGCAGGGGATAAAGACCGCCCAGGTGGCGCTCCGGTTCGGCGCAAACGACTTCGGCTCCACAATGATAGAGGAAAACGTCGTCAAGGCGGCAGGTGTGGCATTTAAGGTGTCAAAAAATGATATAATAAACGCTATAAGGTCGACGGGTTTTAGGCCGGCCCAAAGGGACACTTACTATAATGTGGTGAACTATTTTTGAACTAGAGAGATTATTTTTACGAGGTGGAAATGGATGAGGCAAAAACAGACGCACAGCAATTATATGACGTAGTGATAGTCGGCGGGGGGCCGGCCGGTTTGACTGCGGCACAGTATGCGGCAAGGCTGAATCTGAAGACCGTGGTGCTGGATAAATCAAAGACCGCGGGGGCGCTTGCCTTCACAAGTAAAATAGAAAACTACCCGGGCATCGTTCGCCCAATGACAGGGCCGGAGCTTCTTGATATATTCAGGGGCCAAGCGATTTCTTTCGGAGCCGAATACATTGAGACACAGGTCATAGGCGTAAACATCGAAAGCAACCCAAAGGAAATCTACGCTATGGACAAGACCTACTACGGCAAGACCGTAATCCTGGCAACCGGCTCGATGGGCAGAAAGCCGGCAATTGATGGAGAGAAAGAGCTGCTTGGCAAGGGCGTAAGTTACTGCGCCATCTGCGATGCGGCCTTCTACGGGGGCAGGAATGTCTGTATCATAGGGGACTCAGAAGAGGCGGTTAAAGAGGCGGAGGTCTTAACGAGATTCACAGATAAGGTTACGCTGATAGCCCCGGGGAAAAAGCTGAAGGTCGACGACGAGCATCCCGCGTTGAAAGAGAATAAATTCAACGTACTCCTTAACCATAGGGTAACGGAGATCAGGGGCGATGAAGTCGTAGAGGCTGTCGTCGTGCAGGACAACGACACAAAGGCCGAGACCGTTATGCCTATGGACGGCGTGTTTGTGTATCTGCACGGGAGCAGGCCCATTGTGGATTTCCTGAACTTCTCCGTCGATATAAGCGACGAGGAGTGCATCATGACCAACCGGATGATGGAGACAAACATAGAGGGCGTGTTCGCGGCCGGGGACGTCTCGTGTACCGAGGTCAGACAGGTGGTAATTGCTGCGGCTAACGGATGTACTGCGGCGCTGTCGGCAGAGAAATACATAAATCACAGAAAGAGAAGAAAATACGCCTGGGGTTAAAGCAACTCCCATAAAATGCAGATGAAAAGGATATGGTATATATCGTGCATGATGGTCTTAGCGATACTCATTATCGCCGCTACTGCCTCTGCGTCGGCAGACAACTGCAAAAGGCTGGATGAGGGTCTGTATATATGCGAATTCGATTCCCCTCAGAAGTCCGGCTCCGGGAGTTCGAAGATAACCGTGGTGAAAATCAGCCCGGCATACTACGCGTTTAAACTCCTTACAATTTCTGAGGTTGGCGGCAAGGCGATGACTGCAAAGGAATGGGCGAAGAAATACAACCTCGTGGCCGTCACAAATGCCGGCATGTACCAGGCCGACGGCTCTACAAACGTGGGATATATGAAAAATTTCAGCCACATAAATAATCCCAAGGTCGCAAGGTCTTATAAGACCACACTTGCCTTTAATCCCGCTGACTCCACAGTCCCCGACGTGCAGATAATAGACTCCGAGTGCCAGAACTTCAGTGAGCTGAAAGGCAAATACAATACTCTGGTTCAGCTTATAAGGATGGCCAGCTGCACCGGCAACAATGTCTGGCAACAGCAACAGGCCACATGGAGCATATCCGCCATAGGCAAGGACAAAAGCGGCAACATGCTTCTTTTGTTTTCCCGCTCACCGTACACCGTTCACGATTTTATCGAGATTATAATGTCCCTTCCGATATCCATTGCCAGTGCCGCATACCTTGAAGGCGGACGCCAGGCCTCCCTTTATATCTCGACAAAAGACGTGGACATAGAGAAGGCCGGAGGCTATGGCTCCAACTACGACGAAAACAGCACGTTTCAATCGGCGTGGCCCATACCGAATGTCATCGGTATTGTGAAGAAACAACCGTCAACCAAATGAAAATCCTGTCGAAACTCATGATTTTGCCGATACTGGTTCTGCTGGCCTTGCCCGTGTCCTGCCAAAAGACTTACACAGTGCCGCGGGCAAGCGCCGCAGATGCCGTACCCAGGTGTGGGATATTTCACTTCGAGGACAATCCCTATGACAACATGACCGATATAGATCTCAAGGCGTCATATATCGTCGAGCAGTTTGAGCTTTACGGCGATATTCCCAAGTATACGAATAAAATAATCATAACCACCTTCGTCGATATAAATAATCTCAACAAGACAACTATGTTTGGCCGCCTGATAGCCGAACAAATCCTGTCGCAGCTGCATATGAAGGGCTACAGGGTATCGGACATCAGGGAGACGAAATCCATTGTAATGGCCGACAAGGTCGGTGAGCTGTATCTAAGCAGAGAAGGCATACCTGATAAAGGGGCTAAGATAAACGTGGTGCCGAGGAATTTTAACTTTAACTACACAGGCTCTCTGATTGTGGCCGGCACATATCAGATAGGACCGTGTGATGTATTTGTCAACGCGCGGCTGATAAGCCCGGAGACCACTGAAGTCCTCTCCATTGCATCTGTTAAAATCCCCCGCACGAGATTAATCAAGTACCTGCTGAGCAAGAAAAGCGAACTGAAAATAGACGAGCCGATGCCCACAATAAGGCTGCGCCAGAGCGAGCCGCCCTCTACTGTCAAGGCTGTTAAAACTGCCACTAAAGTTAAAAAGAAGGCTAAACGAAAAAAGGTATCAGCAACCACCGGCGTAAAGACGGTTAAACTAAAAGTTGTGGATGCCCCAAAAGATGAGACTCCACCAAAAGAGGCGGATACCTCCCCCAAACACGAGGCTAAACCCAAAGAGGAGGCCAAGCCAAAACCTTGAACTGTTCAAAGAAAATAACTGCATCTGCCCTGGCGGTAAGGCGCTGCATGGCATGGATACTTGTCCTTACTGTAGTGTTTGCTGGTGGCTGCACCGTATATAAAGCCGCCGAAAAGGTGGCTACCGGCCCACCAAGCGGCCCAAGATCGGGATACTACAAGGGCATGTTTAATGTCTTTGACGACATTGACGGCGCCGCTAAGGATATGGCCAACGGCCTGTCCTTTGGGGCAAGAATCGAGACCGAGCGCGTCTATTCACCACAAATATCGCCCATATTGATTACAACGTTCGTTGACCTTAATGACCTTAAACAGACCTCTCCATTAGGGAGGGCATTTTCCGAGCTGCTGATGACCTATCTTCAGAAGAACTATTTCGAGGTCATAGAGATGCGTATGGGAAGTGTGATTGACATCGATAAAAAAAGTGGAGAGTTCGTCTTAACCAGGGATGTAAAGGATCTTGCCCTAAGACATAGCGCTATGAGTGTCATCGTGGGGACATATACCGTTACAGAGCAGGCGGTAATACTTAACGGCAGAATTGTAAACCTGAAGGACTCCACATTATATTCGGCCTGGAGTACACGCATAGTGAAAACAAAAGAGATCAAGGATTTATTAAAAAACAAGCGAATAATCGGACAGGGGAATATGGCCGATACGGTACCGGTCTTCGAGAGGCCGCCTGTTACTAAGTGACCCTATCGGGAGATTATAGAGGTATGGGCAAGACACTCCGCTCTGCAGCGTTGACAGCGTTGTTATTTATTTTCATATCATGCAGCGTTGCGGGAAAGCCGGAGGTTACCGTGGTTTCGGCAAAACACAAGACTCTGACCGAGTCCACTGTGGAGGCGCCGCCATGTCCTAATGCCTTTTATATCACATCTGAAGACCCGTTTCCCTTCAAGAGCCGCGTTGCCATATTCGTTATGAAATCATCAAAGGATGCCCGTGACATATCCGAGTACCTGAGCGACCTCCTGCATAAGTTGCTCCTGCAAGGGCAGATGTTTCAGATATTGGAGATCGATAAAGAGCAATTCAACGACCTGAAGTCGCAGATGAAATATGCCAGGGCCAAAAAGTATGACTTGATAATAGCAGGGGAGATAGAAAAAATAATCATGGGTGGAGAGCTGAGGCAGTCCATGATGGCGATAAAGATGCGCGTAATCGACCCAAAGACAGAGGTAACGCTGCTCTATTTCGACCAATGCCGCGTGGCGCCGCCCAGAAGGGCCATATCACTTACCGACTTCGACGGGTTGAACTTCCCCGTAAAGTTTTATGACCTGAAGGCCCCGCTCCCACGGCAGCTTGGTTCGTTGGTGATAGCCAACATAGCCAACATTCTCACAAAATACAAGGAATAGCCGCCGCACCGTTTGATGAGAGCATGCGCGGGGTAGCGGTGTGTGCCGAGCTCTTATACGAATTTAATGCGGCCCGCCGCGAATATGGCCATCTTCAGGAGCATCCAGCCGTGCCTCCAGCGGTGAATATTCGTTGTGCCATAGAGGCGCTGCCTGTATCTGATTGGCATTTCCACGATTTTCAGGTTTAATTTTGCCGCGCCGAAAAGGAGGTCAAAGTCGCCGAATGGATCAAAGTCGCCGAAATACGCCCGGTTTGCCGCTATGGTCTCATAGTCTTTTTTCCGAATTACCTTCGTGCCACACAGGGTATCTTTTATAGGCTGCCCTAACAGCCATGAAAAGGCAAGGCTGAAAAACTTATTCCCGATTTGATTAAAAAAATACATGGCATTGTCTTCCATTGAGTAAACAAGCCTGACACCGTTGATAAACTCACCCTTGCCCGACCACAAGGCGTGGTAAAAGCGGGGGAGGTCTTCGGGGGCTACGGTCATGTCGGCATCGAGAATCATCAGGACATCCCCCGCGGCCTTATCAAAGCCAAGGCGTACGGCATCGCCCTTGCCATTGCCGGGTTGGCGATAGAGCCGTGCTCTTATTTTGGGGTGACTTGCAATCTCCTGTTCGATAGTCTCATAGGTGTTGTCTTTGGAGTGGCCCTCTACGAAGATTAGCTCGGTTGATTTTCCCATTTGCGGGGTTCTCTCAAAGATAGAGGCAATATTTCCGGCCTCGTTTCGGGCCGGGACTACTACGGATACGACGGGAGGGGCCTCGGATACATTCTCTTTTGGCATCGGGCGGCAGACGATAAAATTCGACAGGGCCAGCTCACTAAATGGCCATATTTTAACTAAGCCGCGATTCAGCAGCCCGTTTAAAAATGGCCCGGGCAGGGGCCACAGTATCTCACGCCTTAGCGATATGGTCTCTATATCCCGAAGATAAAGCATATTGGAGACATCCCCTACGGTAAGCCAGTTCTGCTCCAGGCGAGGCGGTATCAACCCTGACAACGCGGCAGCCTTCAGGGGCAGTTCCCACAGCCGGCTGTATATATTTATGATTATTCTTGTATGTGGGGCGGCAAGCTTTGATATATTATTGAACACCGCCTCGACATCCCACAAGTCATGAAGCAGGTCTGAGAGGATAATGGCATCGAATTTTTCTTCTATCTCAAGAGAATGTGCGTCGCCGCGCATGAAGTTAAGATGTGGATGCGCAGTCCGCGCGCGTTTAACCATTTCCTCGGAGAGGTCTATGCCAAGGCCGTAGGCGGGCTTCAGCGCCGCAAGAAGGCTGCCTCGTGCGCAACCCAGCTCAATGACCCTTAGCCCTTCGGGCACCAGATGCCTGTATATCTCTGCGAGACGCCGGCGATAGTAAATTCCGAGGCCGGGCCTGGTGTCCCTGCTGCGGGCCTGCTCGTCGTAGTACGCAATACGCTTGTGCGTATAAATATCAAATGAATTATTCATATCTACCACCTTGTCTATTTATTTAAAGGAATAAGCCCCAGTTGAATTATCCCTTTTTGTTCAAGTCCGGTGAATGCACGGCCATTTATCAAGGCTACAGCCATGCTTTTGGCGTCTGTGCCGCATTGCAGCGTATATGTGTATATCTCTACGGGGACATTTTCGGACTTGCCGGTGAGGATTGTGTCGTCTCCAGTTTTGTCGTATGTAACGCTGCATGTGCCCCGCGGGTACTGGCTTAGAATGCTGCCCTTCAGTTCGTCTAATGAATAACCGTAGTCCATCATGTGAAAGTCGACAAACCAGTTCCTGTAAACCATGTTGCCGGTGAAACTATCTGAAAATGCCTTGCGCAGCGTTCCTTTTTTATCATATGAGAAGAAATCCGGCAGTAGATATATCTTTTTTCCACCCTCCATGCCGGACAATACGCCGCGCGCGTATTCGCGGGCCGCTGCCTCGGACGGGTCAGGCGGGTGGATGCCGCATTCCATTTTGGTGAAATACGGCACGAACACACAGTTGTCCATCCCCAATACCGTCGCGTTGTCTTTGGCAATGCCGGCATTTTTAAAGAAATCCGCAATGGGATTATATCTGGCGTGAAACGAAAGGGCCGGAGATACGCTCATAAACAGCACTATCGAGATTAAAACCGAAGCCCCGTAGAGGTATACGTTGATGGTCGATTCCTTTACCTTGTATTTTATTAAAATCTCCTCAAGCGCAACCGCCATAATCGGAAAGGACATAAGGCCGGGCCACAGAAAATGCCTGTACTTTACTACGGTGATATTACAGTAGAAATCCGAAATCGCTAAAAACTCAACGGCAAACGCTGTATATATGAGCCTTCTTACCCTGTCCTTTACTAAAAACGGCGCGGCAAGGCCGATAAACTGGGCGAAAAACAGGACGCTGCCCACGCCGTATCTCCAAAACCCTATGCCCGTTGCGAAAAGGGCGGAAAACACGCCCAGAAACTGCCCGTCATACGGGGACTTGGTCTTGCGAATCAGGCCGATAAAGTGCGAGCTGTCGATGATGAACGACACGGCAAGGGCCACACCCAGGACTATCCCCGCGTGTATCAGCCCTGTTTTCAGATTCGATTTTTTTAATACATCGGTTAAGCTGTCCTTTATGTCAACGGCGCTCATATACGCATAAAATGCGAAAAACGGCAGAAACAGGGTTATCGTGTCCTTGGAGAGTATGGCAAGGCCTAACACAATGCCTGAGATGTATTTAAAGTACGGCGGGCGGCCCTTCCCGGCAAGCCACAGCGCGGCAGACATGTACATCAGGCCAATGAAATCCTCCTTCAGATGCGTAATGGTCATTAGCGAGGCAGGCGTTATGAATAAAAAAAGTGTCGAGATGAGCGCGGCCCTGTACCCGGCAAGATCTTTTATCCACAGGTAATAAAAAAACAGGGCAAGCAGGGCGCAAATGGCCATGGTAACGGGAAGCGTAAGCTGCCCTATTACGATGCTCAACGGAATGAGCGTATATCCGACAAGACACCGGGCGTCAAAAAAACACTGGAGCTTAGAGGAGGCCGCAAAGGTATCCACGGTCTTCATATAGAGGACAGTGTCATAGTGGTATGGCTCCTTAAGTGTATACGCAAAGAGGATAACGGCAAAGGCGGCAAACATCACCGCGGCCACGGCGCGCTCTTTGGTAAGCCTCATGGCCCTGGCGCCCGGTGTGCCATGCTATTTGCCGGTTTAACTCTTATCATAGAGGTATTGTTATAATAACATACGTTTCAGGCGGGAATGTCAAGCCTGGTTGAATAATTGTTAAATAATCAAATAATCCGGCATTGTTGGTATCGCATGGATTTTGATTTACACGGAGGGTGTTAATATGGTAAATTCACCATCAGGGTGCATGAGTTACGGTGTTTAAAAATACAAGCATAAAGCGGCGGCTTCTGGCGATATTTCTCATTATAAATATCGGAGGTATGTCGTTTTACACGCTCTATACCTACGGATGGGTGAGAAAGGGCCAGATTGCCATGTTAAATCAGCAGTTAAGCGAAATCGCCTTTACCGTCACATACGTCCTTATCGATGATTTTCACGATGAAATATTCGATAATACATCGGTAACGCCCGAAGAATTCAGGTATAATATGAAAAACCTTCAGTCATATGCCAGATATAGACACTTCGAGCACACTGAGATTAAGTACATCTACACGGTCATGAAGTTCGGCAACGATTATTACTTCACCTCAAGCAACGACCCCGATGACTACTTCTTTAAGCGCTACAAGGATGTCCCCGAGGGTTTGAAACAAATGTTTGCCGACGGCAATGCGCATTTCTCAGATTATACGTCCTCGTATGGGTCGTTTCACTCGGCCTTCGTACCGTTTAAAGATACATATGGCCGTATCTATGCCATATGTATCGACCTGCCGCTTGATTTTGTACATAAGGTATTGTTTGACCGGTTGATTGAGGTGTTTGCTACGGGAGCCGTTCCTCTATTGATATACTTTTTTGTTTCTTTCATAGTAATCAGGCGGATGTTCCGGCCACTTTCCGATTTAACGGAGTTTACCAAAAAACTCACCGGAACGCGCTTCCAGCTAAAGGGCGACATAGAGCGGGAGATAAAAAAACTCTCCGAAAATCAGCGAGACGAGGTAGGCTCCCTGGCCCTGGCAATGTACAACATGAACCTCGAGCTTGATAAGTATATCGCAGAGCTGCAAGAGGCCACATCGGCCAGAGAACGCATGGAGAGCGAACTGAACATCGCCAGAGACATCCAAATGGGGATTTTAAACAGGAAATTCCCCGCGTTTCCGGACGTACGCGAATTCGACATCCACGCCGTTACCGAGCCGGCAAAGCTCGTAGGCGGCGACCTCTACGTGTTTAATCTGTTAAGTGGCGGGAGGCTTTTTTTCTTAATCGGCGATGTCTCAGGCAAAGGAATCCCTGCGGCTATTTTCATGGCGGTGGCCAACACACTATGCGGCGCCTACCCCGCGTTTGAGGGAAATTGGGACCTCAGTGGATTCGTTAAGGAAATCAACCGGCATCTGTCACGCAATAATCCTTCACTTTTGTTTGTTACGATGTTTTTGTGTGTCCTGGACTTAAACACCGGCGATGTGGAGTATGTGGACTGCGGCCACGACTTGCCGTTTATTTTACGAGTGGGCAGGAGGGGGCATTTTCTCGATAAATCGGGCGGTCTGGTACTATGTGCCGTCGATAACTATGACTACAAGGCCAGCCACTTTATTTTGGAGCCGGGCGACGCGGTTATCCTCTATACGGACGGCCTGACCGACGCCCTGAACATGGCCGGAGAGAGCTTTGGCAGCGACGCTATTCACAGAATCGTCGAATCCCTTGGCGCTGAAGCAACCGCCGAAGAGATTAACAACACACTCATGAATACGGTTAAGGATTTCATAGGCGCAACCCCTCAGTTTGACGACATAACCATATTAACTGTCAGATATAACGGGAAACCAGAGATATAGGGTTTAAGAATAACCAATCAGACGAATTGAAACATGTCACTGGGCAAGCACAACTACGCAATCGAATTTTTTAAAGAACTCGTACTCGTACAACTTTCCTGGGGATCGCTCTTTCTCCGATATATGATATACCTTAACGTTTGAATCTTCAATCACATATACTTCATTGTTATAATAAAGGTATGGATAGCGGTTAAACTCCATCCTGCCGGAAAATCCAAGCCTCCAGCGCCTTGAGGGGTCTGTTTTGTTTAACTGCCTCAGCAGTGGGCCGACGACACTTTGTGGCCTCCAGTCATACGTTGTTACTACACGCGGGGATGCAAACGTCCCCGCCATCAGGACAATCGACGAGAGGATAACGAATAAAGACAAGACATACTTCACGGCCTTCGGAAATATAGACGAATTAACTCGCCAATAATCAAACACACCAAGCGCCCCGTCCATAATAATGCCGGCAGTTATAAACATCATGGGCAGCCAAAATACATGGTTGCGCGCAAAACCAAGAGACAAGGCAGCCGCCTTATGTGCTGTATAAGCCAACAGGAACGAAGCTGCCAGTATCAATAATACAATTGACGCCTCTACAGATAGAGCCTTTTTTGTTGCAACATTTACGATAAACAATCCGGTGAGGATGAGCGTCAGGGGCAATATGATATATGGGGATATATCCTGAAGATACGACAGGTGGGATTCCCACTTAAACAGGCCTTCGGTTATCAGGGATTTCAAAATCGTTAAAGGCGTATCATTTATTGGCTTGTTCTTACCAGAGATTGAGATTACTGCCATGATAACGTCTTTATACAGCAACCCCAGCGTAACGCAAGACACACACACGATGGCGCTTCCCATTTCAAAGGCCTTCATAAAGGCACTGCGAGATTTGCCGGCAACTGCGTCCCGGGCGGAGGTAGAGTAAACCACCCCAAGCAGGGCAAGATTTAAGGGCACAACAGTGTACAGGCTCGTCAACATTGCACCGAGTGCGGTAAAGTTCAGCGCGCTAAACACAAGGGCCATCGTCTTATCCTTGTCTTTTAAGAGCGTCGGATACAAAATAATAAGCAGCAGCTCCAAAAAAACAGCGCCAAGCGCTATGGCATATCCCCGTGCCAGGATGGATAAATCGAATACGTAATAGTTAAACAGGCATAGTCCCATGATAATTATCTTAACGGTTTTGTTTCTTAATGTATGCCAGATTGTTAACGCAACCGATATAACATAAACAATGCCAAAAAACACAGCGGGTATTCTTATTGCGGGTACCCCAAGGAGAGTGTCGAATCGCCCGAAGGCCTCGACCGACAGATAAATCAGGACTGAATTGAGCAGGTGGTTGTTTGTCGTAGAATAGTTTGACACGGCACTGTTTATATCCAATGCGAACTTAAAATACGTGAGCGCCTCGTCATAGATTACTCCGGTGTAATACGCCTTATACACCCTTAGAACAATTGCCAGGAGGACAATCGAAACGAAACACATGAGGTAGAGCCTGTTTATTTTTGAGGCCATTGCTCAAGCACCACAACAAGACAGTCGAATTCCCTGAATAGTTCATATTCGTATGGCCTTACGCCGGATTGCTTATGCTCCGATATATGGTATACGGCAACGTTTGAGTTTTTAATTTCATATACTTCATTCATATAAAATTGGCATGGATAAAGATTATATGGCAGTTCTTCCGAAAACCCAATCTTCCAATGCCTTAATGGGGCGGTTTTCTTTAACTGCCTGGCTAATGGGCCAACAACGCTCTGTGCCTTCCAGTCAGATATGTTTACGGCATGTAACGACGGGGCCATTGCAGCGATTAAGGCTACTGATATAAGAATAATTATGAGATACAGTGAGTATTTACCGGCCTTATGAATTATGGGCGAAACATTCCTCAGGTTGAACAAAGCCAATGCCCCATCTGCAACCACTCCGATACATAAAAATATTAGGGGCAGCCAAAAAACATGATTTCGGGTATACCCCATCGGTGTCCTTGTTAGTGTTGATAGTATATAGGCCAATAAAATCGAGCCTGACAGCACGGAGCAAATAATAAGGGCAGTATTACTGACAGACTTGCCGATTATAATATTTATTACAAACAATACGCTAAGGATAAGTAAAACCAGGGCTGCGGCAATGGGGAGGGTGTGTTCATAGAGCTCCCTCCTAAGCATACAGTCAGCAATCAGCGATTTCAGTATGCTTCCAGGTGATTCGCTGAGTTCAGCGCTCTTTCCGGAATAGTAGATCGCCGATTTGATAGTGCTTTTATATAATAACGCCAATGTCAGTGAGGAAAACCATAAGATCGCGCAACCCACTTCAAACGTCTTCTTAAATGGCTTACTTTTTATTTCTGTATGGCCGGGTTGTTTAACGTGAACAGCTCTTTCAGAATAATAGACCACGGCGAGAAGGGCAAGATTTAATGGCACAATCGTATATAGACTTGTTAACATTGCACCGAGTGCGGTAAAATTCAGCACGCTAAACAGAAAGACCATTGTCTTATTCTTGTCTTTTAAGCGGGTCAGGTATAACACAATAAGCAGCAGCTCCAGGTAAACGGCACCAAGCGCTATGGCATATCCCCTTGCCAGGATAGATAAGTCGAAGACGTAATAATTGAACAGACAAAGCGCCAGTACAATTATCCTGGCCATTCTGTTCGTTAGTGTAAGCCAGATTGTTAACGCAACCGATATAACATAAACAATGCCAAAAAACACTGCGGGTATTCTTATTGCGGGTACCCCAAGGAGAGTGCCGGATTGGCCGAAGGCCTTGACACTGAAGAAGATCAATATCGAGTTCAACAGGTGGTTGTTTGGCGCGGAATAGTCTGAGACTGCGCTGTTTAAATCCCTGGCGAACCTGAAATACGTGAGCGCCTCGTCATAGATTACTCCGGTGTAATACGCCTTATACATTCTTAGAATCACTGCCGCAAGGACAATCGAAACGAAACACAAGAGGTAGAGCCTGTTTCTTACGGCGCAATTATGCTCTAATGGGGCCCCCGGTACTATCATCGCCATTAAATTTTACCATATCGATTATTTATTTGCATACTTTATTTGGCATGGATTTGTTATCATAGCAGCGTGAGATAGAATAGAACATTATCGATGGGGGAGACGATGGTTAAAGTCTTTGCGTTACTTTTCGGGACGTATTTTGTTGGGGCATTAATAGTTGAGATAAGCAAGAGGCTCTCACAATCAAAGACAAAGTCCGATAAGACATTTTGTGAAAGGAGGTTCCTGCCACAGTTTAAAATATCTTCTATACTACGAAGGCTAACCAATAAATCCGGCGGGGCCGCGTAAGAGGCAATTCGCACACTTTACTTCTTTATGGCTGCTCTGTTATTATACGCCATTAAGATCAAGGAGGATTAACAAAGTGGCAAGTTGTTATGTTTGTGGGAAAGCAAAGAGAGTTGGAAATAATGTCAGCCATGCCAATAACAAGACGAAGAGGTGGTTTCATCCCAACCTTCAGCCAGTAAGGGCTATAACCGATAAGGGGCCTAAAAAGGTATCCATATGTACGAGATGCCTGCGTTCGGGCAAGATAAAAAAGGCTGTATAGGCCCTTGTGAGGAGGCTTCAAAGGGCCTCAACTCTTATAGAATCCCTTGCCGAGAACCTTGGACTGGGAGATTCCATAAGGCTTGAGAGGATAAAAAACCGTTGGGAGCAACTGATTGGCCCACCAATATCGTTGCACACGCAGCCCGTATATTTCAAAAACGCGACACTCACAGTACATGTCGAATCCAATCTATGGTTTACCGAACTACGCTACCACAAAGAACACAAAGAAAATATTATCACTAAGCTGGGGGAATTCGGTGTAGTCTCGGTAAGGTTTAAGCAGGGCGATGTCGTATGGCCAAAGCAGCCCCCCCCTCCTGCCCCCGATGTCTTGCTATCAGCGGGTGAGGTAGCATATATAGAGTCACTCACACAGGACATAAAAGACGCTGAACTAAGAGAGGCTCTCAGGAGGGCCGCGTTGAAATCGTTTGCCAGGCTTGCCGTAAGCAATAGAACTCCTTAAGATGGAACCCGGATGCTTGCCTCTGAGGCATTTTATTTGACAAATAGTTGAGTTTATATTTAGGATAAGACAGGTTAAATTATGAATGTGAACCATACTGAAATTGGAAGCGGACTGCTGTGATGGCTAACAAGATCCTTGTAATAGACGATGACATAGAGATCTGTAACACCCTCATCACTATCCTGGCGGAGAATGGCTTTTCGGCAACCTCTGCACGCAGCGCCAAAGAGGCCCTGAATCTTATGGGGAAAGAGATCTATGATGCCGCCCTGATTGATATAAAACTTCCCGATATGGACGGCACCTCCCTAATAAAAGAACTCAGAAAGATTAACCCCTGCATGGTGTGTATTATTATCACCGGACATGCCGATTTCAACAACGTCTATGAGGCAATCAAAGAAGGCGTGGATGGGTTTTTCACTAAACCATACCCTGTTGAGGACATAATCACCAGAATAAACGAATCCCTGCACCAGAAATGCCTGAGAAAGCAGCTTATTGAATCGGAAGATAAATACCGGAATCTGGTTCAAAAATCCTCCGAGGGCATCTGTAACCTCGACCTGGAGGGGAAAATCATATTCATTAACCCTGCTTTCATGAAAATGCTTGAAAAAGATGAAGATGATCTCTCAGACGTGAAATATGTCGACGTAGTAAAACCAAAGGATGCCGCCAATGTCAAAGATGCCGTTGAATGCGCGAAAAAGGGCATAAACGTATCCCTTCAATATGAGATCCCCACATTATCTGCGACCAAATGGGTCGAAAGTACCATAACCCCAATTAAAGGTGACTCGGATAAGTCAATATCGAGCATTCTCATCATCTCCAGAGACATCACCGAGCGAATTGACCTCGAAGCACGCCTTCAGGCAACGATAAGTGAAAAAGAGACCCTCCTGCGCGAAGTCCACCATAGGGTAAAAAACAACATGCAGGTGATAATCAGCCTGCTTAAACTTCAGGCCTCTTACCTCAAAGACAGTTGCAACAAAGAGATGTTCAAAGACTGCGAAAACCGCAAAAAGGCCATGGCCATTGTCCACGAACGCCTCTACAGGACAAGCGACATGACCACAATAAATTTTAAATATTACGTAAAACAGGTAGCCAACGAGATGATGGCCTCCTACCTCGGAGACCACCGGCATATCAGCCTGAAAATAAGCGGCGAGGACTTTATCATGGGTATAGATACGGCCGTCCCGTGCGGCCTCGTCATAAACGAACTATTGTCTAATGCGATCAAACACGCCTTTATAGATGAAGAAGGCGGCGTTATTAAAATTAATTTCAAATCCATCCGCCCTGGTGAATACGAAGTAACGGTCAAAGACAACGGAATAGGAATGAAGGAAGACATAGACCTCGGGGCGTCAAATACCCTTGGCCTAACTCTCGTACACATGCTGGTCGAGACCCAGCTAAAAGGGAAATTCTACTACGAGGTGGATGCCGGCACGGAATTTCATTTTACATTCAAAGAAATAAGGCACAAAAGGCTTGACAATTAATTTAAACTGTCCTGAATGAATACGGCGCGAAAAATCATAGGGCTGACAAGGCCATACTGGCAGCAGGCATTTACGGCACTGGCCTTCGGGCTGATGGGCTCGGCCGTAATGGGGGCCATTGCGTGGCTTGTGAAGCCAGCCCTTGACCTCGTATTTGTCGACAAGAAGCACGAATACCTGATATGGATTCCCATAGGGGTCATAGTGCTGTTTACAGTTAAGGGGTTGCTGCATTTTGGCCAGCAGTATTTAATGAAACAGGCCGGGCTTTCGCTCATCAGAGACACACAAAATAAACTCCACAACCACATTCTCTGCATGCCCCCGGGATATTTCGACAAAGAGGCCTCGGGGATATTAATGTCCCGCGTGATTAACGACGTAAAGATGCTTAGCGCGCTGTTTGACGAGGTACTGAGGGCGTGCATTATTGAAATCCCGAAGATTGTTATTCTTATGGGAATAGCCTTCTACAGGAAGTGGGACATGACTGCCGCGTGTCTTCTGATTGTCCCCGTGTTTGCCTATAGTGCCAGGAAACTTGGAAAAAAGGTAAAGCAGCGAAGCCATGAGGCGCAAAAAAACGTGGCTCACTTAACCCACAGGCTTGGTGAGTCTATTACCGGAATCAAGGTTATAAAGGTATTTAACCGCGAGGGACTGAGAAACGAGAAGTTCACCACGGAAAATAAAAATGTCTACAGGGAAAACGTAAGGGCGATAAGATTCAAGGAGATAAACAAGCTGGTAATTGACTGCCTGACGGGCCTGGCAATCGGATTTGTGCTGATATACGGGGGAAGGCAGGTCGTTACGGGTATGGTCACACCGGGGGATTTCGCATCGATTCTAACGGCCATATATCTGGTGTTTAGCCCGATTAAACAAGTGGGCGAGTCCTATACGACCCTTCAGGGGGTTCTGGCGGCAATGGAGCGCGTTGACCATGTGATGGATACAAAGGCCGAGGAGACGGGCACGATTAAGATAACGGGATTCAAAGAAGGGATAACCTTTGAAAACGTCTGGTTTGAGTTTACCAAAGAGGCCCACCCGGTGTTGCACGATATAAATCTGCACATACGCGCGGGGGAAGTCCTGGCGATTGTTGGGCCAAGCGGCGCCGGGAAGACGACGATAGCGCATCTTCTGCCGCGTTTTTACAACCCTACAAAGGGGTGCATAAAAATAGACGGCGTGGACATACGGGAGATGGACATACACTCTCTGAGGGCCTTAATAGGGATAGTGAGCCAGGACATCATCCTGTTTAACGACACGGTAAGGGAAAACATTGCCTTTGGGAACCCGGAGGCTGGGTTTGACGATATAAAAATGGCCGCCGAGATGGCCTTTGCAAGTGAGTTCATAGAGAAGATGCCAGAGGGGCCAGACGGGTATGGTACGATTCTGGGTGAACGCGGCATGACGCTCTCCGGGGGGCAGAGGCAGCGCATAGCAATAGCGCGGGCAATACTGAAGAATCCGCCAATTATGATACTGGATGAGGCCACATCGTCGCTAGACTCCGTATCGGAGGCCCTCGTACAACAGGCCCTTGAGGGCCTTATGAAAGGCCGCACGACAATTGTCATAGCCCACCGGCTCTCGACAATAAAAAATGCCGACAGAATCGTAGTCATCAAAGACGGCCAAATCACGGACATAGGCACGCACGACGAGCTGCTCCTGGCTAACGAGACCTATCGGGGATTGTATAATACATTTGCCATGGCGGAGGACGGCGATAATTAATGCCTTCCCCCCTCGTTCTAAAAGACAATAGCCTGCGCTAAACAGGCTTGTAAAGTTTGCAAAGAAGCAAACTGCTTCACTTCGTTACTTATAGTGGACCCAATTGTCAAGACAAAAATTTGCCTTTTTTAAGTTACAGCAAGTCCTTATATTTTTCATAGCCCAGGCCCCAAAGGGGCGGGTGTACGTCCCT
>PEAC01000041.1 GCA_002753305.1 Nitrospirae bacterium MYbin6
AATGCGCTTGTTACTATGAGGGGCTGGTCTTTGTCCCCTTTCATGGATTTCTTGAAAGATGGCCCGCCCGCTGCCGGGGCCTTGGTCGTTGCCGTGGCGGCTGCCGGCGCACATATGGCAGGATAACTCATCAATATTACTAACGCCACCGCCGCCACCGCCCTTATTGCCATTGCCGCTAAACTTTGTGCCTTCACCGCCTGCTACCCCCTTTTATCTGTAGACAACCATAACATTACCTGATAATTGTAGCCTTTCTCCCTCGAAAGTTTCAATCGAGTCCGCACGCACCGTGACGTTTTTCCCCATAAGGACTACCTCTTTGTTTGATTTTAACGTCTCGGACTTGAAGTCCCACCTTATGTCTTTCGACTTGACCTGAAACTCCTTGTTGTACGCGATGACTTCCCCTATTATTTCAATTGCATTGTTTTTTACGTCATACTTGCCGGAACCTGCCTTCAGGGTGACTTCCTTTTCGGGGACGTTAAACTGTATGTTCGTCAGCTCGGCGGACTCACCGGTTTTTATGATGGAGATTTTCTCAACCGCCGCCGTCCACTTGACGGTTGCCCCGACATCGTGTGTTATTTGTACGTTTTCTAAATGGGAATTGCCGGGGACGATAGAGATTTTTTTTAAACTATATATCTCCTGGCTCGTATAGTAAACAAATAAAACCGTCGCCGCAATTATCAATACAATCGGGATGAACTTCTTCATTAACCATTGTATCACGAAAGGCCGCATCTTTTCAATCAGCCGCCGCGGCTGAAACAATATATGTCCGGAACAAAAAATTATTGAGTTTAACCTCCGTGGTGTGTTATTTTTTACCTATGGACGCTCTCAGATGTCTATTTTCTCTGATAGACCGGAGGCTTTCGTATATGAAGGCGGTGGCGGCGTATAAATGGGCAGAGGGGCTGCCTATTGACGACGCGCAACGCGAAGACCTCGTGCTGCGAGATTCCCTTGCAGACGCGGCAGACACGGGCCTTGACGTAGAGTCGGTAAGGGAGTTTTTCCTCCTGCAGATTCAAGTCGCAAAACACGTCCAGATGGAGTGGCATAAAAAGTGGAAATCAGACGGCTTTCTTCAGGACAATGTGCAAAACCCCGACCTCCAGGAGCAAATCCGCCCCGCACTAATAGATATCGGCGCTAATATCGTCAGGCAAATCAAAGAGGCTCTGCCCCTCTTACACGACAAAAACTGCAGCCAGGCAGCCTCAATTCGCGCCGAAATTAAGACTCAATTCGTAGACGACGGCATGAAGGCCAAACTCCTTGAGTCCCTGGCTCGCATAAAGGCCTCCACCTAGCGATTCCTGCTAAACGAAGAAATTAAGACAAGAATCCGGTCCTGTATGTCCGTAATAACCCCCTGGTCAACTACAAAGTTCTCTATCATAATGGAAAACACCACAGGCTCAGTGTCCTGTGTTGCCGCATAGCCGGCAATCGCGCTCACCCCCGTCATCGAGCCGGTCTTTGCCCTTACCCCTCCTTCTGCCGGCGTGTGTCTCATCCGGCCTTTCAGCGTGCCGTCAACCCCGGCAATCGCCAGTGAATCGATAAATGCCTCTCTTAAGTCTTCGTCACGATAGATGCCCACAAGTAAATCCACCAACTGGCCGGGGCTTATGAGATTATAGCGCGAGACGCCCGACCCGTCGACGATTTCTAAGGACGTGCCGTCAATGCCGAGCTGCCGGAGGAAGGCCTTAATCTCGGTAACGCCCTTTCCGGCTGTCCCCGGTGGGGCCTGAAGCTCAGCCCCAAGGGTTTTCAGCAATAGTTCGGCGTACAGGTTATTGCTTTTTTTGTTTATAACCTTAATTATCTCGTAAAGCGGGGCTGAGGTGTAGCTGAGAAACTCAGCTACGCCATTGGCAACGGCGTTGATTTCCACTTTCCCCGATACGGCGATTTTATTGGCTGCGAGAATATCGTAAAAGAGCAGGCATGTATAAAGCGCCGGCTGCGTAACGTCAATTGTGAAGGTTTTCTCGGGCTGCCTAATATTGATTTCGCCGGTAACGGCAATCACGTTTTCCCGCTCACGCCATCTACGCTCGACCTTTAGCGTACCGTTGCTTTGTGATTCGACAGTAATTGCCGTATTTTTTATTGTCACATATGATATTTGCGGCTCAAGGACAACACTAGGGGCCTCTCCCACGCCGCTGCCGGGACTTACCCTTACAACGACACAATTATTGTTGACCGAAAGCCCTCCTATCGGCGCGTAGTGAACAGAGGATGCGTCATCCCACATCCAGCCCTTGCCGTAGTACCAATTGTCAAGATATGTCTCATCACAAACAAGACCCCCGTCAACACGCTCAATGCCTCTGGAGCGTAACTGCCCAGCTATCCATGACAGCGTATTTGTGGATAGTTGGGGGTCGGCAAATCCCTTAAGGTAGAGATTCCCGCGCAGCGTGCCTTCATTTATATCCTGAGAATCGGCGTATACAACCGTCCTGAGCCTGAAGGCTCCTCCGAGTTTCTTCAGGGCCGTGGCGGTGGTGAAGAGTTTCAGGGTCGATGCCGGGTGAAACAGGAGCTTGTTATCTCTTGAGTATAAGGTCTCACCCGTCTTCAGGGATACGATTTTTATCCCCGCGCGGCTTTGTGAAAGGGCGCTGCTCTTCAGATATGTGTCGATTTTCTGGCGCAGCGCGGCAAGAGACGGCACGGGTTTTTCCGCCGCTGCTACGGTTACAGATATAAACACCCACAAGAGCACTACGGCAACATGCCGCCGCACAATACGTCCAGCCATAACAACACCCCCAGGAATATCCTCTGGGATTATAAACCAAACGGCCTGATTATATCTCAGGCCAGAGAAAAAACAATACGCACCAGCCGGATTAATCGTTTTCATAAACCAACCGCCCGAATTTAAACATTGATTTATTGGCGGGATTTCTATTATGTTAATTAATCGCTAAGTGTCGCTGAGGCTTGAGATAATCGCATTGTGACACGGCTTTAATATAAAATCTGATGATGAGGCATATAAAACCAATACTGGCGCTATTGGCCCTGGCCGTATTTCAATTGGCTGCCGCAGTGGCGGCATTTGGCGAGGGTGGGCTAACGGAGGCGTCTTTCGTACCGCAGTGGCTTCCCCAGGCACAGTTTGCCGGTTATTACGTGGCGTATGACAAGGGAATATATAAAAAGCACGGCATAGATTTAAAGCTCATAACCGGAGGCCCGGAAAATCCACCTTCACCTCTGCTTCAAAAGGGTAAGGCGGACTTTGCCACAATGTGGCTTTCAACCGCCATTCAAATGCGGGCAAAGGGGCAAAAACTGGTTAATATCGCCCAAATCGTAAGGCGTTCCTCACAGATGCTGGTTGCCAGGAAAACCAGCGGAATCGTTACCCCACAAGACTTAAATGGTAAAAAGGTGAGCCTCTGGGGCGGGGATTCCTCCACACAGGGCATGGCCTTTCTAAAAAAATACAATCTTACGGTAAAACTGGTAAATCAATCTGATTCTGTAAATCTCTTCATGCACGGGGCGGTTGACGCAGCCTCTGCCATGCTGTATAACGAATACCATACGATTATAAACTCCGGGCTTGACCCTGAGGAGCTTACGACGTTTTCCTTCTATGATCACGGAGTGAACTTCCCCGAAGACGGCCTGTATGTCTCAGAGGAGAGATTCGCGGCTGACCCGGAGCTATGCTGCGCCTTCGCGCGGGCCTCTATTGAGGGATGGCTCTATGCCTTCGCCCACCCCGATGAGGCCGTAGATATCGTAATGAAGTATATGTTTAAGGCACATGTCCCATCAAACAAGCCACACCAGATGTGGATGCTTGTTAAAATGAAAGGCCTGATTCTTGATGGCAACGGCACAACTACCCAAATTGGTGTATTGGCAAAGGAGGACTATGAACGCACCACTGCCCTGCTCAAGGAGGGCGGCTTGATAGAAACTACGGCAGCATTCGATTCGTTTTACAAAGACTGTGTTAAAAAATAGAGGCATAACCTTTAAGCTCATCTTCCTGCTCCTTACGGGCAGTACGGTTATCTTTGCCCTGATTTTCATGTATAACTACGAACTGACAAAGAAAATCATATTAAGAAACGCCGAGGCCAACGCAAAACACATAGCCACAATAACCGTCAACAAAATAGAAGGTATCCTGAAACTCGTCGAGCGTGCCAATCACAATATCGTCTATTTCATTGAACGCACACCGTATACGAAGGCAGACATAGATGAGACGCTGCGTTACATAATGGAAAATAACAATGAGATATTCGGCGCGGCCCTCGCCTTCGAACCCCGAACTATTGACAAAGGCCTGCATTATTTTGCCCCCTATTACTACAGAAGGGGCGATACCTTAAAATTCAAGGCCCTTGGCAGTGAAAATGACAACTATTTCTACCAGGACTGGTATCAAATCCCTATGGAACTAGGCAGCCCCCTGTGGAGCGAACCATATTATGACAGCGACGGCCCCGATATAATCATGTCCACATACAGCGTACCTTTCAGAAGCAGCGCACCTGGCCAACATACGGGAAAACCCTTTATCGGCGTCATGGCAACCGATGTGGACCTGAACTGGCTGCACGAAACACTCTCCTCCGTGAAGATGTACAAGACCGGATACGCCTTTCTCATCTCAAGAAACGGCACCATCGTAACACACCCCGATAAGGAACTGATAATGAACGAGAGTATATTCAGTATCGCCGAGGCCCGGGCGGACAAAAACCTGCGAGCAATAGCAAAGGCCATGGTAAGAGGCGAGACCGGGTTTAAGCAAATCGAAGGCTTCGGGCTGGGTAAGGGCCAGAAATCATGGATATTTTACGTGCCGCTGAAGTCTGAGGGCTGGGCGCTTGGGCTAATCGTACCAGACGAGGAGTTGCTTGCGGACATCACGTCACTGCATAAAAAAGTGATAGCTCTGGTGTTTGCCGGTGTGGCGTTGCTAAGTATTTTAATCGCATCAATTTCGGTCTCGATAACCCGTCCGCTGAGAAGGCTTGTTGCCGCCACAAAGGACATCGCCATAGGAAATCTCGACATCGAGATACCTCCTGCCAAAACGAAAGACGAAATCGGAGAGCTTACAAATTCGTTTGTATATATGAAGACCGCCCTCAAGGAGTATATAAGGGAGTTGACCGAGGCCACAAGGGCAAAGGAACACATAGACAGCGAACTGAAAATCGCCCACGAGATTCAGATGAGTTTCCTGCACAAACTCTTTCCTCCGTTTCCCGACAGAGTGGAGTTTGATTTATTCGCCACTATAATGCCGGCGAAAGAGGTAGGCGGGGATTTTTACGACTTCTTTTTCATCGACGAGGCACACCTGTGTTTTATTATAGCGGACGTATCCGGCAAGGGGGTCCCCGCGTCATTATTTATGGCGATGACCAAGACACTGATAAAGGCACAGACTGCCGTTGGATTATCCCCTGACGAAATCCTCTTTAACGTTAACAGGAATCTGGCAAAAGAAAACAACGTCAACATGTTTGTGACAATCTTTTACGGCATTTTAAATACTGATACCGGCGAGGTAGAGTTCGCTAACGGAGGGCACAATCCGCCGTTGCTATACAAAAAAGACACGGCAGAGCTTATACCTTTAGAGACCGGCGGAATAGTCGTAGGGATTCTGGAAGACGGCATTACTTTTGACAAGGGAACAGTCACAATGGCAGAGGGCGATTTTATCCTCATGTACACGGACGGGGTTACCGAGGCCATTAACGAACGGGATGAGGAGTTCGGCGAGGAAAGGCTTATGCGCCTCCTCCGTGATAACCACGATAAAACGATAAGGGCGCTCGTTGAGCTGATAAACGAAGAGGTGGCAGAATTCTCAGGTACTCAGCCGCAGTTTGACGATATTACCTTAATGGTATTAAAGTATGAAACCATAGATAATTAAAGGAGGCTCAATGAACATAACGGTAAGGCAGCAAAGCGATGAAGTCTCTGTCGCCATAATAAGCGGACGTATAGATACGACGGCGGCCCCAATAGTCGAGAAGGAACTAATAAATGTAATCACAGGCGGCAAGAACAAGATTGTCATAGATTTATCGGGATCGGACTACATAAGCAGCGGCGGCCTCAGGGTGCTTCTGGCAACGGCAAAGGAGCTGAAGGCCAAGGGTGGCGATTTGCGTCTTTGCGGGTTGACAGCCAACGTGATGAAGATATTTAAACTGGCTGGATTCACGAAGGTATTTAATCTCTACGATACGGAAACCGATGCAATACAGAGTTTTTCTTAGGCCTGCCGCGCCCCTCAACGGGACTTAAGTGTTAGAGAAGATTAAGGGTACAATAGGGAAATACTCCATGTTGCGGGGGCGGGGTGAGACAGTTGTCGTCGGCCTTTCCGGCGGCGCGGACTCCGTCGCATTGCTCCATGTGCTGAAGGCGCTTGATATAGGCCAGAACCTCAACGCCGTCTACATAGACCATGGACTGAGGCCTGCCGAGACGCCGGCTGAAATCGCGTTTTGTGCCGGTTTATGTAAAAGTCTCGACGTGCCGTTTATGTCAAAAGAAATACCTCCTTCGCCGAAAATAATGTCTAACGCGCAGGATACCTTAAGAGACCTCAGGTATGAAAAAGATGAGAATATTGCGTATGAACAAAAGGCCGGCAGGATTGCCCTCGGACACAACAAGGACGACCAGGCCGAGACTGTCGTATTGAATTTCATACGGGGAAGCGCCCTCACGGGCCTTGGTGGAATTCCCCCTTGCAGGGGAAAGATAATCAGGCCGCTGATTGAGGCCACAAGACTGGAAATAGAACAATACCTGGAGTCAATCGGCGTTAATTTCATTACGGACCCGTCCAATCTGAAGCAGACATATACGCGCAACAAGGTGCGCCTTTCACTGTTGCCGACGCTTAAGGCCTATAACCCGAATATTGTGGATACCTTATGTGCAAATGCCGGCATTTTAAGGGATGAAAATACATACATGGAAAGGCAGGCGATAAAGAAAACCATGACACTGATAAGCCGTAAGGCCGAAAGTAAAGTCGAACTCTTCCTGTCCCCCCTTCAGACGTTAGACAAGGCCATTGTCCGAAGGGTCATCAGGGCTGCCGTGAGTTCAGTAGAATCTTTAAAGGGCATAGGGGCTGCGCATATTGACGACATAATAACCCTGGTAAATAACGCCTCATCCGGCGCCTCAATTCGCCTGCCCAAGGGGATAAGGGTAATAAAGGGCTATTCCATCTTAACCATAACGACGCAACAACCCGTTCAAATAAATACATACGAGTTAGATGTCCCCGGCGAGGTGGTTATCAAAGAGGCAGGCCTTGTGATAAAGGCAAGCCTTGTGGACACGGCTCAAGATACCGGTAACAGGCAAAACATTTACCTTGACGGTGGTATGTTAAACCTCCCCCTTACAGTGAGGGCGCGGCAGAATGGGGATTTCTTTTATCCCCTGGGATTTGGCAGGAGAAAGAAGGTGCAGGACTTCTTTGTCGATGAGAAAGTCCCAAAAGATGGCCGCAACGGCGTGCCGTTGGTCTTTTCTGGCAGCGGCTTAGTCTGGATAGCGGGCATGAGGGGCGATGAGAGGTTCAAACCGAAGGCCGATACAAGGACATTCGTCAGGCTGGAGTTATTACAGATGAGGACGTAGATTGCGCCTGTAACGCGCTCATTGTTCAATAACCCGCTGCATAGCCGACATAATCCTTTCATGTGTCCAGCCGATATCCCCGGCCTGTTTGGCAATCTTTTCATAGATAAGCCGCTCGTTGGCGTCCAATATCGATATTCCGCCATTAAGGATTTTACTCAGCAACACATGGTCTGTCTGATGCAGGATGTCGTAAATCTTATTAGCGCTCATCTGTAGTATTCACCTTCTTTATAATGTAGTTGTGTGATTATACATGTTATCGCAATCCGCTGGCAAGGGCTCATAAGCGGTGCCGTTCACAGATGGTTAGTACAGATACTATTACCTGCCCTTAGCCTCTCCGTTGGGGTGATATGTGTCGCGGTTAAATACACTGAAGTCAAGTGTCATCTTTTTTGTTTTCAAATCGTATATGCAATACCACGGGTCGAGTTTCTTTGGAGACATGTCATCGTGGCCATAGGTTTGAAGCATTACGGATTTCGAGTCGCTTGACCATCGAACGGCCTCCGTATAACAATGGTCAAAATGGGGAATTTTATATTTTCTATGTGTCTTTATGAAAAAAGCCCATGCCAAATCACTCAGCCCTATTATAGGTTCATATTTTAAGCCCTTAACTTGCTTAAATAATATTGCATCTGTTCCGTCGCATCCATATCTATGATTTAAGGCAAGCCACTTCTCGTTCGGTGAAAACAGAACCTCTGCATCACGTTCATACGAGTAGAGCCATAACTTCTTAGATGGGTTTTTTGCCGAATAAAGCCATACCTCTGAGTTTACAGTCCAATTATCATCATCTGTAAAATGTTTAACTATAATATCTCCTGAAGGAGATTTATATTCTTTTAGCAGATATTGCGGAGGTGTCTTATTGATTCCATAGCCGACAATTTTACCTGGGACATGTAAAGGAGATTTATATTCTGTTAACAGGTATTGTGTAGGTGTAGTATTGTCCCCATAACTGTGGTTTACTCCTGAGCTATGCAATAATACATAGATAGTAATAACTACACATATATAAAACACATCAACAGTCTTGCTCATGTGACCACCTCCAACTTACCAATTATATCACAATACATAATCAATAGTATATATAACCTTTAGCCCCATAAACTTGAGGCTAAAGGTCCCATCTGAAGTGGTATACTATTTCTGCCTATTTTTTCTTAACATTTTCTTCTCTCCACTTTCTTATCTTCTCTTTCATCTCCTTTTGTACAATCCTACATTCCCCAATTGACTCGCAGGTTCTCATCATTATTGGTTGCCTTCCACAGTTGGGTTTACCACAAAAGTTATCAAGAGAGCCTTTATGAAAATCTACTATGTTAGTAGGATGTGGATATTTTTGTCTTAGACCGTTTTTATCTATGTAACTTGCGTACATACCAGTATCATTTACTTTGCGTATTTCAATTTTACCATCTTCTTTTCCCATGTCTCCTACTACAACAAATTTGTTTCTTATAGTGGGATTTTTTTTGTATGAAAAAATTCTATTTATTGCGACGGCATCGGGGTTATCTCCATAAGACTCTCCAGTTGCTGTTTTAGCTTTTTCATCCGCTTCATACTCCGATGCCTGGCCTGTCCAATAATCATCACCTATATGTTTTGCTACGTCTTTGTCGGGAAATGTACGACCGCCTTCCGCGAGTTTTTCTCTCGTTAATTTAAACATTTCCTCATGACGTTTTGTTAGATTCCCTTGGTAATTATTAGGTTTGGCAAATTCTTCACCGTAATTTACTTCTTTTCTCTTGACCTTCACCACTCCTTTCTTTGGATCAACACCTGCTTTACCGGAACACCCTGGTTTGCTTCCCATAAACTGGCCGCTCTTAGTATCTTTGATAAAACAATCGTTTTTAGACATCTGCTGCCTCCTTAGATTATACCATATTGTAGTCACACATAAAGCATGACGCACTACAATCAATCTAGTATAATAAAACAATTTGATTTATTTGTCAAGGGCTTTTTTGTGGAAACTGAGGGTATAACAATATGAACCTTTGAGGTGGTTATATAAATCAAGTCCCGCACATATATCTGTACACGCACTGTGGACAGGCGTCTTTTGTGTTAACGGTAGGGGTAAACGGTATATTGGGGGCATGGATTTCCGCAAGGATGCCGTCAATAACGTCCATAAGCGGCTCTGTTCGCCGCTCCTCGTCCTCCTTAAATAGTGGCACCTCGGAGTTATCATCCATGTATGTGCGCCCAAGCTGGACAAAGACGGCATTTAGTTCTTCTGGTGTGCAACCGGTCTGAAGCGAATAGAGCAACAGGTAGAAGGGCAGTTGAATCGTTCCGATTTCCCCGGCCCATGTGTCTCTGTCTTTGGCATCAAGCTTTGCGTGCCTTATCTGCAGCGACTGTCTGTTTGGCGTAGTCTTATAGTCGACAATGCAGGGATTGCCGTCGCGCAGCTCTACCTTGTCAAGCCGCCCGGTGAGCTTATATCCCTTGTGTGTAACTGATATTTTTTCCTCAAGATAAAGGATTTTTATTTCGTGGTTGATTACAAGCGGCCTGGCGTATCTATTCAGAAAATCCGACATGCGGCGCCTTAGCTGCTTTTTCAGCAGATATACCACCCCAGCCGTGTCCCTTCCATAGAGGGCCTCAAACCTGGCGTTTACAACATCAAGCATTTCTGCTTCGTCTATATCGGCCTCACTCAGGATTACACCAACTCGGCCCTTAAAATATTCGTACAAGACCTCGTGGACGAATTTCCCGATGTCCATCTTTAAGGGCGCCCCGGAGAGCTGATCCTTTTTCTCAAGCCTCAGGACGTAGCGGTAATAAAACGACAGTGGGCAGCTCAGATAGGTATCCAGCGATGTGGCGCTGTATTGTATGTCGTTTCTTAACACGCCAAGCAGCAATTCACTCTTGGCAATCGCCGGGGGCGGCGTGTTTTTCAGGTCGACATTATACTGGATAGGAATAATCCGGTCGCTTAGTGTGGGGTCTTTTTGTTTTTCCCAGAGGATTTTCTCTACGAACCGGCTTTTCTCTTTCGTTGTGTTCTCGACAAAGAATATATGTACCTCTTTTGCCCCGGCAATCAGGGTCTCGAAATAGCAGGCCGCCAGGCGTTCTCTATCTATGTGCGTGGGGAGGCCAAGAATCTGGCGTGCCTTAAAGGGCAGGAGTGAGTCCTCCTTCGATAAATTCGGAAGGGCGTCCTCGTTTACGTCCATAATGTATACGTTTTCAAATCGAATATTGCGTGTCTCCAGAAATCCCAGTATCTGCACCCCGCGAAGCGGCATCCCCTCAAACGGGCAGTAGCATGTGGCCACGTATCGCCTGAACAGATTAAAATATCCCGCCGCCTCAGAGAACACTATGTCCTTCATCAGTGAGTTGGCAATCGCGTGGGCGGCCAGCGTAAAGGCCTCGGAAAACGGAAAGAAAAACGGATGGAGACGCGCCGTGCTCTGTTCATATATGTATGTAATAAGCTCAATGGTCTTTGCGGCGAAGTCCCCGGTGTTCTTAAACGACAGGTATTTTCTTATTGTACTGGAGTGGATTTCCCTGATGTGTGCCTTTATCTCTTTTTTGTTTGTTGTGATGGCGGCGTCGCTAAGCTGCTTTATTACGGAGTCAAGGAATTCCGTGTCCTCTTCGATTTCTTTTAATGTTAAGAATGTCCTTGTCCTGTTGCCTATGAGGGTTTCTTCCATTGTGTGAAACATTATTCTGGTTGCGTCAGTCCGGCCGTTGAGATAGATATTTTTGGTGTATGGATGCAGTATGAACTTAATATAGTTGGGCACGTAGAGTCGCTCTCCATCCATTGACAGGACAAGCTCAATTAAGTTACTAAAAAAGCCATACACGGGGGTGCGAAGGAGCGGGTAGCCAAGCGATACGTTATAGGCGTTTTCCTCAAGCATTGAGATGCCGTGGTGAAGGATGGGAAATACGGTCTCAGCTGAGGGCAGGGCAACTACGGTGTTTTCATCGCGGTGGGCCGGGTTTTCTTTAAGGAGGCGGCTGAGGGCAAATACCTGGCCGTGGGTGTCCGGGCTTTTGTAGATTTTTATCTCCGGGGCAGCGGCCCTCACAGGTTCATGGTCTTCCTCCACGATGCCAAGCCCCTTAAGGGTATTGGCGATACCGGCAGCCTGATGAAATATAAAGAGCGTGTTTTCCCTTTCTGAGAGCGCCGTAAACAGGTCTTTTTCTGATTTTGTGAGGGCGAAAAACCCTGCGAAGATAATCCTGTCAAAGGCGCTCAGATCAATATCGCCTATGTTATCGGATACCGCTCTATACCTTGTTGAGCGGCTTGACATGTTCAGTTTTGCAAGAGTTTCGTAGAATTCCCTGTAATACGACGACAGGCTGTGGAGGTTTTTAAGTGAGCCTTCGGGGATTTTCTCATCCGCGAGCAGCTCGATTTCGCGCACCTTTTGAGGCGGGATCTTCTCTATACAAAACTCCTCGAAATCGCGGTAGAGCTTCAGGCCTAAGGGGAAAAAGCTATCGGCAGACAGAAAAAAGCCCTCAGTGCCCAGAGGACTTTTCCTGTGGATATTATAAAGAATAGCCGCCGCGTCTATCGTCTCCGTCTTCCGGTCAAACATTTGGAGCCTGGTCTCATAGAGAAAATCAATGAACTCGTCCATTGAGAGCGACAGCGGGGGGACAAACGCGGCCTTTTCGCGCTGCCCAAGGGCCTTTCTGAGGAAATGTAACGGCCTCTTGCCGGGAAACACTACTACATTGCCCGAATAATCCCCGTCCGCCCCCTCAAGCTGAACAAGCACCTCGTCTATCAGCCCCTTATATGGGGGAATCATAATATAGTTCATTGAATCACCACCCACTCCAACAGGTCGACGTAGGCGATAATGCCCTCAACGGCAGCCCCTGGGTAGAGTTCCCGAAGCAGATTTACGTAGCCTTGTATCTGGTAGTTATAGTTATCGCCCTTGTTTGAGCCGGTCTTGAAATCTATAGCCGTTAGCATATCGGGGTCTATAACTACCCTGTCCATTATGAAGAGCGCACCGGCGGCATTTGAAAAGGCCTGTTCCCTTTTAACGGCCCTGCCGGGGGTTTTTGTGAAATATGGCCCTATAAATTGGCTCCTTAGAAATCCCGACAGTGTGGCCTTAATCTGCGCGGCAGGGAATTTAAACGCCGAGGTGCTGTTTGCCCGTGCGATAGCCATATCGAGGACGCTGTCAAGGCCGTCTTCTATATATTCGATATGAAAGAGTGCGCGGTGGATGAAGTCGCCCCGCTTTTTCTCCAACACGTTGAGGGACTCATCGGTATAGGCCGACATGGCAGGTTTGGCCGCGTGGTGGTGGATTTGAAATGTCTCTGCGTCGCGGCCGGCTTCCGTTGGCGATACAACTGGCCGGCCCTCAGAATGTACCGGGACATCCTGAAAAAGACTTGACGCAACGCTGCCTGTCTTACCCTCAACGGCAATCACGTAGAGTTCCGACTTGGCCCTTGTCAGTGAGACATAGAGGGTGTTAAGGCGGTTTACGACATCCTTTGTGCGTTCTTCATCGTAGAGAAGCCTGTAGGTGCCGGGGTCTGTTACGGCTATGGTTTTAAGGATTTTTTCGTTTAATTTCAGGAGATTAATCCCCTGTTTGGTCTCATAGGCGATGAACTCCGGCGCCTTGTATTTTTCATCGTATAATAAGACGATTACTACCGGAAACCCAAGGCCCTTTGCCTTGTGTACGGTCATAATGCGTATGGCGTCTGTCGTAGTGGGTACGTCGATTGTCCATGTGGCCTCGGCTGCGGTAGAGTTTTCATCAAGGGCAAGGGCCAGAAAGTCCCTCAGATTGTTGCTGCCTTTCTCTTCAAACTCCTTGATGGCCTCAAGAATTCTGGCAAGGACGGCCTCCTTTTCACCGATGGTCTCAAAGACCTTAAAGACCCTGTAAATCTCAGTAACAAGGCCATAGAGGGGAAAAAATCCGGCTGACCTGAAGAGGCCGTCGAAATACGTATCCCACAGTATGGGGAACCGGGCCTGAAAGGCCTTGTACTTTGGGGAGCCCGCCCTGGTTTTAAGGAAAAACTCCTTTATCTCGCCAATAGTTATCTCATGCCTGTCCCTGTCGAGGATGCCGGCAAATATATCCCCCGTACAAAACGTGGCAAAAGACAGGGCGTCAATTGGGGAGTCCAGAAAGTTCAGCAACGAGACAATCTCACCGGTTATCTTTGACTTTCTTATGTCGAGGCTGCTAAACGATATAAAGGGAACGCCTTTTATGCCCATCTGTGCAATATCAAGTTCATTGAGCCACGAGGCCGCCCTGGTAACGTCGCTGTTTCTGGAGGCAAGGACTGCTATGTCGCTGAGGCCGTGTCCGCGCAGGATGAGGCCCCTGACAATTGACAGAAATTTCTCTTTCTCCGGCCCAAAGGGTTCCTCATCGTCTTCCGGGGCAATCTCAGGCCTTTGCAGTACTGAGACCTCCACGTACCCGGAGTCTTCATTGCCCTGGCGCACTGTTTGAGTGAAATCAGTGAGGCCGCTTCTCTTTGCGGCGGCGTAGAGTGTGTCGTTTTTCGGAAGCGTGTGTTTAAATACCGTGTCGTTGAAGTCCAGGATTCTTTGCAGGCTCCTGAAGTTTGTCGTCAGCTCCCTGACGGAGTGCGAAGCGGCTGGGAAGGGCGGGGTCTCCTCCTGGTGCTTCATTATACGGTAGTCGGCATCGCGAAAGCCGTATATTGCCTGCTTGGTGTCACCAACGGCAAAGAGGCTCCCCCCCTGAGAGATGGAATTCTCTATGAGCGGGTGCAGGTTCCTCCACTGAATCGGCGAGGTGTCCTGGTATTCGTCTATGAGATAGTGGTAGACGGTCTCGCCTATTCTGAAGTACACATCGGGGACTATTTCGCGATTGAGATACTCTGCAAGCATCATGTTAATGTCCTCGATAAAGACCGCGCCGTGGTGTTTTTTCACCTTCTTAAGCGTATCGAGGAACTCTTCGTACACCCTGATGTAAGGGGTATAGTATGTATGGGCGTAGAGGATGCCGTACTGGCTTATCAACTCTGTGAGGGCAGACCACATGTCTGAGATTTGGACGTAGTGGACGGCTGCCTGCCGGTCTTTCGGAGCGGGTTTTTTTACGGGCGGATAGATGGAGCCTCTGCCCAGGGTGTCGGCAAAGTTGCCCGCCGTAACGGCGGCAAGTATGTGTTTATAAGAGCTGGTGCCGTGTCTTTGCAGCCCGGAGCGCTCAATCTCGTCCTCAATTGCCGCAACGGCCTCTTTGATGGAGTTCCTTGAGGCAAGAATGTCTTTCTCAAGCTCCAGTGTTCTGGGGCTTTTCCCCGCGGCGGCCAGTTTCCTGTAGATTTTCTTTATTTCAGAGAGAATCGATTTCGATGGTTCCCACAGATATGGGCTGTCAGAGTGGCGATTCTCAAGCAGGAGCGCTATGGCGTTTTCGACGATTGCGCCCTCTTTTGTGCCCTCCTTTACCTTTCTGAGAAATAGCTCGAAGGCATACTCCATGAGCGCGTCGCCGTTTAAGAGTATCTCAAAGTCCTGGTTATATCCCAAATCGACTGCCGAGGCCTTGAAGATGGATGCCATAAAGCTGTCAATGGTCTTGACATGGAAGTCCGTATAGTTATCAAGGATTTCATCGATTAATGAGGCGGTGCGTGCGGCGAGGGCCTGGGCGTCCATTGAGAGGACTTGCAGGAGTTCTGAAACCTTCGATTTGTCGCCGAAATAGATATCCTTAAGCCAGAGGAGGATGCGCTCTTTCATCTCCTTTGCCGCGTTGTTTGAGAACGTGACGGCCATGATGTTTTTCATGCCGTTGTGTGGCAGCGCTGCCGACAAGAGGAACTGGACAAATCTCTTCGTCAGGGCGTGGGTCTTGCCGGAGCCGGCAGAGGCCTTTAGTATCACCGTGTGTGGAAAAATTATACGGTCATCTTTTTCTGATATGTCCATATACTTTAATATTGTTTAAATATTGTGGTATTATGACAAAGTATGAGAATTATTATTTATATACTATACGGATTAACGAGGGAGGTGTCAAATGGCTCGTAATGCGGGTGCTTTGCCAGAGGTGCTGAAAGTTGGCGCGAACGAGATGGAACTTGTGGTGTTCAAGATGTACTGCTTAGTGCACGGCGATAAGACCGAGACGCGCAACTATGGTGTCAACGTGGCAAAGGTCAGGGAAATCATCCCGATGCCAAACCTGACGACCGTCCCGGACCTGCCGGACTACGCGGACTCACTGGCAGAGGTACGCGGCGAGGTCATCCCGATTGTCAACCTGGGCAAGTGGATGAAACTGACCGTCCCCAAAGGCCTTGATATAAGGGAAAAGGTCATAGTCCTGGAGATGCTCGGCACAACGGTAGGCATGGTCGTCCACGAAGTGGAAAGGATACGAAGAATCAAGTGGGACCAGATTAAGCCACCCCCGCAGCTACTGCAAAGCAAGCACGGAGGAAAGATAACCGGCGTAACAAAAATAGACGAAGCCGACGATTTACTCCTGATACTGGACCTTGAGAGCGTCATCCAGGATATTGGCGCGATGGTTCCGAAGCCAGGGATTAAATTTGAGGACATGAAGGGGTATCAAAAAAAGAAATTGTCCGGCAATGTCCTCATAGTGGACGACTCCTCAGTGGCAAGGAGAATCCTGAGAGACACCCTTGAGAACATCGGCCTGAATATAATGGAGGCCGTAGACGGGAAGCAGGCCCTTTTGGTATTGAACGATTTTCTTAATAAAATAGGCGACCAGCCTATTACCAACTTCTTAAATCTGATTATTACGGACGTAGAGATGCCGGAGATGGACGGACTGACATTTACCAAAAACGTAAAGGGCAATCCTAAACTGAGCGGCGTCCCAATCATTGTAAATACCTCATTGAGCGGGGATGAAAACAGGCAAAAATCCAAGGTTGTGGGTGCCGATGGGTATCTTATAAAATTTGATGTCGCAAACCTTATAGGTGAGGTAACGAGGTTTTTCCAATAAAGTGGACAAAGGCGCGCAAATAGAAAAAGACAGCTTTTCGCTAATAGAAGCCGGAATGAAAAGGCGTTTTGATTCACTCCACCTGCCAGTAGTGAAAAGGGTAATTCATGCCACAGGCGATTTCGATTTCGAGGATATTCTGAGATTCCATCCAGAGGCGATAACAAGTGGTATAGCGGCCATAAGGGCGGGGAAGGACATCTTCGCGGATGTGAAAATGGTTGAGGCCGGTATAAATAAAAAGGCGCTGGCACAGTTTGGCGGCAGGGTGGTGTGCTATATTTCCGATGAGGATGTGGTGGCGAGGGCAGCGGAGGACAAGGCTCTGACCAGGGCCGAGTGTGCGGTAGAGAAGGCATTTTTAATGAAAAATAACGAAATAAACATAGGAATTGCGGCAATAGGTAACGCCCCGACTGCCCTGGCCAGGGCCGAGTGTGCGGTAGAGAAGGCATTTTTAATGAAAAATAACGAAATAAACATAGGAATTGCGGCAATAGGTAACGCCCCGACTGCCCTGGCCAGGTTAATGGATATAATCGAAGACGGTGTGGTTAACCCGGGACTTATCGTAGGCGTACCGGTGGGTTTCGTAAAGGCGGAAGAGTCAAAGGCAGATCTTGCCAATAAAAGCTATCCTTATATCACATGCGCGGGGAAAAAGGGTGGAAGCCCCATAGCGGCCGCAATCATTAATGCGATAATAAAACTTGCTGGTAAGGAAACACCCTGACAACACAAAGAGTCAGGGCTAAAGCACCACCCTGTCAAGAGTCCTGTACTGAATAGCCTCTGAGATGTGCCGTGGTGTGATGATGCCGCTGCCGTCAAGGTCGGCAATTGTCCGTGAGACCTTTAAGATTCTTGAGTACGCGCGCGCGGAAAGCCCCAGACGCTCCATGGCAAGGTCGAATATGCGCTGGGCGTCGGGTGTCAGGGCGCAGTATTTTTTGATGTGCCTGGTCTTCATCTGGCCGTTTGAGTAGATCATCTTGTCCTTGCTGAAGCGTTCGTTCTGAATGGCCCTTGCCCTGTTGACGCGCTCCCGGATTTGTGCTGAAGACTCGCCGCAGGTGTCAGAGGAGAGTTCCTTGTATGGCACGTTAGGGACGTCTACATGTATGTCGATGCGGTCAAGCAGGGGGCCTGAGACGCGGCTGCGGTATTTGTGAATCTGAGCAGGGGAGCAGATGCAGGGGTGTCTGCTGTCACCGGAGTAACCACACGGGCATGGGTTCATAGCGGCTATGAGCATAAAAGAGGCCGGATAGTTAATAGAGGCCGCGGCACGAGATATTGTCACCTCAGCGTTTTCTATAGGCTGCCTGAGGACCTCAAGGACGTTTCGTTTGAACTCCGGCAGCTCATCAAGAAACAGCACGCCGTTATGAGAGAGGGAGACCTCGCCGGGCCTGGGTATCTGTCCACCGCCAATCAGTGCTACATCTGAGATGGTGTGGTGAGGCGACCTGAACGGGCGCCTTGCCAGTATTGGGATATCGGCCTTGAGCAGTCCGGCTACACTGTGTATGGAGGTGGTCTCAATGGCCTCGTTGAAGGTCATGGGGGGCAGAATCGAAGCCGTACGCTTTGCAAGCATGGTCTTACCGGCGCCGGGAGGGCCTATCATCAGGATGTTGTGTCCTCCGGCAGCGGCGACCTCCAGGGCGCGTTTGGAGTGTTCCTGTCCTTTTACGTCCGTAAAGTCCTCCTCATAGACACTGGATGTCTCCATGGCCTTTGACACGTCTGTAACGTATGGAGTAAAGGCGGAAGGGTTATTTAAAAACTCGATAACGTCGGTAAGGCGCTTCAGGCCGTAGACACTGATACCTTTTACGACTGAGGCCTCGGCGGCGTTTTCATATGGCAAAATAAGGCCGTCAAGTGCGGCCTTCTCTGCGGCAATTGCCATTGAGAGGCAGCCCCGCGTGGGTTTTATGGAGCCGTCAAGGGAGAGTTCGCCGGTGATGGCGAAATTTTTCAGTATTTCTTGCGGCACGGCCCCCTCAGCGGCCAAAATCCCAACCGCAAGGGGCAAATCGAAGGCCGAACCCTCTTTTTTCAGGCCTGCCGGGGCCATGTTAACCGTTATCTGTTTTAGTGGAAATGAAAACCCGATGTTCTTCAGTGCGGCGCGAACCCTGTCCTTGCTCTCTTTGACGGTCGTATCCGGCAGCCCGACAATGGAAAAATGAGGCAGCCCCTTCGCGGCAATATCCACCTCGACATCCACCAAATAGGCGTTCACCCCGGCAATAGCGGCACTTAGCACTTTTGACAGCATTGCACTATCGATTATATAGACCTCCCTATGAGGTAGTCAAGTGGGGCCCAAGCCGATATAGATGCTAATTTTTTGTCTTGTCAATGGGGGGTATAGAAACTCGACAAAGTAAAAACCGGAATGACATTATTACTTATAAGTAGTTAATTTATAATGCTAAAAAACTGCCGAAGGGGGGACTCGAACCCCCACGAAGTTGCCCCCACAAGGTCCTGAACCTTGCGTGTCTGCCAATTCCACCACTTCGGCACATACGCTACATGTATATAAGGTATCACAGAGTACTGTAAGGTGTCAAGCTGGGTGTGGCACCTGGCATTATTTGAATTTTTATTTTATAAAATGTTAATTTACACATCGTGATAGCAATTCAGGCATCTATAAAATTTTATCGAATACGGAGATTATCATGAAATATCTGGTTACAGTATTTTTTCTGTTAATTGCAACCCCAGCTTTTTCGGACACTCCTGCGACAGTAGACAAAGGAGACACGGCATGGATATTGGTCAGCGCGGCGATGGTGATGCTGATGACGCCTGCCCTGGCGATGTTTTATGGCGGCATGGTCAGGCGAAAAAATGTCCTCTCCATAATAATGCAGAGTTTTGCGGCAATAGCAATTGTAAGCCTTCAGTGGATACTCTTTGGATATAGCCTTGCCTTTGGACCGGATGTCCACGGTATTATTGGCGGACTAGACTGGGCAGGGCTTACGTCAGTAATGCTTGAGCCGAATCCGGACTACGCCCCGACAGTTCCCCATATGGCCTTTATGGTCTATCAGATGATGTTTGCCGTCATAACCCCGGCCCTCATCAGCGGGGCGTTTGCCGAGAGGATGAAATTCTCCGTCTTTATCATATTTACCTTCATATGGGCAACTGTGGTCTATACACCCATTGCCCACTGGGTATGGGGCAAAGGCGGGTGGATGTCTCAGATGGGCGTCATGGACTTTGCCGGTGGTATTGTTGTTCATGTTACGTCGGGGTTTTCCGCGCTGGCAGCGGCCCTGTATTTAGGAAAACGCAAGGGCTTCCCCCATGACCTCATGCCCCCGCACAACCTGCCGCTGACGGTTATCGGGACGGGGATTTTGTGGTTCGGGTGGTTTGGCTTTAATGGCGGCAGTGCGCTGTCTTCGGGGCAGTTAAGTACGCTTGCCTTTGTCACATCTCACACGGCGGCCGTTTCGGCGATGTTTGTCTGGATTGTCCTTGAGTGGCTTTTCCACGGCAGGCCAACGATGTTTGGCGCCGCTACGGCCTCCATAGCCGGGCTGGCTACGGTAACGCCTGCCGCCGGGTTTATCACGCCAATGGCTGCCCTTGCAGTTGGTGCAATTGCCGGTGTGGTGTGTTATTTTGCCCTGAATTTAAAACCACGGCTTGGATATGACGACTCTCTTGATGCCTTTGGCGTTCATGGCGTTGGAGGCACTATCGGCACCATATGCGTGGGGCTGTTTGCTACCGCGGCCATAAATTCACAGGGCCACAATGGTTTGTTCTATGGAAATCCAAAACAGTTATTTGTACAGTTGGGGGCGGTTTTAATCGTAGCGGTTTACTCTTTTGCCCTGACCATAGCCATATTTAAGATAATAACCTTATTTACGCCTATCAGGGTAAACAATGAAGACGAAATCGAGGGGCTTGATACCACTCAACATGGTGAAAGCGGATACTATATGTAGCATTGGATGTTCCGGTTTACGTGGGATGAAAGATAAATATATCCTTTCCTGCCCACAATATTTTAGTATATATTGTGGGCATCGCCTGTGCTAAAGCCGTCTGAGTTTGGAGGCAGAATGATTTTAAGCGTTAACGTCGACCATGTGGCAACACTACGGCAGGCGAGGTTGGGCCTTGAGCCTGTCCCGGCGGCTGCGGCAGTCCTTGCCGTACTTGGCGGCGCTGACGGGATTACCGTTCACCTGAGGGAAGACAGAAGGCACATAAATGACAGTGACCTTGCGATTCTGCGCCAGATGCTTACTGTTCCGTTGAATCTGGAGATGGCGGCAACTGAGGAAATGATAGAAAAGGCAATCCTGACAATGCCCGACATGGTAACCCTTGTACCGGAAAAGAGACAGGAACTCACTACCGAGGGCGGCCTTGACGTATCCTCTCAGGGTGAACGCCTTAAGCACGCCATAAAGCGGCTTCACGATGCCGGCATAGAGGTAAGCCTGTTTGTCAATCCGTCGATAAAGGACATCGAAGAGTCCCATTCCATTGGGGCCCCGATGGTGGAAATCCACACGGGGACATACGCGGACGCCCCAACGCCGCACCAGGCAAGGCAGGAACTCGATAAAATATTAGCGGCAGTCCAAAGGGCCGTGCAACTGGGCCTTAAGGCAAACGCGGGACACGGCCTTAACTACCACAACATACAGGCCATTGCAGGTATCAGAGAAATAAGCGGCCTCTACATAGGGCATGGCATAGTGTCCCGGGCCGTACTCATTGGAATGGATAACGCCGTAAGGCAAATGAAAAATCTGATAACGCAAGTGCGGCGGCCGTGATTTACGGCATAGGAATAGACATCATAGAAAATGAGCGGATAAAGGCGGCACACCTGAGGTGGGGACAGAATTTCCTTCACAGAATCTACACGGACGATGAACTGAGCTATTGCTTTACAAAGGCCAATCCAGTTGATTCCCTGTCAGGAAGGTTTGCCGCAAAAGAGGCCTTTATCAAGGCGGCAAGTACCTCCAATGCCGCATACAAAGATATAGAGGTAACAATGGACGGCCTGGGCAAGCCGTCGTTAAGGCTCCACAACCGCGCTAAGGAGTTCATCGCCGTCAACGCGATAAACGGCAGCCACCTGAGCATCAGCCACCAAAAGCGATACAGCGTAGCCATGGTAGTGTTGGAGAAATAATGAGGAGGTCATCAAGCGAATGAAGGTAGTAACCGGCGGGCAGATGAAACAAATAGACACAAAGACTATCGTAGACATTGGGATACCCGCGATGGTATTGATGGAGCGTGCCGGAGTGGCAACGGCCGGGCATATATTGGAGAAGTTTCCTCCCGGTGATGTCTGTGTATTGTGCGGCCCCGGCAACAACGGAGGCGACGGCATTGTAGTGGCCCGTGAGTTATTCAATAACGGATTCAACGTCCGCGTATATATTGCCTCCCACATGGAGGGGCTTAATGACGACTGCCGCTTTCAGTATAAGATAGCCGAAAAACTGGGTATCGAAATTATATTTAAAAGCAACATCAAAGACTCCGACCTCAGGGATTCGCTGATAGTCGACGCCTTGTTTGGAACGGGCTTAAATAAACCGGTAAAAGACGCCATCGCAAAGACAATAGAGGCAGTTAACTCAAGGCCCAGGCCGGTGGTTTCCGTAGACATACCAAGCGGCATATCGGCCGACAACGGCGAAGTGCTTGGCAAGGCGGTAAGGGCCACGGCCACGGTAACCTTCGGGCTGCCAAAGAGAGGGCATCTGCTCTACCCCGGCAAAGACCACACAGGGGAGTTATTTGTAGAGAACATCGGGTTTCCATATCAATTCCTGAATTCCGATACCATACACTGCGACCTGGTAGAAAAGGCATTTATGTCAATGCTGGTACCGGCAAGGCCTCCCTATGCCTATAAGGGAAACTTTGGCCACGTACTGGTTGTCGGTGGCAGTATGGGCAGGACAGGGGCCGCGCTGATGTCAGCCAGGGCCTCAATGAAGACAGGCTCGGGGCTAGTAACAATGGGAGTCCCTGTGTCGTTGATGGATGCATATCAGGCCAGGGTAACCGAAGAGATGACCCTGCCGCTTTCTGACAAGGGGATGGGGAATTTCTCCAGAAAGGCCATTAACGAGATACTTGACTTTGCGGAGAGACGCTGTGATGTCATAGCGCTTGGCCCGGGCATGGGTGTTGACAGCGACACGGTAGATATAGTGAAGGAGGTCATAGCCAACTCCACAGTGCCGGTCGTCCTGGATGCCGATGGGATAAATTCCCTCGCGCTGCTGAAATATCAGGAAAGAATAAGCGCCTTAAACACCTCGGCCTCTCCGGTGATAATAACGCCGCATACGGTAGAGATGGCAAGGATGTTGAGTGACGTAAAGTCAAATATAACCACAAAGTGTATGTCAATAGAAAGGGACAGAATAGAGACTACCTCCTCGTTTGCCGCTGACTCGACAGTGTACGTTGTGCTCAAGGGTGTGCCGACGGTTACGGCAGACCCCGAAGGAAACACGTTTATAAATCCTACGGGAAGCCCCTCAATGGCAACGGCCGGCTCCGGCGATGTCCTGACCGGCATCATAGCATCACTGATTGGGCAGGGCCTGCCCCCATTGTACGCTACCATTCTTGGAGTTTATCTGCATGGCCTTACGGGCGAGATAGCCGCAACGAAGACCGGCCTTCATTCTACGGTGGCCACAGACCTCATTGAAAACATAAGTCCGGCGATTAGTTTCCTGCTAAACGGTTGACTCCACGATTCATGGTCAGCACATTGAAGGTATGCGAAATATTTACAAGCATTCAGGGGGAGTCTTCATACGCGGGGGTTCCCTGCGCGTTTATCAGGTTAACGGGTTGTAACCTGCGCTGTACCTACTGCGACACTAAGTATGCTTATGACGAAGGCGTTGAGTTAACACTTGATGAGGTCGCACAAAAAGCCACCAGCACCGGGACGAAGCTCGTAGAAATCACAGGGGGCGAACCACTCATGCAACAGCCCTCCATAGCGCTCGCCGAAAGACTATCCCTCGATGGCCTTACCGTGCTTGTCGAGACAAACGGTTCCTTAGACATTAGCCCCCTTAAGGGCATCCCCGGCGTTACCGTCATTATGGACTTAAAAACACCCTCAAGCGGCATGTCCGCCCACAACGACTACGCGAATATTGCGCGCTTAACCCCTGAGGACGAGGTGAAATTCGTCATCGGCTCAAGGGATGACTACACCTGGGCGGCTCAGATAATCCGTCGCTATGAGATAGATAAAAAATGCCTGGCCCTGATGTCCCCGGCAGAGACATCTCTTACGCCGAAAGTCCTCACGGGCTGGATCCTGGAGGATAAACTCGACGTAAGATTAAACGTACAGATACATAAATACATCTTTGGCCCGAATCAAAGAGGGGTATAAGTTAACCCTTACTATGCGTCTGTATTTAAAGGTAGGCGACAAGGTAACACACCTCAGTGCTCTGTCATGGGGAACGGGCGAGGTCGTCGAAGAGCGGCACTCAGTCCTTGCCGGAGGGTTTTGTTTCGTCAGGATAACCTTTGAAGACGGTGAGGACAGGTCGTTTATAAACGACTTAGACCATCAGGGGTGCTGCTACTATATGGGCATGCGGGTGCTGTATTAAAAGTATGCGTGTGCGTCCGCAAATAAATTTATAATTATTTTCAGCAATAAGGCCAATATCAATATCAGATTTATTGGTAAAAGGCGCATATCCCTACATCGGAGCTTGGGTGTCAAATATATATTGACAAAGCGATTCAATGCGTGGTATTGTTAATTAATATGTACATATTGTATACATGTGCATAGGTGTAGTGCCGTCCTTTGTTAAAAGAATCATTGCAAACAACGGGGAGGTTACAGAAATGATTTTAAACGGGTTGCTATTTTAGCAGCCGGGTTACCGGGAGGCAATCCGGTATGACAACGAAAACAACCTTCTTTCAAAGTTAAGGAGGTAATTATAAAAGGCGCGAGGAAAGCAAAGATATTTACGACGAGTCTCCTTATTGTTATTTCTATCATAGCAACCTGCGTAATGGGCGCAACTACTACGTTTCAAGGTTTGTTGAGGTATCCTGCCGAAGAGAGAGCGTTTGTACAGACAACCGATTCAAATGCCTACTTCAGAGATGTATTTGTTCAAGCGAGGGTATCTATTGCAGGCGCCACAAATGGCGATACCTGGACGGCCTCATATACGAAACCTGACGGCAGTCCAGCTAACTGGGATACGATAACTTTTTATTCTAACTATAACGGCAAGTCGAATTGTTTTGTCTATCCGGGAGCTTGGGCCGAATGCAACACTACCAGTATCACAGTCTTATGGCCTGTAACCACTCAATGCAGGCAAAACGGGAACTATCAAATGAGTTTTTACTATAACAAGGATACCAATCCCGCTCCGGCAGCAACAACCCAGTTTAATCTTTTGCCTCAAATCAAAGCAGGTAAGGTACCGGCCTACAATCAGGCAAAATACGAAGATGCATACGATATGATTTGTCATCATCCAGATAATGACAATCTAACAATTCCATGCAGCACCCCGGGCGCTGTTCCATACACGATAAAGAGAAAAGGCTGCTTTTTGACTAGTGCGGCGATGATACTCTCTTATCACGGCGTGAACGTTGATCCGCCTACGTTAAACACATGGCTGAAAAATAAAAAAAGCGACAACATAACACCGGATGGATATGATAAGAATGGAAATGTTGAACCACGTGCGGTGGTAGCATTTGCCGCGGAAAAAGGCGTAACTATGGCATATCCTATTTCAGAACCTACAGCAGGCTGGTCTGGATATAGTTCTTTGGAAAGATACTTATGCACTTACGGCCCACATATCATCAAACCAGCAGGACGTCCTGGTCATTGGGTAACCGCTACAGGTAGAAACCCGGAGAGAACTACATACAAGATCAATGACCCATCCGGTGGTAGAGTTACTACACTGCAAGAACGTTACAACAATAATAACTATACCCAGCTTAGGACATTTGGTGGACCGGAACACACGTATACTGATAGGACAGGTTTAACAATCAGATTTCACTCTCCTGGTGAACTGGTTATTACAGATCCGCTTGGCAGGAGGGTAGGGTACGATCCAACTACGGGTATTACATACAATGAAATCTCAGATTCTCACTATGAATCTCTTTATCCTGATGATGATACAGAACCATATCCCACTGAATTACTTGAGCAAGAGTATAAAGAGCTTGATATTTCCAAACCCGTAGCAGGAGATTATAAACTGCAAGTTATTGGTACAGGTACTGGCAACTACATGTTAGATATTAGGTCTTGGAATCCTGATCTTGATTCCAGTATTTCTGGATGGGTAAGAATTTTCGAAAACGTACCCATCACCCCAAACGAGGTACAGATCTATGGGTTCCATTACGCAAAGACAACAACTACCGCGCTTGAATTTACGGCCATCGATGGGAACTTCGACGGAAAGGGACAAAGGCCTGCCGATGTAAACAAGTTTCTTTCGTATGTAACCCCAACTGGCAGCCCTGTTACGCTTGCTCAGGGGACAACGAGTTATACGTTGGTTATTCTTTACGACAAGAGTATAAAGGCTGAGACGTTTACGGCTGCCCTGAACGGAAGTAACGTTACCTCTTTGTTTCATCCAAAGGCGGGGAGCGCCGAGGCCGTAACCGTAAACATTAATCAGGGTAGAAACACCCTCGTCTTGTCGGTTGACGGCACGCTGCCAGGCAGAACCGCCACAGATACGGACAGGCTGGTTTTTATCGTTCCGTAGGGTTTGCAGGTTATGTTCATAATAAATTGAGCGGAGCGGTTCACAAAACGCTCCGCATTGGGGTCTGCGTCAAAAAATGGGGTTTTATGCAACGAGATTTTCACACGTCATTCCGGCTTGTCCGGAATCTGTCCTGAATCAACGTGTTTTATGAGGATATTCGTATATA
>PEAC01000042.1 GCA_002753305.1 Nitrospirae bacterium MYbin6
TACAAAAAATTCGGATTCTGCGGCACCCTCGCCAAGCCATACAATTTCGTGTGAGACCGTGTCGGCGGCAAGGTGGCAGAGGTAGCCGTAGCTGAAGGCCTTTTGCTGGCTGTTGCGCGCGCTGTCAAGGAGGGCGAAGCCGAACTCCCATGAGTGGGAACTCCCGTTCTGGGGAAGGTATTTCTTGCCGAGGACGATGTCTGCTATGATGTTCCCGTAGAGGAAGTCTTCCTTGAACTTCTTTATAATCGCGTAGATAGCCGGAGGAAGGAGATACGGCAGAGCCAGTACCTCATTGCCCAGGTACATATGGGTCAGCGGCCCCCACGCGTAACTCGCCGTTGGTATCGCCATAAAACAAAGAAATAGTAAAATGAGCAGCAACATCGTCTTTGTATTTTATAATATTTCGCAATAAAATACTATAACAATATTTTTGTGAGGAGCCGAGTTAATCAAAAATCAGAAATGGCAGCCTTCGCGGCTGATTAACCTGACAATGGCATCCAGCAGCTCATCGAAATTGTATGGCTTGGCGAGGGTGCCGCAGAATCCGAATTTTTTGTAGTTGTCAAGGATATAGTCGTTGGAGTATCCGCTGGCAACAAGGGCCTTGACCGGGGGGTGTATTTTACGTAATCTTGTGATAGTGTCTTTTGCCCCTAAGCCTCTGGGGACAACCAGGTCCAGTATAACGACATCGAAGATGTTATTGCCGGCAATGGATTGTTCATAAATGGAAATTGCCTCTGCGCCGTCTTTAGCCAGGGCAACCGTAAAGCCGAACTGAAGGAGAAGCTCTTGTGTAACCTCCCTGATATCTGTGTCATCGTCCATAAAAAGTATATGTCCACGAGACACCGGCGATTGCATTTCCATTAAATCATCCCTTCCCGCTATAAGCAACTCATTCATAGTCCTGTATCCATTCAATTAAACAGCGCCTGCCACCTTATGGTTATAATAACATTAATTATATATTCTGGCAAGGTGGTTATTTAAAAAAATATCTAAAAAATGAAAGCTCCCCACAAGCCTCATGTGTTTGTGTTTAATTTATAACTTACTTTTGACATGGCAATTGGTGAACTTGACAGCAATTCAACAGATCTTTATACTACCGGCAGCAAATATGACAGCATACGGAGGGTGGCAGTAATGAAGACTATATTGGTGTTATTTATGATTTTGTTATTATCGTCTATGGCGGCTGCAATGGACGATGTATCTCTTGAGTTGGTGGTTGTTAAGGGCGGTTGTTATGTGATGGGCAATAATTTCGACAAGGATACCCAGAACGAACTGCCACTGCATGAGGTTTGTGTCAAGGATTTTAATATAGGTAAATATGAGGTAACACAGGGACTATGGAAAGAGATAATGGGGGAGAACCCTTCCATGTATCAAAAGGGGGATAAGTACCCGGTTGAGCAGATCAGTTGGGAAGATGTACAGGTGTTTCTGAAGAAATTAAACGAAAAAACCGGTAGGAAATATCGTCTGCCTACGGAGGCAGAGTGGGAGTACGCATGTAGAAGCGGAGGGAAGAAGGAGAAATATGCCGGTACAAGCGATGATGCCGAGGAAAAGGACTATGCGTGGTTTTGGGATAATTTAAATAAAAAGACGCAGCCAGTTGGCCAGAAAAAACCAAATGGATTGGGAATATATGATATGGGCGGCAATGTCAGGGAGTGGGTGGAGGATATATATAGCGAAGAGGCATATTCCAAACATGATAAAAACAATCCCATATACAAAGGAAATGGCATCGACCATGTGGGGCGTGGCGGCGGCTGGGACGACGACCCACGCTACACACGGTGTTCCTACAGGGCGCCTGGTACGCCGGATTGCAAGGGTGGGCAGATTGGCCTGCGTCTTGTATTGGGAAAGTAACAAGCACATAACATTGCACAATATTTACTAACAAAACCCAATAAAAAAAACCCCGTCAGGCATAACCGGACGGGGGTTAATCTAAGAAATCCTTAAATTACTACTGCTTGCGGCCTTTTGTGCTTACGAACTTCTTGAAACTGCCGAGGTCATAGATGGATTCCTTCACGCCTGGCTCTATGACTAGTATAAGGGATGCCTCAACCGTGGCGTCCTCAACTTCCTTAGGCAGTTTTACCTCAAAAGTCTCTTCGTTGGTCTTAAACGGCTGCAGTGCCGTGTCTCTCATAAGCGACAGCTTTCTTAGTGAAGCAAATACTACAGTGTTAACTGAGTCGCCGCGCTTTTTCTGCGGGAAGTAGTACTTTGTTTCATTGAACAGTTCTTTGCCATCTTTAGCTGTTACCTTTACCTTTAACAAGAAGTGCGAAGGTGATGGGCAACCATCTGTGAATCTGTGTCCAATGCCCTCTGACCATGTCTTTGTCTTAATGACGACCATCGGAGTAGATATGAGTTCAGGTACTTTTATCTGCTGCGTGTAGGCCATTGCCGAAGCCTCAAATTTTATGTGCTTTTTCAACCTGTCAAGCTCATACTTGTGGTCCTGGTAGTTCGGTGGGAATCTGTGTCCCGTGCCTGGCTCTCTCATGTGGCAGTCCTGGCAGTTTTTGTCCCCTCCGTTTGGAATGTAGCTCTGAAGCCAGCTATCAAGATTCGACACGCACCAGATTGGCTCTGCCGAGTGCAGGATATTTGGTCCCTGGTGGCACTGTCCACAAAACGACGCGTCTTCTATCATCTCATGGCGCTTCGATTTTGTAAATACCTTGTCGGCATGTGCGCCTCCGAGGTCCTTATTGCCATATACCGTATCAGGCTCTGGATTGCCGTCTCTGAATGTCCTGATTATTGCCATCTGGTTGTGGCATACGATACAGTTAATCTGGAGCTTCTCAAGGACATCATAGTTCTCTTTTAATACTGCGTCGGCCAATTCCTGCGCTGCCTTCTCTGACATCTCCTTTAATTGTGGGACGTGGCAAACGAAGCACGGCATCATGTACTCTTTTATGCTCTTAGTTACTTCGTTTGATTTTTTCAGCTCGCCCTTTTCAGGGTTGCGCTGTTTCAGGTAATCCTGAAGTGTGCCGAGGGTTTTGTTAAACGGTCCCATTATCGGCATCGAATGGGCAGCTTTCTCCCAGTCTTTGTAGATTTGTTCGTGGCAAGGCTTACACCTTGACGAGTCATACGCCTCAATTACCTCTTTCAAGGTTCCATACTCTTTCGTCTTAGCCATAGCCGTTTCCGGAATCATCAGCACACATACGGCGAGCGCACATACAACGGCTGCTAATACTAACACTTTTAACCCTTTCATTAAAATTCCCTCCTTAATAATTTCTGCTACTCTGATTTTTTTACTACGTAATACGATTGCTCTTGCGCCTCTTTTGTCGATCACCTCCCAGTAGTTGCAATATAGTTGGACTCTACAGACTGATAAATAGTGCAACATCTACATTAGATCGTTTTGTGGTCTCGTCTAAATTATGCTGATTATAGCATAGATTATCTGAAAATACTACTACCAATATCACGGAAGCGAAAAAATATTTTTTTAACGCCTGGCTGATGGGCGTGGGCATAGAGAACATCGCCTCATTTTATATATAATATACCCGATGGAAGAAATTGCTCTGATGCGGCGCTGTCTCACGCTTGCCAGGCGTGCTGTCGGCAGGACAAGTCCCAATCCAATGGTAGGGGCGCTATTATATAAGGACGGGCGGATTATTGCCGAAGACTACCATCGCAAGGCCGGCTCTCTCCATGCCGAGGCACTGGTATTAAATAAGGCCGGGGCCGCGGCCCAAGGCGCTACACTTTTCGTTTCCCTTGAGCCGTGCTGCCATACGGGCAAGCGCACCCCCCCTTGTGTCGACGCCATTGTCAGGGCGAAGGTTAAACGGGTCGTTGCCGCTATGGCAGACCCAAACCCAGCTGTCTCCGGTAAGGGCCTTGAAATGCTCAAGAACTCCGGCATTGAGACCGAAGTTGGTATATTACATGCCGATGCGAAAAGGCTCAACGAGGCCTATGTTAAATTTATTACCACTAGAGGTATACCGTTTGTTACTCTAAAGGCCGCGATTACATTAGACGGGAAAATGGCAACCCCGGACGGACAATCGAAGTGGATTACGTGTGAGAAATCGCGCCACTACGTCCATAGGCTGCGGGGCAGCGTCGATGCCGTATTAACCGCAATCGGCACGGTTAAGGCAGACAACCCGCGTCTCACCGCCCGGATACGTGGGCTTAAAAGCCCTGTTCGCGTCGTCGTTGACCCATACCTTCAGACTCCGCGGGACTACGAAATCCTCAAGACCCCGCCACAGACTATAATCTGCACGCAAGAGGCCGATACGCGGGGATTTCCCCCCGGCGTCGAATTCATCCACTATGGCTGCCGCCTTGACCTGAAATGGCTGATGCGTGAGCTGGGACAAAGGCAACAAATCACCTCCGTCCTGATAGAGGGTGGGGCGTCCCTTACCGGGCACGCTATTGAGGATGGGATTGTCGATAAGGTGGTGTTTTTCATAGCGCCGAAGATTATCGGAGGAAAGGGTGTTTACTCGCCGGTCTCCTCCAGGTCGTTCAGGGGTATAGACAGCCCCTATGAGGTATTCGATATGAAGGCGCGGACCCTGGGTACGGACATTGTTATTGAGGGCTATCTGTAAGTCTTACATATTATACTTATCTTTTTTCTACATTGTTTTGTTAATATAGATTACTTATTATGGCTGATGAACTTCAAAACATTATTGACCCATATCTTCAGAGGACAAGGGTGCTCTATGTCGAGGATGAAGATGTTATCAGAGACAGCATCGCAAGGTTCCTCAAGAGGCGCATCAAAGACCTCTATCTTGCCTCAAATGGTAAAGAGGGCCTTGAGACATTCAAACAGGAACGCCCAGATATTGTTATCACCGACATAAGAATGCCCGTCATGGATGGCATTGAGATGTCCTCGGCGATAAAGTCCATTAACGAAGACACGCCGATTATCGTTACCTCGGCATTTAACGACGAGGAGTATTTTCTGAAGGCCATAGAATTAGGCGTCGAGAAATATATCAAGAAACCCGTCAACAATGCCGACCTTGTCAATATTCTCGTAAAAGTGGCCAGGGCTGTCTCACATCAGAAAGAGATCGAGGCAAAAAACGAATTTATCAGGACTATTCTCGACAACAACCCCACCTTTATCATGATCACCGATATAGACGAGATTAATTTTCTGAACTCCTCGTTTCTGAGCTTTCTTGGATATGAGACACTTGATGAGTTTCTCGGTAAAGGCAAGAATCTGAACCGCTTTGTAGTCGCCAAAGAAGACAGTTTTTACAAGGGGAAATCTTTTAACGTGTGGATAAAGGAGGCCATAAGCGGTGGGAAAACTGACTATATCGTCTATATGGCCGGAAAGGACCAGTTAAAGAGCGAGGCAAGGGCCTATCTCATTCACGCTAACCCCATACCGGAACTGCAAAGCCGTAAACGTTATCTTGTCACCTTTACCGATATCTCATTCATAGAGTGCGACAGGAAAATGTTTCAGGACCTGGCCACTAAGGACGCACTGACAAATATCTATAACAGGAAAAAGTTTGAGGACGAGCTATACAAGGAAATCGAAAGGGCACTGCGATATAATAACTACCTGTCGCTGATTATTTTTGACATAGACCATTTCAAGGCCGTAAACGACACATATGGACATCAGGCAGGGGATTACGTATTAAAGGAAATCACGAAGTTAGTAACTGAAAATATCAGAAAATTAGATGTTTTTGCCCGCTACGGAGGAGAGGAGTTTGTGATTCTGACCCCGGAGACAAATGTTGCCGGTGCAAAGGAACTAGCCGAGAAGCTGAGGGAAAAAATTCAGGACTACGAATACAAAAATGTCGGGAAAGTAACCTGCAGCTTTGGCGTCTCCGAGTACGTCAGGCAGGAAGACCCTGCCGGTTTTATAAAAAAGGCGGACTATGCCCTCTATATCGCCAAAAACAAGGGCAGAAACAGGGTAAAGGCCGTTGAGAAGGAACACTCGTTCTTTTTTAATCTCCCCTATTAGATATTATTAATATAAACGTAAAAAAATGTCAAAGACGAAGATATTAATCGTAGAAGACGAGATAATAATAGCCAAAGACATAGAGAAGTGTCTCATGGACCTCGGGTATATGGTAACGGGGGCAGTGCCTACCGCCAAAGAGGCCTTTATGAAGATTGAGCAGCGTTGCCCCGACCTCGTCCTCATGGATATAATGCTGCAAGACGGAATAGACGGGGTTGAGGCCGCAAGCCAGATTCGTAAGAATTATGATATACCTGTCATATATCTCACCGCCTATGCGGACGAGAAAATGCTTGAGCGTGCTAAAATTACCGAACCATTCGGTTACCTGCTCAAACCCTTCGAGGACAAGGAACTGCACATAAACATCGAGATGGCCGTCTATAAACACAGACTCGAAAAACGCATACGCGAAAGCCAACAGTGGCTCTCCACGACGATAAACAGCATCGGAGACGGAGTCATAGCTACCGACCTCTTAGGCCGCGTAATTTTCATGAATGAAGCCGCCCGGAAAATGACCGGCTGGGACGCCGGCAGGGCCATCGGCAGGGCCGCAGACGAGATATTTAACGTCACCCTCGGTGATAAGGGTGAGAGGTACAATCTACCAAAGGATAACCTGGACTCAGACACATTAAGGAATAACCACGTCCTGACGAGACTCGACGGGAGGCAGTATCATATCACCGGCTGTACGGCCGCAATCAGGGATGAATTGGGTATATGCTATGGCATGGTTATAGCCTTTCACGACATCACGCGGAGGATACAGGCAGAGGAGGCATTCAACGCCCAGCGGGATAAGTTCGTATCCGTACTCATTCATGACTTAAAAACCCCCCTGCTTGCTATTAAAGGTTATACGAGAAGGTATTTAGCCGGAAAGGCCACGACCGAGGAGGCAAAAAATGAAATATTGCGCATCATTGAAAACGCCTCGGCCGATATACTGCAAATAATCGAAGATACGTCGAAATCCCTGAAGGAAAAGGCATCGCTTGGGAGGTTTAATCCGGTAGATGTAGATTTCTCATCAATACTATATTCTGTAGCGATGAACTGCCTTCCTATGGCAGAGGCCCGTGGACTATGCATGAGCATAAATGGAATACCCCCCGGAGATTATCATGCCGATGAGGGCTTTACCCTGACGGCAGACCCGTATCTGCTTAAGTCAATGCTTGAGAACCTCTTAAGCAATGCCGCCAAATACGCTAACTCCTCTATAAAGGTTGAGACCGCGCAAGACAGCAAAATGATATGCGTCTCCGTAACTGACGACGGCCCCGGCATTGAATCGCAGTATCAAGACAAGATATTTGATGTATATTTTCAGGCACCGGGAAGTAAGAAGGGAACGGGGCTTGGCCTTTACAGCGTAAAGAAGGCAGTTGGTGAGCATGGTGGGGAGATTGCCGTCCGGCCAGTAGCCGGGGGCGGCGCCTGTTTTGAGATTAAACTGCCGCGCGTGCCGAAACAGGAAAAGTAGGAAATGTATCTGAAGATTATCTTAATAAGCTCGTGTGTTGTTCAACTGGCGGCGGCTGTGCTGAGTTTCAGGCTGATAGGGGTTACGGGCCGAAGCAGTGCGTGGGTGTTTATTGCCATTGGTGTCTCCGTTATGGCAATCAGGAGGTTGATTTCACTTTCCGGTTTATATTCTGTAAATATCGTGGACATCTCTCAATTGCCAGGGATTTTAACCGAAACGGTAGCCTTTTTGTCCTCCGTATTAATACTCGCCGGTGTGATGCAGATAGCCCCGATTTTCCATAGCGTAAGGACTTTTGAAAGGAAAAAAGCAAAAGAAGCCTGCCGCCGCCTGGACCATGTAGTCGAACTCCTGGACGATGCCGTTGTCGCCGTTGATATTGAAGGAAGAATTACTCATTGGAACAATGGCGCAGAGTATATATATGGTTACTCAAAGGGAGAAATAGTTTCCTCATCCATACAAAACTTCTTTACACCGGATAGGGCTGCTGAGGCACTGGAAATTCTAAACGAGATAAGCTCGGCCGCACACATCAGAAATTACGAAACAGCCCACATCAGAAAGGACGGCAGACGTATAAACGTATCCCTTACCGTAACTCCGATAGCCGACAAGGCATCTGGTACAATTACCGGGGCGTCTTTAATTGTCAGAGATATAACCATGCAGGTGAATCTGATTGAGTCCCTCAAAAAGTCCCTCGACGAAAAAACACTCCTCCTGCAGGAAATTCACCACAGGGTAAAGAACAACATGCAGATAATATCGAGCCTTATCTACCTCCAGTCCGGCCAAATAAGCGACGAGAGTATTGTCGGGATATTTAACGAGATGCAGAATCGAATCAAGTCAATGGCGCTTATCCACGAAAAGCTCTATCAGACCAAAGACCTGTCCAGGATAGATTTCAAGGACTATGTCTGCGCGCTTACGGAAAACCTCCGGTCTTCCTATACACAGGGGGACTATGCCTTAACCGTTGACATAGACATAGCAAATATCTCGTTAAATATTGAGACGGCCATTCCGTGTGGTCTGATTATAAATGAACTGATGTCGAATTCCCTGAAATACGCATTTGTAAAGGGCCGGGAGGATGCCCTGGTATCAATAAGGTTACACGTAGAGGACAATGGCGAGTACGAGCTGTCTGTCAGGGACAATGGCATGGGAATCCCCGCGGATTTTGATATAAATACCTCGAAATCCCTTGGACTGCAACTCGTAAAGACCCTTGTAGGGCACCAGCTTGGAGGGACGATGGAGTTAATAAGCGGAAAAAATGGCGCAGGGACAGAGTTCAGGATAAAATTCAGCGAACTATTGTATAATCAGAGGATATAGCGATGGAAGGCGCGAAGATACAGATAGTCGAGGATGAGGCCGTAATAGCCCTCGGATTGAAGACTAAGGTCGAGGCCCTTGGGTACACAGTTACGTCCATAATCGCTACGGGCGAAGAGGCGATTCTTGCCGCCGGCAGGGACATGCCAGCTCTGGTGCTGATGGACATTGTTCTGCGCGGCAAGATGGACGGTGTCGAGGCCGCCAAAGAGATAAAAGACCGCCATGCAATTCCAATCATATATATGACCGCATACTCAGGGGAGAAGATACTTGAGAGGGCGCAACTTACAGAGCCGTCTGGTTATTTATTGAAGGCGTGCACCAACACGGAATTGATGGTGACGATTAAGATGTCCTTATATAAGCACAAGATGGAGGAGTGGCGAAGAAAGGCCGAAGAGGCCGAAAGGAAAAGACAGGAGGAGAAAATCCTCATCGAGCAGGCAAAACTCTCCGCTATGGGTGAGATGCTCCGCGCCATTGCCCATAATTGGAGGCAGCCCCTGAATGCCCTTGGCCTCATTATCCAGGACGTAGAGGACTCCTATAAGTTCGGAGAATTTAACGATGAATACCTGTCCGAGTTCGTCTCTAATTCGATGGCAGAGATTAATTCCATGTCCGAGGTCATCAACGGTTACAGAAACCTGTTCAAGCCGGACAAGGAAAAAAGGCCGTTTGACGCCGTTGAGGCGGTTGGCGAGACCTGTTCCTTTCTTCACGGCCAGACAAGGAATCTGTCGGTTAATGTGGAAATCATCCACCCCGGCATAGAGGCTCTCTTTGTGACGGGTTATATAAACGAATTTCGCCAGGTAGTTCTGAATCTGATGTTTAACTCCATGGACGCCATTACTGCAAGGAAAAAGGCGTTGCGGCTGACCCAAAACGATACTGTCCAGGAGGCAGCTACGATAGGAAATATAACGTTAGAGTTGTCGCGCCATGACACTATGGCCATGCTGAAAATAACGGACGACGGTGGCGGCGTGCCGGAGGGGCTTGCCAACAGGATATTCGAGCCGTATTTTACTACCAGAGAACAGGGCAGCGGTGTCGGGGTCGGCCTGTATTTGTCAAAGATACTTATAGAAAATCAGATGGACGGCAAGCTCTATTTTGAAAACGTGGAAAATGGCGCCGCGTTTTATGTTATGCTCCCCGAGACTTCCGAGCCATGCAAATGATTCGTTAAACAGATTGCCAAAAAAAATATATTATATGGAGGACAAATGCCAAGACTCTATGGTTCAGCCTTAATTCTTGCGCTGCTACTTTTGGGCTGCACAAAGGCCGACGAAAACACGATACAGATAGGCGTGATAGCCGAGCTGACCGGCGACATACCGGCCGTCGGTGCGTCGTGTAAAAATGCCGCCGAAATGGCCGTTAAGGCCGTTAACACCGCTGGCGGCATCGACATTGGGGGGAAAAAATACACAATAAAACTCCAGGTAGAGGACTCGGCCGGGCGGGCAGAACAGGCTGCCTCGGCGGCACAAAAACTTATCACACGCGATAAGGTGATCGCCGTAATAGGCCCAAACGCCAGCAGCGGGGCAATCCCCGCCTCTGAGATTGCCGAGACGTCGAAAGTCCCAATGATCTCCCCCTGGTCAACCAACCCCAAGACCACAATAGACCCCAGAACGGGCAAACAAAAGTCCTATGTGTTTCGCGCCTGCTATATGGACTCCTTTCAGGGCAGCGTTCTGGCCGCCTTCGCGATGGGGCACCTGAAGGCCAAACGCGCGGCAACGCTATATGACGTCACCTCAGAGGTACTGAAGGGGCAGGCAGAGGTCTTTAAGCGTACACTTGAAGAAAAAGGCGGCACCATCACGGGGGTTGAGACCTATACGGCCGGCAACAAGGACTTCACCGTCCAGATGACGAAGATTAAAAACGATAACCCGGAGCTGATATTCCTCCCAACATACTATAGTGACGTACCGCTTCAGGTGCGCCAGGCGAAGATGCTTGGCATAGAGGTGCCGATTCTGGGCAGTGACGCCTGGGGAAGCCATGATCTGCTGGCCCTATGTGGCAAGGACTGCGAGGGGTACTTTTTTAGCAGCCACTTCTCGGCGAATTCAACGGCCCCAGGGGTAAAGAAGTTCGTCGATGACTATAAGGCCATCTATGGCAGCATCCCTGACGACGTGGCCGCCCTCACGTATGACTCATTTGGCATATTGTTTGAGGCCATGAAAAAGTCTGCTAAGCCTGCCTCAGAGGACATAAAAAATGCGATTCAGAAAATAACCGGCTTTCAGGGCGTTACCGGCAATATAACCTTCCATGAAGGCTCAGGAGACCCCGAAAAGAGCGTAGTCATCCTGCAGATAAAAGACGGAGAGTTTAAGTGGTTTGCCGATATTAAGCCTTAATAGAGTTCGTGATAATATACTGGATTCCTGCTTTCGCAGGAATGACATATTCAGGTATACGTTTGCCCTATATTGTCAGGAGTGCATTTGTTTTGTCTTGTCAGGTGTACATTTTCAGATTCTTGTCTGTCATTCCTGCGAAAGCAGGAATCCAGAGGGGTATTAATGAAAGAACTGATTCAACAGCATAAGCAATAAAGACTATGGCCTACATCTCTCAACAGCTATTAAACATGCTCCAGCTTGGGAGCATTTATGCCGTAATAGCCCTCGGTTACACGATGGTCTACGGTGTGTTGTCGCTGATAAACTTTGCCCACGGGGATATATTTATGGTGGGGGCGTTTTTGTGTTTTATAGCGGCGGGCAAGCTGCATATGCCGTTTGTGCCGGTTATCCTGGTGGCAGTTGCAGGGACGGCGCTCCTTGGTGTGGGTGTGGAGAGGTTTGCGTACCGCCCGCTTCGGGACGCCCCGAAGGTCTCGGCGATTATCACGGCCCTTGGGGTAGGGGTGTTTATAGAGAACTTCACGCTTGCCCTTAGTCCATATCCGCGGCATGTCCCGGAGATACTTCCCGTTGTGAACTGGAACTTTAGCGGCCTAACGGTGTCCTCCATCCAGGTACTGATAGTGGCACTGTCTATAGGGTTGATGGTAGTGTTGGATTTTATAGTGAGAAAGACGAGCTATGGGATGGCTATGAGGGCGCTGTCGTGGGATATAAAGACGCTGCCTTTGATGGGAGTACCGGTGAATACGATAGTGGCCCTGACGTTTGCGATAGGGGCGGGGTTTGGCGGGGCCGCTGGGACAATGTACGCGATGGCATTTCCAGTTATAGACCCATATATGGGGATAATGATAGGCTGGAAGGCCTTCATTGCCGCAGTAGTGGGGGGCATTGGAAATATCAGGGGGGCGATGCTTGGAGGGTACATCCTGGGGGCAGTTGAGACACTGGCCACTGTGGCGCTGCCCTCGACGTACAGGGATTTTGTTGCCTTTACACTGCTGCTTATATTGTTGGTCTTCAGGCCGAATGGGATACTTGGAGTTCCAAAGACAATAAAGGTATGAGGGCGGCCCTTAACAAGCTCAATCTCTACTGGGATGCTCTGATGTCGAGGCGCTATTTGCTGTTTGTCTTTGCCGGGGTTGGTTTTCTCGCCACGATAGTAGTGAGCCGCTATGGGCTTATTGACCAGTATGTGGAGCTGGTTGCGATGTATGTCGGGATTAATATCATCCTTGCCCTGAGTCTGAATCTCGTCAATGGATATATGGGGGAGTTTTCCGTGGGGCACGCGGGGTTTATGGCGGTGGGGGCGTATGGGGCATCGATATTGTCGGTAAAGGTGTTTCCTTCTATGTACAGCATGTGGTGTTTTCCATTTGCGATAATAGCCGGTGGGGTAATGGCCGCGGCGGCTGCCGTTGTCGTGGCCGTGCCGTCGTTTAAGACGAGGGGGGATTATCTGGCAATCGTCACATTGTCATTTAATATGATAGTGAAGTCCGTCCTCGAAAACATTGACTTTGTCGGCGGGCCGCGCGGGTTTTTGGGTATGGAGAAACTTACAACTCTGCCTTGGGTATTTGCGTGGACAGCCATATCGATATGGGCCATCAGGAACTTCGTATATAGCAACATCGGCAGGGGCGTTTTATCAGTAAGAGAGGACGAGATGGCCGGGGCGGCGATGGGTGTGGATACGCGGAAAGTCAAGCTGCTGGCCTTTGTGGTGTCGTCGTTTTTTGCCGGAGTGGCCGGAGGGCTTTACGCGCACCTGTTACAGTTTATCTCACCGCGGACGTTTGACATACTAAAATCGACGGAGATCCTTATAATGGTCTACCTGGGCGGGGTAGGGTCAATTGCCGGGTCGATTGCCGGGGCAGTTATCTATACTGTATTGATTGAAGCCCTGAGGGTGCTGGGGATGTGGCGCATGGTGGTGATGCCGCTGTTGCTTGTGCTATTGATGATCTACCGGCCGAAGGGGATATTTGGATATACAGAGTTCAGATGGTTTAAGCCTGCCACTCGCAAGAAAAAGGTCTCTGCGGCAAAGCCATGTTTTGTGGCGATTGAGCCGGAGAGAACCGTCCAGGGCGGGGATATCTTAGTTGTCGAGGGGTTGACGCACTATTTTGGAGGCCTTTGTGCCTTGTCGGACTTTAATCTGAGATTGAGTTCCGGCAGGATTATGGGCATCATCGGCCCGAATGGTTCGGGGAAGACTACGCTGTTTAATTTAATCTCAGGCAACTACAGGCCCACACGGGGGAGCGTCAAGTTTGACGGCATTGAGATAACCCGTATGCCTCCGAATGAGATTAATTCACTGGGCATAGCGCGCACGTTTCAGAACATCAGGTTGTTTAACGAGCTTACCGTGGTGGACAACGTGAGGGTGGGTATGTTTAACGCGGTTGATTATAATGCAACGGCTGCCATGTTGCGCACGAGGGGATTTAACGAGTGTGAGGCAGAGGTGACAGAGCGCGCGTATAGTCTTCTTGAGCTGTTTGAGATTGGCAGATATGCCAGGGAATTGGCCAAAAATCTGCCCTATGGCATGAGGCGCCGCCTTGAGATAGTAAGGGCGCTTGCCACGCGGCCAAAACTCTTGCTGTTGGATGAACCCGCCGCAGGGATGAACCCCACGGAAACCGGGATTCTGATGGAGCTTGTCCACCGGCTAAGGGACGAGTTCAGGCTTACGGTAATGGTTATAGAGCATCATATGAGTTTTATAATGGGGCTGTGTGAGAGGATTCAGGTGCTGGATTTTGGAGTAACAATCGCCGCTGGTGTGCCGGATGAGATAAAGAACGACAAGAAGGTGATAGAGGCGTATCTTGGGAAATCAGGGGGAAATTTCAGAACGAACACCGGGACAACAAAAAATTGTCGTACGCCAAAGGACGGCCCAACCGATGTCGGGCAGATAACCCCTGAGATTGCTCAGGCTATAGGAAGGCAGGCCGCGCCGGTCAGGTTGGAAGAGGGGGATGAAAAATATGGCAGATTGCATATCGATACCGTAGACAAAGGTAAACGTCTTGAAGGAATTAAAAAAGCAGGCTATGCCGGAACTGATGATTTTATTCAGGACATTGCCAGTAATTATGATGAAATAAGGATGAGTGAAGGCAGCAGGCTAATGCTCATTAAGAAAAACTGGAAAGACAAGATAGCGGTAATTGAACTAAGGCCATGTGAAGAAGATGATTATTATGGCATTACTACGGCGGGGATATTCAGAAATGATTATGCTAAGAACAGAACATTGCTCTGGGATAGGGGCGCATCACCTATCGCCAAACCTGAGCAGTCTGGCCCACTTCCATACGTTACGCCAAAAGACGCTCAGGGCAATAACGCTTTGCGCACAGGCCAGAGCAACGCATCTGATAATATTATATCAAAACCTGCCGAACCTGTCAAGCCCTCAGCCGAGGCCGAAATAAATGGCAATAAGGACGTATTGTAAAAATGGCAATGGAAAAGCTATTTGAACAAAGACATTCGGAGGTACCGGTATTGTTATCGATAAAAAACCTGGCGGTAAGCTATGGGAATATCAGGGCGGTGAGGGGGATATCTTTCAATGTTCGGCAGGGGCAGATAGCGGCCCTGATTGGGGCCAACGGTGCGGGGAAATCGTCGCTTTTACGCGCGGTATCGGGTATGATTCCCTATGAAGGGGAGATCTGTTATAAGGGGATAAATCTAAAGGATGTTGCGGCGCATAAGCTAGTCTCCCTGGGGATAACGCATGTGCCGGAGGGTAGGGGGATATTTGGCAACCTGACGGTAAGGGAAAACCTGACTCTTGGCACATGGTGCAGGAGGGACGGCCTCGAAATCATAAAGAAGGATTATGACCACGTAGTAGAGCTATTTCCGCGCCTTGGGGAGCGCATGGGGCAGTTATCCGGCACACTATCCGGGGGGGAGCAACAAATGCTGGCCATAGGGCGTGCGCTGATGTCCAGGGGGGATATGATACTCCTTGATGAGCCGTCGATGGGACTTTCCCCTGTGCTGGCCGATGAGATATTCGGTATAATAGACGAAATAAACAAGCACGGGGTAACGATTTTGCTGGTAGAGCAGAACGCATACATGGCCCTTCAGGCGGCAGGCTATGGCTGTGTGATGGAAAATGGAGAGATTACCCTTGATGGAACCGGGGCGGAGCTGATAGAAAACCCACGAGTAAGACAGGCATACCTGGGAGTATAGTGCCGATATATTTAAATTGGGAGGAGCAGGGATGGGATACACATGTATGTCGTAACAAATCGATTCACCAAGGCAGCGCCTCAATTTGTCCTGTACCCCATCCCAAGCTGCTTTCAGGAAAGAGAGATTCAGCCTGTGCTTTCGGCGTTCTTACTTAAGCACTAGTGACGCGCCGAAATAAATGAACGAAAACAACAGCACCCACCTGATCAATCTATCCAAATCCACATCTTTAGAACGACTATCGTTCAAACCCATATCATTCACACCCATATCGTTATGCGTACTATCATCAGTTTTGAGTTCCATGCCTATCAGGCCTCCTTTCTGCTGAGAACCAAAACAATTATATATAAGCAAGAACGATGCCAGATATAACGCACAACCGCATATTTCTGTCAATAAGCAATATATCATGTAAAAACAGGGAGTTATTAAAATTAGCCAAGCGCTGCAACCCGAAAAAAGGGCAAATAACTGTAAGGAAACATGACAGCAGTGGCATTTTTTTGACGGTGGATAGTGTTTCTGCCGTCTTTGCCTGTAATTTGACAAAACACTCTGAAAGGACATAAAATCAAACTCATGGCAATTTTGGCAGGATTAGCCAAACTAAAGGAAACTACCGCAGTTATACTGCTTTGTGTGCTTCTGACTGGGGCTTATTCTGTAGGCAGCTATATTTATTTTAAGACTAGTGGGATTGAGTTTAGCGATTCCGCGCGCTTTGGGTGGGATACCTGGGAATATCAGTCAATGGCCGCTAATTTTGCCGCCGGACATGGCCTCAAATTCGGCGCTATAGAGCCTTTCGAGTTTTATAAATTCACACAGAGCGGCGACCAGGTATTTGGCGATGCCGGATTAAAAGGCTATGAGAATTTCATCAATCTCGGAGCCCGCGGCGGCAGGTATAACTTCTACAGGACGCCTGGTTATCCGGTTTTCCTCGGCATATTATATAAAATATTTGGCGTATCACCAAGGGTAGCCAGGGTTTCACAGGTGTTTCTTGTGATAGTAGTGGCCGCATTCCTGCCTTATATCGGATTTGTCTACTGGCGGCGTACCGGCCTTTTAGCGGGTGTTATATCGGGTGGCATATTGATGAGTACATATGTATATATCCACATGATGCAGGATGAACTGCTGACAGAGCCGCTTATTATGTTCTGCGCCTTTCTGATTGTCTTTGCGTTCATTTTTTGGGAAAAGAACAAGACGGCGATGGCTGCGGCAGTCCTTGGCGCCGTTATGGGGGCAGGGATTCTGGTCAAGGGTACACTGATTTTAACGCCGGCTCTGACTTTCCTCTATTTTTTGTATTTGTTCAAACGCAAGGCGCTTAATCCTTCGCAGATTGCGGCCTTTGCCATAGGCGTGTCGGCCATTATTCTTTCGTGGTCGGCATTTGCCAGCGTCAATGAAGGGCGGCCTGTGTTTATCTCCACAGAGGGCGGGCAGCTCCTGCTTGAGACAAACAGCATGGTATCAAAAGACGGCCAGTGGCACGCTAAACCACTCGACGCCTTTTATGAAAGGCCGGAGATTAAATCCCTCCCCGGCCCACTGAAAGTCGCCATGTTTTATCTGAACCACCACGGCCTCCTGCCATCTATATTTATTAACAAGGTGAACTCGGGCTTTAACGGTTTCTTTTTCTTTAAGACGGCCATGCTGTTTCTCCTGTACGCGATGGCCATGAGTACCCTCAGGTTCTTTGACAAAGAAGGCAGGATTAAGGCCGTTACGTATATTAAGAATTTTTTGTCTATAATAATGGTTATTTACCTTGCATGGGCACTGGTTGTAGCCGCTGTGGTGCTGTTTAAATTACAATTACCTCCGGTATTGGCCTTATTTTTCGTAAATTTAATGAGACTCATGCCAAGCAGTACGCTTCTTATCTATGTCTTTATTGTGTATTTATTTTTGTCTTACGTGCTTACAAAGGGTGTTTATGTCGATGTCCCAGCGTCATTTGCCATATTGTTTCTGGATTTCCTTCTGATTACGTTAATCTTTTACGGGCATCCGAGGCATGTCAAGGCCATAGATTTTATATTTATCTTGATGGCTATGCAGGCTTGTATCGGCTTTATCGTGTTGCTTTATGAGGGGATACGTTGCAAACAATAAATAACGGGCCGGCGGAGAAGTGTATATCCACTCTCCACCGGGGCCCGTATATGGTAGCTGCCTCGCCCCATGCCGATTACGGTTTAAATTACGAGTACCACGTTGCAGTTGTTATGTGGCGCATGATTTGTCTTTTCGAGCCTGTAGTCCCTTTCGTCGCTATATGCTATGTGGGTCATGTTATTTGTTGGCATCGGGACTATTATTATCATATTAGTGCCAGGTGCTTCGGCCTCTATCTCCTCTATGGCGTCCTCTATGGTGCCAGTGCCTCTTGTGAACTCCGCCTCTATCCCGTTTAACTTACAAAACCCCTTTACACTATCGAAAAATGCCTCCGCCTCTCGTATTGCCTGTGCCTCTACTTTGTTGTGCGGTCCGAACTCGTACATTGAGAGGGCCGCTCTTTCTGTGATGCCAAATGCCGGTACAACTCCCCTTATGTTGAGAACTGAGTCCAGCATCCTTGCCGCTTCACTTGCGTAGGTTATTGAGTCTTTGTACGTGAAACCCGGATATACTATCACTGTTACTGTTGCCGGGTTGTCGCTCATGTTCATTTCCTCATTCGATTTCACGGGTTTCACGTTTAGTCCTCCTCCTCAGGCCGCCTTATACTTCCTGCCCAATTGCCTTGCTCACTTGTGCAGCCTTCTTTTCCTTGATTATCCCCTGTACCATTTGAACAATTATTATCAGGCTTAACGCACACGCCGAACCCAGCATCAGATACCCTGAGTAGCTGTTCCATACCTTCTCAAGGGCATACGCCGATTGCATCGCGTCGGACTGTGTGGCTATCCATGTCTTTACGGCTGCCTTGTTTAACACTATCCAGTCTTTTATCTCGACTTTAGACTGTAAACCCGTCGTTGTCTTTACCCATGTTGAGAGCAGCGGTTCATAGTCGTTCTTATAGCTGGATGCTACATGCTTAAAGATAACCGACACACCGGCCAGCAGCATCGTTACCGAGAAGTATAGCCTGATTATAAGGCCCTTCACGTACTTGGTTGCCGTCGTTCCAAACTGTGCTCCAACTGCCGCACCAACGAGCATTACCACTGCCGCTACCAGCTCTACCCTTGCCTTCATCGCGTATGTAAACGCGCCATATGCTCCTGAGATCATTACTTCAAACAGGTCTGTGCCAACTGCTACGGTCGTTGGACAGCCGATAAGGTATATCAACGAGGGCATCCTTATGAAACCGCCGCCTACTCCTAAAAATCCTGCCAGAAATCCGGTAAGAATTGCTACTCCACCTATTACCCACAACGATACGGTCAGCCCTGATGTCTTCAGGTGTATCATCGGCCATAACTGAAGATTATGCATCTTCTTCGCAAGGGCAGACACGCCGGCGTCCTTTATGTCCTTGCCCTGAGCCTTGCTCGCGCTGTTAAGTTTGAAATATTCCTGCAGCATGTAAGTACCGAGGCCAAACAGCAGCACCATGTATGTTATCCTGACAATCGGCCCTACGCGCCCAATCTTCTCCAGGTACATTATGAGGGTTGCCCCGCCCTCTATCCCTATTGCCGTAAATATCACCATAATCAAACCCAGCTTAAGGTCCACATTGCCCAACTTCCTGTGCTTCATTGTGGCCACTATCGATTTCCCCGCTATATGGGCCATGTCTGTGCCTATTGCGTATGCCATCGGGAATCCGAATACGTTTAATGCCGGTGTTACCATAAATGCGCCGCCTACTCCGAAAAAACCGCCTATTACGCCTACTGTCAGACCCAACAGTACTAACTGCCATGCCATTATCTCCACACCTGCTATTGGTAAGTATATCTCCATCTGTTTACTCCTCCTTTAAAAAGTCCGGTTATATTCTAGTGGTGTATTTCTATCTTGTTTGTCTTGACGCCGATCAGCTTAAAAAATAACTCGATTGTAGAGCCTAACGCTACGCCTATCCCTGCCATTGTTACCACCGTCAGGATTGCAAACCCCATGTGGTCTGTCTTGTTCAGCTCGGTTATCCATGCGAATAAGTTTTCCATCTGTGCCACCTCCTTTTGTCTTGCCTTTTTATTTGTTTTTACTTCTAAGCCAGTTCGCTTTATGCAGGTATAGTTACAAGAAGCGTGCCAGCTTAATTATCCTTATATTACAGGAAGTTATGGTAACGTAGGCATATTAGGTGCAATGAATTATTGCACCTAAAACTGTGTCGCGGGGTGGTTATAGCGCTGAACTATGTGGTTATCTGTGTATGCGGCATGGATGGCTAAGGGGATCATGCGGCTTGATTGCATGCAATAATTTACTGCACTTTAGCTTCCAATGTGGAGTAGGGCAGGGGGAGGAGGATTTTGATTGTTGTGCCGTCCCCTGGCAGGGTTTGGTCGACGGCGATAGTGCCGCCGTGGCGTTCAATGGCGGCCCTTGCGATAGTGAGGCCAAGGCCCGGGGCGCCTTCGTATGTTGTAAAGAACGGGTCATAGATCTTCTCTACGATGTCGCCGGGGATACCAGTCCCCGTGTCGCAGACGTATATGGCGGCGTGTGAGTCCTCCACCTTACCGGTTACTATTACCTTCCCGCCGTATGGGGTAAAGCGCAAGGCGTTTTTGATGACATTAACCAGGGCAAGGCGGATTATTGGGGCGTCTATGGGGAGCATATCCGGCAGAAGCTCTATGTTTGACGAGATGGACACGCCGCGCGGGGTATAGGATGAGGCGGCTATGGCGTCCAGCACCAGAGATCTGATTGGGGTTTGCACCAGGGTTAGCGGTTTTTCCTGCACCATAGTGAGGATTTCTGCCGACATGGCCCGAATTGCGGAGTTTTTTGCCGTGATTTCGGTTTGTTTTTGTAATAGCTCCCTGTCGGCGGCGGTGATTTTATTAGTAGTATCCTTAAGATTATAGTTGAGCTTGGAGACGATGCGGTTATACGCTCCGATGAAGGATTTAATCTCATCGGGGCCATCGGTCTTTACAAGATGTGTGAATGAGTCTTCGCTTATTTTGTCGAAGGCGTGTTCCATTTCTCTCATAACCCGGATCATGTTCTGTGAGACCATGTAACCGATAGCGATGGTGCTGAAGATTATAAACAAGGCGGCATAGAGGAAGGCCCTCTCGCCGTTTATCATGACGGTGTTGACGTGGGTGCGTTCTTTATGGGAAAACCCGGTAGTATATTTCTCTATTTCTCTTGCACAGGTCCTCATTTGCTGAAGCGTGGTGTTTTGTGAGGCGTCATTGGCGACGATGTCCTTAAAAGCCTTTAAGTATGGCTCGATCGCTTGTTTAATAGCCGGGTTGGAGTCAATCATTGTCCCCGATATGTCAAAGACCTCGTCCATGGCCTTTTTTTCTTTGAATAAAAAGTAGTTCTTTTCGTATTTTCTAAGTATGAGGGCCATGTTTTTATCAGAGGATTTATTTTCTATCTCTCTGCCCAGGGGTCTTATCCCCTCCATAAGGCGGTGTTTTTTCTCTATAGTTGAGACGAGGGAATCGAAGGTGTCTTCATAGAGGTCGATATTTTTCATCATATTAAAGTAGTAGGCAGTATTTGTCCTCAGTACGATTTCATTCTCAATGGATGCGGCCTTAACCCTGAGTGCCCCGATGGTGTCGTGAAAGAGTTTCAGGTTTTCTTTTTCTTCTATTAACAGGAGGATATTTTTTTCGTAGCGCCTCAACTCAAGCAATAGCAGGTTTATGTCATCGACAACCTCGACAATGTTGAAACTTTGGTGTATCTTGCCGACGTTTCGCAGTTCGACATAAATCAGGGCCAAAGATATGGCTATGGGAAATATCATGTTGATAATAATTCTTTGCCATAGCTTTAAGCCCATAATAGTTATACAAAATAACTTACTCTGGCGGTTTATGTCAAATATTGCCGGATACGGAGACGCTGCCGGTTGAACTTTCCGGCAGCGTGGGGGGGTTATTTGTGAACTAATCCAGCACTAAGACAACCATGCACTCTGAGGCCTGAGCGGCGGGGCTTAAGTTCTTCTTCCCCGATGACACTATCTTGGTGAGTGTCTTTGACGGCGTAGGGACTACGATAAGTTCCATGTTGTGGTTGTTTTCCCTGACGTGGTCGATGACGTCTTCGATGCTTCCTCTGTAGATACTGAACTCAGAGGTGATATCCAGTGCCTTGCAATGCTCCTTTACTATGTCGAAGAACTTTCTTGACTCTCTTTCAACACTCTCTGTCAGGTTGCCGATAGGGCCAAACTCGTACATGCTGATGCCCGTTCTTTCGGATGCGCTGAACTCTGGGATGATACCTATTAACGACAGTGTCGAGTTGGTTTCACTTGCCGTTTTGCTTGCGTAGGCGATAGACTCCTTATAGCTGAGCCCCGGATATAGTATTACGGCTATTTCTTTACTCATAACGACCTCCTATGGTTTGTTGGTAAATTTGTTTTCGTTTCTTGCTTTTAGTAGGTTCAAGAATCGTGCCAGACAGCTAAATGGCTTATTTCGCTGGAATATGGCGATTTGGCGGTTAATCAGATGCAATGATTAATTGCACACTGGAGCCGTTTCTTGCACCGGTAATCACGAACAATGGGAATTGGTGTGTCTTTCCTGTTTTTACCCGATCTTGCAGTTATTCTTGCATGCAAGGATTTATTGCAGGTTAGGGTGTGGGGGCCACATGCTGATAGTATTCACTAACTATCCTTTATACTGGTCGATATTTATATTAAAATCCTTGATCTTTTGCTGGAGGCTTTGGCGGTGGATGTCGAGGAGTCTTGCCGCGTGGGATATGTTGCCACCGCTTTCTTTTAATGCCGCACTCAGCAGGGTTTTTTCGAACTCATAGAGGGCGGTCTTCAGCGGTTTTGCCGATTCGACCGGTACGACAGTCTTTATCTTCGTGCCCTTTATCGATTTCGGAAGGTCTTCTACTGTGACAACTGTCCCCTGGGCGAAGGTTACGCAGTACTCTATGGCATTTTCCAGCTCTCTGACATTGCCCGGGAAGTCATAGCTTGCCAGCGTGTCGATGGCCTCGGCGGAGAGTTCAGTTATCTTCTTGTCGGCGCGTTTTTCGGCATACTTAGAGAGAAAGTGTACGGCAAGGAGGGGTATGTCCTCCCGCCTTTGTCTAAGCGGCGGTATCTGAACCGAGATAACGTTTAACCTGTAAAACAAGTCCTCTCTGAAGGTGCCCTCGGACATCGCCCTCTGAAGGTTGCGGTTCGTTGCCGCTATTACCCTGGTGTTTATCTTTGTAATATGTGGGCTTCCGACTTTGTTGAATTCCCCCTCCTGTAAGACCCTCAGGAGTTTTACCTGAAAGTCCGGGGTGGTCTCACCTATTTCATCAAGAAAAAGCGTTCCGCCCGAGGAAAGTTCCAGAAAACCGGTCTTATCCCTTACCGCGCCCGTGAATGCGCCTTTTACGTAGCCAAAAAGCTCCGCCTCGATGAGTTCGCGCGCGATTGCCCCGCAGTTTACCGCGACAAAGTGGTTATCCCGCCTATGAGAGTTATAGTGGATGGCACGCGCGACGAGTTCCTTCCCCGTGCCCGACTCTCCGGTTATCAGGACGTTGCTGTCGCTTGCCGCGGTTTGGCGGATTATCTTAAACACATCCTGAATGAGCCGGCTTTTACCGACGATGTTTTTAAACCCGAAGGAGTGGTAGAGTTCCTGCCTGAGGTGGTTGATTTCGTCCGTAAGGGTTATTTTTTCGATCGCGTTTTTGCATATGATTCTTACCTTGTCGATTGAAAGGGGTTTGGTAAGGTAGTCATAGGCGCCGCTTTTTATGGCCTCAACTGCCGTCTCTATGCTTGCGAAACCGGTTATTACGATTATCTGGCACGAGGGAAGGCGGTTTTTCGCGTGTTTGATTATATCAAGACCGCTAGAGTCGGGGAGTTTCAGGTCGGTAAATATGATCTCGAAATCTCGTTCCGTTATCATGGAGATTGCCACGGAACCGGTATGGGCCGTTGCAACCTCGTAACCCTCCTTCTTAAACAGCATCTCCAGGGAGCGGCAAATCCCTATCTCATCGTCTACTACAAGGATTCTTATCATAACTCTACTCCCAATGCACTGGCCGTGTCCTCGATTCTGTCGGATAAGCCGGTAGGCAGCTTTATTGTAAATGTTGTCCCTGAGGTGGGAGCGCTTGACACTGTTACCAGTCCATGGTGGCTTTCTATAATTTTCCTTGTGATTGCAAGGCCGAGGCCGCTTCCTCCGCGTTCTTTTTTTGTCGTAAAAAACGGCTCGAATATGCGTTGGATATTCCCTTGTGGTATAGCATCGCCGTTGTTATGTATGGTTATTACGGCGTAGCCATTCTCGGCATAGGCGCTTATCTCTATGCTGTTGCCAGGGTGTGTTGCCTCGAAGGCGTTTGACAGGATATTCAACAGGGCGTTATATATAAGCGAACGGTCTATTGAGATTCTCTCCGGCACATCAATTATTGACGTAGTCAGGCAGACGGCCTTCCCTGCGTTTTGCCTTAGCGCCATGTCGGCTATCTCGTTGATTAACTCAATGATATTTACATCTGTCAGGTTCAGCGGCTCTTTTCTTGCGTAGTCGGTTAGTTTTCGTATTACGTCCTGGCAGCGGTGGATTTCCTTTAATATGAACCTGATATCTTCCTTTCTTGAGTCGGTATCATCTATTTCTTCGTAAAACATGCCAAGCATCAGGGTGGCAGAGGACAGGGGATTGTTTATCTCGTGGGCGATTTCCGAGGCAATCAGTCTCATGGCGGAGGCCTTTTTTGACTCGACGAGGGTCTCTTGTTTTTCGATGAGTTCTCTGTTTGCCGCTTCGAGGGAGTTGAGGGTTTTATCGAGTTCGGTCTTATACTCCTTAACTCTTGTTATTGTATGGTTATAGACGTCTATTAATGTTATAATCTCATCGGGGGCTTCGACGTCGTAGATCTTTTCAAACTCTCCCTTTGAGAGTTTTGCAAATGACTTTTCCATTTTCTTGATGACGGTTATGACCTTTTTCGACAATAAATAACCTATCGTTGTAGCGGCGGCAACCAATAATACTATGGATATGGCCAGGTAGTGTTTTATCTCAGAGATGGATACCTCTATTTTCCTGCGTTGCTGAATCTTGAAATCATAAAGTATTTTCTCGATATTCCTTGCGTAACCACGCATGTTCTTTGTTATGGCGGCTTTCCTGTCCGTAGTGGTATCATCTATCAACTGATTTGCAGCGGCCTCATATTCGGATAGTTTCTTTTGAAACTCCGTGTAATCGTCCCTGCCTATTGTGCCTATTAGTTCTGTTTCTATGCTTAACACCTTACGTTTTAAATTCCTGAGGTTTTCATAGAATAGTATGGTGTTTAGCTCCTCGTGGAACAGGAGGATGTTTTTTTCGTATCTCCTTAGCTCAAGCAGTGTCATGCTTATGTCGTCGGCAGCCTCAAGCAGGGTTATCTGCTGAAAGATCATCTTATACTTATCGATTTGGTATAGAAATATGGCAACGGTTATCAATGTCGGGATAAGGAGGCTTAAGAAAATTCTCTGCCAAAGTTTAAAGCGCATCATCTCTCTCCGTGATATATTGGGAATTCACCTACTGAAGAGCAACACGAACTTCGTGAAGATCTCCTCCTGAAAGTGGTTTATCATCTGCTCCTTCATCAGCTTGAGGGCCTCATATGGGGTGAGGGCCTGCTTGTAGGAGCGCTCGGCCGTCAGGGCGTCAAACACGTCCGAGATGCAGCCTATCTTGCCGTATGGATGGATCTCGTCCAGGCGCAGTCTGCGCGGATAGCCTGTGCCGTCCTCACGCTCATGGTGCTGCATTACGATAATCTTACACTCTTCGCTCAACTGGTTGGCCTTCTCAAGAATCTTGTATCCCTGGTATGGGTGTGTTCGCATCTTAAACATCTCGTCATCGGTGAGGCGTCCGGGTTTGTTTATTATCTCCGGCGGGACTTTTGTTTTACCTATGTCGTGAAGGAAGAATCCCGCTCCTAATTCGTGCATGTCGTGGGCGTCGGAGTTTTTGAATATCTCCTTAGACACCATAATTGAGAGAATCCCGACGTTTACGGAGTGTGTATAGGTGTAGAAGTCGTGAAAGGTTATGTTCAATAAATAGCCAGCGGTCTCCGGTTCCCGCAGAATCATATCTACAAGATCGGCTACTGCCTCTTTAGAAATCTTAATGTTATCTGCCGTCGGGCTGTCGAGCAGCCTTCCCATCATCTGCAGGGATGACTTATATACCCGTTTTGCCTTGTCCTCGTGAGACATTTTTGTGTCTCTTACGGCCTCTTTGAGGTCGTCCGACATGTGTTTTTCCGGGTTCCAATGTTCTGGAGGGGTCAGGTCCTTATCGGAGTGGCTGATGTTCTCAAGATTTTCCATAGACAACACAGACCTGGCGGGGTCTATGGTAACGGTCTTGATACCGTGGCCGAGAATCTGCCTGATCTGGTCAGCGCTTGTAATAATCAGCTCGTTTCTCATAAACGGGTGCTTTAGCCAGGCCTCGGAGATTTTTACATACATGCCGAGTTTAAGGTCTTTAGCGGGAATTGTAGTTGTCATTTCAACGGCTCCTCCTTTGGGTATTTGGGGGAGGGGGCAGTGCCTCTGCCTCCAACCCCATGCATACTATTTTAATCTATTACCTCCACTTCTGTCGTCTGAAACATTGGGAATACCTTAATTTTATCGTGCGTGTTGAATCCGAAGCGCTCAATGCTCAGTTTTATGCTGCTCTGGACGGAGACCAGCTCTATCGACTCGATCAATGACGAGCGCAACGCCGTAGCCTATAATGGACCCCAAAAACTGGACAACATGTTAAGTTACAGTAAGAGCAGAAAGATGGAGGTCCAAGGATACTATGAAGACGAAATATGCATCGGCATTTAAGGCAA